>JAAYCB010000040.1 GCA_012744395.1 Pirellulaceae bacterium
AGCCGTCGCAGACCTTTTTTGCGATCTGGCTGGGGATGGCGAAGCTGATGCCCAGATTTTGCCGGCCGTAGATCGCCGTGTTGATCCCCACCACTTCGCCTTGCATGTTCACCAGGGGGCCGCCGCTGTTGCCGGGATTGATCGCGGCGTCGGTTTGCAGGAAATCCTGGTGAGCGAGCGGTGAGATTTGCGCTCGCCGCCCGGTAGCGCTGACAATCCCGGCCGTGACCGTGCGGTCGAGGCCGAAGGGGTTGCCGACCGCCAGGACCGGGTCGCCCACCTCGAGTGTGCCGCTGTCGCCCCAGGGCGCCGGCAGGAACGGCCCACCCTCCATCTTGAGCAACGCCAGATCGGTCAGCGGATCGCGCCCCACGACCTTTATATCGCGGATTTTCGAGCCGTCGCTCATCTTGACGGTGATTTGAGCGGCCTGGTCGATGACATGGTTGTTGGTCACCACGTACCCTTCCGCGTCGACAATCACGCCCGAGCCCATCCCTTCCGTGCGGAGGCTGGGAACACCGAAAAGCAGTTCCCTTTCGTCGGTCGGCAACGGCGCGGAAAGCTGAGCCGTTTCAATGCCAACGACACTCGGAGCAATGCTTTTGGCAACATAGGCAAGACGGGTTGCTGACTCGGGAAATTGGGCGAGTACCTGGCGAGCCACCTCGGCCTTGGCACGTTGGTCGCCCCGGCTCACGGAGTATTGGATCTGCTCCGCCAATTTGGGGAGTACGAGCAGTGCCAAGAGCATCGCCACCAGCAGCGTCCAGGTTGACAGCCGGAGCAGCGAGGGCCGGCTCGGCTCAGCGTAGCGAGGCTCGGAGGCTGGGGCCATCGCGACAATCGGCCGCGGTGCGGAATCCCGATTGGCCGATAGCTCCTCCACGCGGGCGCCGAGGAGGCCGTCTTCCCGATTCTCGGGAACGTTTTCGGAACTTGGCGGCGGATTGCGATCGGGCGACGACATCGAAACGGCTCGGAAAAGAGGATCGGCAACCGGAGGAGTACCCCGTCATTATACCCTTCGTTGCCGCGGGGGCGACAGGTTACGCCCGCAGGCGATCACTCACCGGGCCTGGCTCCTCTTGGGGCCGCCGGGCCGGCGCACCACAGCCGCGCCCGCGGCTGGAGGCCTCCTTGAGCGGCTCGGCAGACGCGCCGGCATCTTTTGGCGACTTGACAATCGTCTTGTCTCCCGGCCTATTCGACCGTCGTGATGATCTTGAACAACTCTCCATCGCCAGGCTGGATCACAAACGTGAACCCGACGGCTGAGGAACTGGTGATCTCGATCCATTTGCCGTCAGTCTTGTCGAACCTCTCCACCGCGTACTTGTATCGCTTGGGCTTCTGCCAGGGGGCGATGCCCAGCCATTTCGACTGGAGGCGGACGACGACACTCTGCGGTTGGCGATAGTCGCGATTCGCCACGAGCATGTAGTCCACGCCCGAGGCATCCTTGAACATCCCTTGCACCAGTCCGGGGCGGCCCTCTTCGCCAATCAGGTGGACCCAGTGCTCCTTCGGGGCAGTCCGGACGCCAGCCGCCAGCGGCGGCGTGTGGTAGACGTCGACCGAGCGGAGCGGCATCATTACGGGACCGATCCGCCGGAGTTCGTGATTCAGTGCAGCGACATCCCGACCGGCGGGCGTCAGCCGCGTCGTCTTCGGTTCGAACAACAGGCTGGCGGAGAACCATTCGATTCCCTTTGCGCCGTAGGCGAGCGTCGTGTAGACGCTCTGTCGCAGCTTCGGGGCGTTGTCGGGCAAATAGGTCATGTCGCCGCGCTCGACCGCGGGGTTGGCGGACACCTCGATGCAACTCGCCAGCGGAATGCCGGCCAACAGCGCGGCCTCCCTGAATTGCTCCAGTTTCTCGAAGTACCGGTCGCTTCCCCACCACCACTGGTAGTAGTCGAAGCTGAGCAGTTCGGGCTTTACGATTGACAGGTAAGTCCGCAGAAACTCGCCCGTCGTCGACAGCATATTGATGAACGCCACGTGGTTAGGGTCTGCCTTGGCCAGCGCCCTTACCCGTTCGGCGAGCGGTGGAAACTGGTCTTCCGGGTAAGGCTCATCCACAAGATGGTATCCCCAGACACTGGAATGACTCGCAAGCTTCGCAGCCAGTTCAGGGGTCGCCTGATGGACCATTGCCTTAAGACCGTGCGCAGTCAACGTGTCCAAATCATTCGCGTCCCAGGAGACCACCGTGAAGCCAGCCTCCGCCAGCGCCCGTGCGCGCGCCTCGGCATCGCCAGCCTGTGGCTGACCCCAGAGACAGATGAGGAAATCTCTTTGCTCCCAGTCAGCCAACGCGGAAGGGGCGAGCAGTAGACTGGCCAGAAGAACGGTCATCAATCGTTTCACGGAGAATTCCTTCCTTCTGATCTTGCTCTTCCTGATCGGTATGCCGTCCGGCTGGGGGGCGACGTTGATCGCCGCGCCAATTGGAAGACGGAGACCCTCAATTGTATTCGCCGACGACTTCGCATCCCGCCTTGGTCGCCAGGGCTTGCAGCGTAGCATAATTGATGGTGTAACTCAGGAAGTGGACAGATCCATCGGCAAACAGGAACTGCGTCCCGCCAGGATGGTAGCTCCAGAATCGGCTCTGGTCGATGGTGTGATCGACGCCCGGCGGCGGGGTCGGCATGGCTATTCCGGCCGAGGTATCGAGGATGTGGTCACGGTTGCCGGATCGGAACGGCGGCCAACCATTCGAGCAAATCGGCCAGCCGTATTGCAGACCGGAC
>JAAYCB010000371.1 GCA_012744395.1 Pirellulaceae bacterium
GCAAAGCTAGCCGAGGCGGGATTCGAACCCGCACGGGCCTATCGGCCCACGGGATTTTAAGTCCCGTGCGTCTACCGATTCCGCCACTCGGCCTGGCCGCTTGCGGCTTACACGTTCGGATGCGGCTCCTCCTGGCCGCCGTTGCCCAGGGCGACGATGCGGTTGATGGCGTTCAGGAACGCCTTGGCACTGGCCTCGATGCTGTCGGTTGACACGCCGCGGCCGCGATAAAGGTTCCCCTTGTACTCCAGCTGGACGGTGACCTCGCCCTGGGCGTCCTTGCCCACCGTCACGCTGTGCACGCGGAAGTCGTTGCAGACGACGGTGACGCCGGTCAATTCCTCGATCGCCAGGAAGATCGCGTCGATCGGGCCGTCGCCGCAGCTCATCTCGGCGCGTTTGACCTCGCCGCCCCGGCGAATCGCCAGATTCACCCGGGGAACGCGGTTCGCGCCCGAGGTGATCTGGTATGTTTCGAGGGACCAGATGTCGGCCACGCCTCCAATCTGCTCTTCGACCAGGGCGGCCAGGTCGCCATCGTAGATCTCCTTCTTCTTGTCAGCGAGGTTCTTGAAGGCATCGAAGACGGTGTTGAGTTGCTCGCCGGTGAGGCGGTAGCCGAGCGCTTTGGCCCGGGCGGCCAGCGCCGCCCGACCGCTGTGCTTGCCGAGTACCAGGTCGCTGGCCGTGAAGCCGACGTCCTCGGGGCGCATGATCTCGTAGGTGGTTCGCTCCTTGAGCATGCCATCCTGGTGGATGCCGGCCTCGTGGGCGAAGGCATTCCGGCCGACGATTGCCTTGTTGCGCTGGACGTGCATTCCGGTGATGTGGCAAACGAGGCGGCTGGTGGGAACGAGCCGTTGGGTGACCACGCCCGTGTGGGCCCTGTAGTAGTCGCTGCGCGTCCGCAAGGCCATCACGACCTCCTCGAGCGAGCAGTTGCCCGCCCGTTCGCCAATCCCGTTGATCGTGCACTCGATCTGGCCGGCGCCGGCTTCGACGGCGGCCAGGCTGTTGGCCACGGCCATGCCCAGGTCGTTGTGGCAGTGGACGCTGATGATTGCCCGGTCGATGTTGGGCACGCGCTCGCGGAGCGTGCGGATGACGCGGCCCATCTGGGCCGGGGTGGCATAGCCGACGGTGTCGGGAATATTGACCGTCGTGGCCCCGGCGCGGATCGCCGCTTCGACGACGCCGCAGAGGAAGTCCTCCTCGGTCCTGGCGGCGTCTTCGGGCGAGAACTCGATGTTCGAGCAGTAGCCGGCGGCGCGCTGGACGCCGGCGACTGCGCGGCGGATGATCTCCTCCTTGTCCATCTTCAGCTTGTGCTCGCGGTGGATCGCGCTGGTGGCCAGAAACACGTGAACCCGCGGGTGTTCGGCGTGCTTGACGGCCTCCCAGGCGCGATCGATGTCCTCGCTGCGGCAACGGGCCAACCCGCAGACGACGGGGCCGCGAACGGCCTTGGCGATCTCGCGGACCGCTTCGAAGTCGCCCGGCGAGGCGATCGGGAAACCGGCCTCGATGACGTCGACGCCCAGGTCGACCAGCGCCTGGGCGGCCTCCATTTTTTCAGCCAGATTCATGCTCGCGCCGGGCGATTGTTCCCCGTCGCGGAGCGTTGTGTCGAAAATGACGATCTTGCGTGATTCCGATTCCGACATTTTTTTTGAGTCCTGTCTTCAGCGAACGATGCATGGCTGGGGGAAGGCCGGCGGCGCGAACCGCGCAACACGGCCGAAAGATCAAGCAAGAAGCTGCCGACCCCTGGTCGGCGGCGACAACGCCAACCATGCTCTGGTTGCGCACGCCCGACGGAGCGGCGCTCGGCTGGTGCTTTTCTTGACAAGTTGGACGTTTTGGAATTTCATGGGGATCGCTGTAAAAAAAAGAACCCTGAGGCAGGCGTGGCCTCAGGGTTCGTTTTCGTGCCGGATCAGTCTGTTTGCGCAAACCCTAAGGCGATCCCTCGGCGAGGGGCAAGAGAGATAAGGCCAGAAGGTCTGCCAGGGTTGCCATCGAAAAAAGCCGCTCCGAGAAAGAGATCGACAGGAAAGTCTACCGTCCTTAAGAATCCCGGTCAAGCGGGGAGGTTCGCGTTTTTTTGCGTTCCAAGGCACTCCCAAGCCGTCCCGATCCGACAAGGAGGGAATGCGGTGGAGCGGCGCTGGCGTGTTGATCGTGCCCCGCTGTCCGGTGCCTGGATGGCCGAGCGGGCGGTTTCCAGCCGGTTCGGGCTGGACCGCTCTGCACCACCCTACCGATGTTCGTCCGGCCCCCAGATTCCTCGTCCCGCGGTCTTGGCGTCGGCCTCCGCCTGGCGGAGTCGGCGTTTGACCGCCTCGGAGTAAGAGAATTCGGTTCGGGCCCTGGCCAGGCCATGGAAGACCAACTCCTCATTGAGCATCCGCTCGTCGTGGAAGACATACGCCAGGAAGCGATCAAATCGGTCCTTGCGCTCCCGGTCGAAACGAAGGTAGACCCTGCCGCCGGCATCGGCGACGAAGCGCCCCGTATAAGCGGCGGCCTCCGGGCCGAATGCCTCGACGGCGGAATCGGGTTTGACTGTCTCCGGCGTGTCGACGCCGATCAAGCGGACACGCGCCCCGTTGTCGAGCAACAGCGTGTCACCGTCCACCACGCGGGCCACGCGGTGAAAACCCTCGCCAAGAGCTTCCGGGTCGCGAGGGCGGCAATCGGACGATAGCCAGAGTTGCGCCAGCGCGGCCAGAAGCACCGGCGCGGCAACCGTCATCGGCCGCCCGATCCGGCGGCGCATCGGTTGGTGAATCGCCCCAGGCATGGTCCCTCCGCTCACATCACCCAGCAGGGTAAGCCGAATGAACTTGCCGGGGCGTCCGGGCGGGCAGCGCGCGGCGTGATGGGAAGGTCAGTTCTTGCTGAAATCGAACAGCTTGGCGCTCTCGCGCATCAGGAGTCGATTGAGGAACTGCTTGCGGCAGTCTGGACACAGGTCCAGCCGGATCTGCTGGAGCACCTCGTCGCCGATCTGGTCGCTCTCGGCGTCTTCGAGGCGCTCGAGAATATCCTGAATCTCCTGGAGGTAGTCGCGATCGTCATCGCGGCCATCATCAACGGGATCAAAGGCTGCGGATATCTCAATTCTCACGATAAAACGCAACTCAACCTCGGGATCGAGATCCCGCTTGCAGAGATCGCACGTGTAACGGATCATCTCAGTCGCTCCCCAGCCTAATCGATCATCGCCAAGATGCGAACGCACGAGGACGCACCAGACTCCCCCATCCTAAAGAATTTTTTTCTTCCGATGCAAGACGTGCTTGGCTTTTTTTGCGACGGCGACGAGAAAACCGGTCATCCGCACGCCGGGATGGCGCAACTCTTGCTTTTGGGCAACCGCGGCGACCTGTGCCGGCGCCAACCGCCGAGCGTCTTGCGACGCCTTGCGGGCGATACATCCCTGGCACCCGTAAAGGGGAACGGCTTTGCCCATCCCTCCAGCATCGCCTGTCTTCGCGACGGTGCAGGCCAGCCAGTAGACCGGCGTGGGGCAGTCTCGGCGACCGATCCCGTCCGCGGCCGGGGGCTGATCGATGCGCCCGGATGGCAGAGCAGCAATGCCCAGATGCGGCACCGGCTCGCCGGGTCACTCGTCGGCGAGCGGCGGCTTCTTCTCGGTGATCACCTCGCATTGCGGCGCCATCTCGGCGTTCAATGCAATGTACTCATGCCATTCCTCGGGGACGTTTTCATCGAGGAAGATGGCCTCCACCGGACACTCGGGGACACACGCTTCGCAGTCAATGCACTCGTCGGGGTGGATGTAGAGCATCCTTTCTCCCTCATAGAAGCACTCGACGGGACAAACGACGACGCAGTCGGTGTACTTGCAGTCATAGCATGGCTTGCACACAACGTGGGTCATGACGCCTTGTCTCCCATGAATCTGGGGGTTTCTGTCCGTGCTGGCTGGGATTGGTGACTCGCTCGGGGGGGAAAGCCCGGCTCCAGGGCAGCTGCTTCACTGCCGGCCGATCGGCCAGCAGCGCTTGCTGTTTCGCTTCAACTCCTTTAGGAGAAACGACTTGAAGGAATGCCGCTGAACCGATAAACGACGGAATCATAGGGCTGCGGGAGGAGTCTGTCAACCCTTGGCCGACGGCAGGACATCCTGGCATCGCGGGCGGTTTCGCTTGCCTTGCCTTTCTCCCGGATTTACAATAAATATGTCAGTCCCGCAGGCGCAGCGGATTTGCGCGAAGCTGACGTTTTTGGCTCCTCAAACGCGCAACCATTGGGCGCCAAGGGCGACGGTCACGTACGCGGGGAGGCGAGAGGTGGCTCTTTCGGAGATCGATCGCAATCTATTGGAACGTTGTCTTCAGCGCAAGCCCCGCGCCTGGGAGGACTTCGTCGATCGGTTCTTGGGCCTGATCGTTCATGTCGTCGACCACACCTCGGTCGCTCGCAATATCTCTCTCGGGGCAGAAGACCGGGACGATCTGTGCGCGGAGGTTCTTCTTGCGCTGATTCGCAACGACTTTGCGGTTCTGCGGCATTTCCGGGGCGAGAGCAGCCTGGCGACGTATCTGGCTGTCGTGGCGCGGCGCGTGGTGGTCCACGAAATCATCAAGCGCTCGTTGGATCGTACGGTGGCGGGCGTGGCGGTGGCGGAAACGCCACCCGACCTGGCGGCCGAGAGCGCCGAGCAGCGCGTCGAAGACTCTGACGAGGTGCAGCGGCTGCTTCAGGAGCTCTCCGTCCGCGATGCGGAAATTGTCCGCATGTTCCACCTGGAAGGGAAGTCGTACCGGGAGATCAGCGTTGCCACCGGCGTGTCCGAGAACACGATCGGCCCGGTGCTCAGCCGCGCTCGGGGAAGACTCCGCCGCGCCGCCGTTGATCAGCCTGCCGGCTGAACGCGGCGGCAGGGGCAGCCGGCCGTGGCCCAAAGGGGCGGCCCACCTGCAGCGCAAAAAAACGCGCCGCGGAAATCTCGGGTGGGAGGGATGCTTCCGAGAGGTTCCGGGGCGCGTTAGGGCGCTGTCCGGGTGGCAAGCGGCGCGTTACGGCGACGCGCGGCTTGCGTCAGCGCTGCGGGGGCGTGCCTGGGGGTGTGCCCGGGGGCGTGCCGGCGCCGGCGATCAGGCCGGGCCGGACCCGCTTCTGAACATCGATTTCCAGGACCCCAAAGGTCGCTTCATGCCGCTGGACAGTCATCGTCAAGGCGTGCAGCATTCGCTTGGCCGTGTAGAAGTTCGTAATGATTCTCTGGGTAACGGCAATCGGCTGCGTGGGAATTCCGATCGGCTGGGGATTCAGGCCGAAATCGATGATCAACTCCTCGGGCGTGCCCGTCACGCGGCAGAAATTGGCGTAGTTCGCCAGCGCGTTCGAGTCGTCGATTTGCAGTGGTACTCGAGCCGGAGCTTGTGGTTGCTGAGGCTGCTCCGATTGCTGAGGCTGCTGCTGCGCACCCTGGCCGCCGGCGGCTGTCGTTTCCTGTTCTTGTTCCGGGTTGTCTGGTTTCTTGGCCACGGAAAACTCCTTTCATGGGACGAACTACCAAATCCGGGGCAGGACAGACCCGACGCCCGGCCGTCTTACGGATTCTCCAAGTTCCTCGCTAAGGCACTGCCGTTTGGATGGAAATGTTTTACCCCTAGGAAGAGCCATTATAGGAATATAACACGGAAAAATGAACCCGGGCCTCGCCACCGGACCGATTCCTGACGGAACACGCTGTCGATCGCCGATGCTTGCCGGGCGCACATCGCCTAAACCGTCCAGTCGCAATAATCCACCCAGACTGCACCCAGACTGCGCGGAGAGGGCTCCTCAACGATGGAATCCGAGATTCCCAATCGCCTTCTCTGAAAGTGTGTCGGTGAACTTGAAGACGGCCAGGTTTTCGAAGGGGAGGAGAATCATCCGGCCACCCATTGCGTCGGGCGTCGTTCTCTCCAGCAGAATGCAGCCGGAACCGATCGAGAAATTGGCGAAGACGATCTGTTCGCCCTGCGTGGTCACTGCAACCCCCTTTCGGGGCAGACCAGCGGGCCACGCAGCAAGTACCGACTCCAAGCCTGTTGTTGGTCGTGTCACGGATTGCATCACCTTCGATCGGGTGGATTGGATTGTCGGGGTTGACGGTCGCCGGCCATGTCCGGACGCGCCGTTCCGCGCCGCCGGACGTTGCCGCACGTGCTGCCGGACGCGGTCCTTCCCCCCAAGCAAGACTAGCATGACTTCGACTTCGCCGGGCGCGCGATGTCCGCGGGGGGCGCGGAGCAGGCTGGGCTGGGCCTTGCTCCAGCCAGCATCTGACCGATATGGTTAAAGGCAGGGGAAGCAGTCGAGCCGGGAGACCGCGCCCCGCCCGGCGAGGGAACGTTTTCTACATCCGCCCGATAGGAAGCATCTCGAATGGGTCAGGCAGATTCGATTCGCGTCGGCATCGTCATGGGCAGCGAAAGCGACTGGACAAAGATCAAGTCGGCCAGCGCGGCGCTGGAGAAGTTTGGCGTGGGCCACGAGGTCCGCGTAATCAGCGCCCACCGCGCGCCCGAGTCGGTCCGCGTGTATGCGGCCGGCGCCGCCGCTCGAGGGATTAAGGTCATTATCGCCGCGGCCGGGGGGGCGGCCCATCTGGCGGGTGTCTGCGCTTCCCACACGACCTTGCCGGTAATCGGCATTCCCGTTGTCACGGAGTTGGCCGGCGGGCTCGATTCCCTCCTCGCGACGGTGCAGATGCCGGGCGGCGTGCCGGTCGCCACCGTGGCCGCCGGCGCCGGCGGTCCGCGAAACGCGGGCCTGCTGGCCGTCCAAATCCTCGCGCTCTCCGACTCGGCGCTGGCGGAAGAGTTGGTCCGCTTCAAGCAGGAACTGGCCGCCGCCGTGGCAGACAAGAATGAACAGTTGCAGGCGGCGATCCGGGAAGGCAGGTCACAAACTACGGGCGATAGGTGACGGGCCGCCCACGGCTGACGGACGCTGCTCTGCCAGGAGCCGCTTTGGAGGTTTTTGAAGTGGAGAGAGGGTTCCCCAGCGGGAGCGTGGGAACCAGGGAACTCTTCAACCATCCCGCCTTTTTGACTCGCAACCCGCAACCTGGAACCCACCGCAGACGAACGTGACCACAATTGAGACCATCCGCTGGGTTGGCGGCCCGCAAGGCCGGCTCGAACTGATCGACCAGACGCTGCTGCCGACCGAGTTTCGCATGATCGAATGCCGCGACGTGGAGACCGTCTGCGAAGCGATCGCGTCGCTCCGCGTGCGCGGGGCTCCGGCGATCGGGATCGCGGCCGCCTACGGCGTATGCCTCGGCATGCAGCCGTTCGTCCATGGGGACGAGGACCGCTTCTTCACGCGGCTGGAACATGTCGTCGGCTATCTGGCCAGCAGCCGCCCGACGGCGGTCAATCTCTTCTGGGCGCTGGAGCGGATGAGGAGTGCGGCGGCGGCTTGCCGAGGCCGGAAATCGCCCCGTGAAATCGCCGCCGTGCTGCTCGCCGAGGCGATCGCGATTCACGAGGAGGATCGGCGAATTTGCCGGGCGATCGGGCGCCACGGGGCGGAATTGCTCAGCGACGGGCAGGGCGTCTTGACCCACTGCAATGCCGGCGGATTGGCGACGGCCGACTACGGGACCGCCCTGGCCGTGGTTTTCGCCGCCGTCGAGTCGGGCAAGCGGATTCACGTCTACGCCGATGAGACCCGCCCCCTGTTGCAGGGCGCCAGGCTGACAACCTGGGAGCTACAGCGGCGGGGGATCCCCGTCACCCTGATCTGCGACTCGATGGCCGCGCAGGTGATCCGCGAGGGTCGGGTCCAAGCGGCGATCACCGGGGCCGATCGGATTGCCGCCAACGGCGACGCCGCCAACAAGATCGGCACCTACGGCGTGGCTCTGGCTGCGGCGGCGCACGAGATTCCCTTCTACGTTGCCGCGCCGCAAAGCAGTTTCGACCTGGCGCTGCCCTCGGGCGAGGGGATTCCCATCGAGCAGCGTGATCCGCGCGAGATCACCCACGGATTCGGCCGCCAGACCGCGCCCGACGGAATCGACGTCTATAATCCGGCCTTCGACGTGACGCCCGCCGGATTGATCACGGCATTGATCTGCGAGAACGGCTTGATCCGCCCGGTGACTAACGACCGCATCGCCGAGGTCCTGCACTCCGATCGCTGATTTGTGACGGTCGATCGCAGGTGGCCATTTGGGGAGTACGAACGGATTGGCATTTGCGCCCGAAGAATACTCGTTGATCGATTTTGGCGAAGGCCGCCGGCTTGAACGGTTCGGGCCGCTCGTTCTCGATCGGCCGTGCCCGGCAGCCGACCAGGCGCCTCGCTCGGCGACGGCGGCGCGCTGGGCGGCAGCCGACGCCCGCTTTGGCGGCAGGTCGCCAAACGGCGGCGCATGGTCGGAACGCCCGGGGTTGCCCGAGCGTTGGACCGTCCGCCACGGGGCGATTCGCTTCGAGCTGAAGCGGACCGGCTTCGGGCACCTGGGAATCTTCCCCGAGCAGGCGGTCAACTGGGATTGGATTGCCGGCCAGTTGCGTGCGACCGGATCGGTACTGCGGGTGCTGAACCTGTTCGCCTACACCGGCGGATGCACGATGGCGGCTGCCCGGGCCGGCGCAGAGGTCGTGCACGTCGACGCCGCCCGCAACGCCGTCGCCTGGGCGCGGCGGAATGCCGAGCTCTCGGGCCTGGCCGAAGCCCGCATCCGCTGGATCGCCGACGATGCCGCGAAATTCGTTCGCCGGGAGTTGAAGCGAGACCATGGCTACGATGCCGTGATCCTCGATCCGCCCAGTTACGGGCACGGGGCGCGGGGAGAGGTCTGGCGGCTTTCAAAACACCTCCCGCTGCTGTTGAAGGACTGCGCGCGACTGGCCGCCGGCCGCTGCCGCTTCGTCTTGTTGACGTGCCATACGCCGAAGTACGGGCCGGCGACGCTCAAATCCCTGCTTAAGGAGGCGATGGCCGGCGGCTCGCCCGGCCAGGTCGCCGCCGCGGCCTTGGCGATCCGTGCGGCTGACGGGCGGGAGATGCCCAGCGGCGCGGTGGCACGATGGACCGCGTGCTAAAGGCGACAACATGACCGCATACATCACCAGCGCCAAGAACCCGCGAATCCGCGACGCCGTCCGCCTCCGCGATGCCCGGCATCGCCGCAAGCAGGGGAGAATCCTCATCGACGGGGTCCGCGAAATCAGCCGTGCGCTTGCCACGGGAATTGTCCCCGCCGGATTGTACTACTGCGAATCGCTCTGCCGGGCGGCGCCGGCCCGCGACCTTCTGCGGCGCGCCGAAGCGCAAGGCGCCGAACTGCTGTGTGTCGCCGAGCCGCTGTTCGGAAAACTCGCCTTCGGCAATCGGGCGGAGGGAATCGTCGCCGTGGCGCCGGCTCCGAACGCCACGCTCGCCGAGCTCTCCCCGCCCGACGGAGCGCTCGTCGCCGTGCTCGAGGGCCTGGAAAAGCCGGGCAACGTGGGCGCGGTGCTGCGGAGCGCCGACGCGGCGGGGGTCGCGGCCGTGATCGTGGCCGACGGGCGGACCGACTTGTTCAATCCGAACGCCATCCGGGCGAGCCTGGGGACGATCTTCACGATTCCCGTGGCGGAAGCGACCAGCGCCGAGGCGCTGGATTGGCTCGGCCGCCGCGATTTCGCGATCTATGCCGCTCGCGTCGATGGGGCCGTGCTCTACACCGAGGTCGATTACACGGGCTCCGCGGCGATCGTCTTCGGCAGCGAAGCGGAGGGGCTGAGCGGCCTGTGGGCCGCCGACCGCGCGCAGGCCGTGCGCTTGCCGATGCTCGGCGCGGCGGACAGTCTGAACGTCTCCGTAACAGCGGCGGTGATCTTCTACGAGGCGGTGCGACAACGCCGCGGACGCTGACCGCAGGCGGCGGTTGCGGAGGACTCCGAGGGCAGTTCGTTTACGGCGCTTCAGCGGACTGGAGGCGGGCGGCGGCGAGCGTGTTGTGCAGGAGCATCGCGATCGTCAAGGGGCCAACGCCGCCGGGAACCGGCGTGATCTGCCCGGCCACCCGCTTGACCGATTCGAAATCCACGTCGCCCACCAGGCCCTCATCGGTGCGATTGATCCCCACGTCGATCACGACAGCGCCCGGCTTGACCATCGCGGCCGTGATGAACTTCGGCTTGCCGATGGCGACCACGAGGACGTCTGCCTGGCGGGTGACCGCGGGCAGGTCCTTCGTGCGGCTGTGGCAGACGGTGACCGTGGCGTTTGCCCCCTCGCTCCGCTGCATGAGCATGATCGCCATCGGCTTGCCGACGATGTCGCTGCGGCCGACCACGGTCACGTTCTGGCCGGCCACCGGGATGCGATTGCGGAGCAGAAGCTCGCGAATACCATGGGGCGTGCAGGGGAGATAGCGCGGACGGCCCTGGACGATCCGCCCCACGTTCTCCGGATGGAATGCGTCGACGTCCTTGAGCGGATCGACGGCGTCGAGCACCCGGGTCCCGTCAATTTGACTGGGCAGCGGCAGTTGAACGAGGATTCCATGGACACTCCGGTCCGCATTGAGCCGCGCCACCAGGTCGAGCAGTTCACCCGTCGTGGTTTCGGCGGGCAGCAGGTGGAGCAGGCTCTTCATCCCGGCCCTCGCGCAAGCTTTTTCCTTGTTCCGAACGTAGACCTGGCTGCCCGGGTCTTCGCCGACCAAGACCGCGGCGAGACAGGGAATCGCCCCCCCCTTGCGGGTGAAATCGGCCACCTGGTCGCCGATCTCCGCGCGGATCTGCTGGGCAAGCGATTTTCCGTCCAGAACCGTGGCACTCACCTGGATACCTCCTTCTCGGGCCTGGGCTGCCGTGGGCAGTTCCCCTGTCTAAGCGGTCAGAGCCTATTGTAGCCACGGATCACCAACATGTCATCTTGCTCGGGGAGGATGCGGGTTCATTGAAGATAAAGCATTGTGCAGTCATGGTTTGCGAAAACAGCCCGGCATTCACGGGGCCGGCCGGCGCGGCAAAGACCGGCGCCGCCTCTTCTGTCTGCCGACTGGAATCTGCTAAAACTCAACGTATAATAGTCGTCGAATCATTACTTGTTTGTCGATTTAGTAATGATTGCGTGTGCGATTTTCGGCGTGATGTAAGATCTAAACCGGGCCAGGGTCCTCCTCCGAGCGGACAATAGACATGAGCGAACAGCCAAAACTCAGTGCGGTCGAGAAGATCAAGAGCGAAAGCAACTACCTGCGTGGGACCATCGCCGAGGAGCTGGCCAGCGACCAGCCGGCCTTCGACAAGGTCACCGAACAACTCGTCAAGCATCACGGGTTCTACCAGCAGGACGACCGCGACCGCCGGGGTGAAAAGGGCCCGGACGGGCAGCGGCTGGGCAAGGTCTATTCGATGATGGTTCGCACGAAGCTGCCCGGTGGAAAACTCACCGCCCGGCAGATGCTCGACGAGCTCGATCTCTGCGAACGCTTTGGCAACGGCGATCTGCGTCTGACGGACCGCCAGGGCATCCAGATTCACGGCGTGTTGAAGAAGAACGTCAGGGAGACGATCCGCCGGATCAACCAGGCCCAGATGACGACTCTCGGCGCGTGCGGCGACGTCGAGCGGAACGTGCTCTGCTGCCCTGCCCCGCGCCGGCACGACCCGGTCCGCGATCAGATGCAGGAGCTGGCCGACCGGCTCTCGGCCCACCTGCTCCCCAGGACGAAGGCCTACCACGAGCTCTGGCTGACCGACGCGGAAACGGGCGTGAAAGAGCTGGCCGGCGGCGGCGACGAAGGCAAGCGGATCGAACCGCTCTACGGAGAGACCTACCTGCCCCGCAAGTTCAAAACGGCGATCGCGCTGCCGGAGGACAACTGCATCGACATCTACACCAACGACCTGGGCTTCCTGGCAGTCGTCGAAGACGGCCGCCTGGCCGGCTACAACGTGCTCGTCGGCGGCGGGCTGGGCGTCACACCAAGCAACGAGAAGACGTTCCCCGCGCTGGCCCAGCCGCTGGCCTTCGTGACCCCCGATCAAGTCATCGCGGTGGCCGAGGCGGTGATCAGAGTCCAGCGGGATTACGGAAATCGGACCGACCGGAAGCGCGCCCGATTGAAGTACCTGATCTTCGACTGGGGCTTGGAAAAGTTCCGTGCCAAGGTCGAAGAGTACCATCGCGGCCGGCTCGCCGATCCGCGGCCCGTGGCGCCCGCGGCGGTCGAGGACCACATCGGCTGGCACGAACAGGGCGATGGCCACTGGTACTACGGGCTGCATATCGACAACGGCCGGGTGATCGACCGGGGGGGCTGCCGCCTGAAAACCGCGATCCGGCAGATTTGCAGCGAGCTTGGTCCGAATTTGCGAATCACGGCCAACCAGAGCCTGCTCGTTACCGACCTTCCGCCGCGGCACCGCCAGCGGCTTGAAACGATCTTCCGCGAAAACGGCGTTGATCCTGACGGCGCGGTTTCGGAAGTCCGCCGCTGGGCGATGGCCTGCGTTGCCCTGCCGACCTGCCCCCTGGCGGTGACCGAGAGCGAACGGGTGATGCCCGGCGTCGTCGCCCAACTCGAGGCCGAACTTGAGAAGCTCGGGCTGGCCGGGGAGAAGTTCACCGTGCGGATGACCGGTTGCCCGAACGGCTGCGCTCGGCCCTACAACGCCGACATCGGACTGGTGGGCAAGACGAAGGACAAGTACAGCGTGTATCTGGGCGGCTCCCTGCGCGGCGACCGGCTGGCGTTTCTCTACCGCGAGATCGTCCCGCTGGAAGAGCTGGTCGGCTCGCTCGCGGCGGTGTTTGCCTTCTTTGGCCAAGACCGGCGGCAGGCAGAATCGCTCGGCGATTTCTGCCACCGGCAGGGCGCCGAGGCGCTGCGCCGGTTTGCCGACGGCTTTATCCACCAGCCGGTAGCTGGAAATCCGTAGGGCAAGTGGATATCCTGTCCAGACAGCAAGCGGAGTGAATTCCGGGCGGACGGTCGGTGGAGCGAAGTCCCGGCGCGGGGTCCACGGAATGAATTCCGTCCAGACGGCGCACGGAATCAAGCCCGTCATGCGAGGTAACGATTTGCGGAGTTGCTGCCATGCTGCCTGAGACGTTCCGCTGCTACCTTGTGGACAAGGACGGCGCGGGCCGTGTCGCCGGACGAGTGGCCGAAGCGCCGACGGCCGGCCTGCCGCCGGGCGAGGTGGTGCTCCGCGTCGATTACTCGTCGCTCAACTACAAGGACGCCCTGGCCGTCACCGGCCACCCGGGGGTCAACAAGGTCTTTCCCCACATTCCGGGCGTTGATGCGGCGGGCAAGGTGGTCGAGAGCGGAGTCGACGAATTCTGCCCGGGCGACGACGTCCTGGCGACCGGTTTCGACATGGGGTCGAACCGCTGGGGCGGCTATGGCGACTTTGTCCGCGTGCCGCGGGACTGGGTTGTGCCGATGCCGCCCGGGCTCTCGATCCGCGAAAGCATGATCCTGGGAACCGCGGGGTTGACAGCCGGGTTCTGCGTCGAGGCCCTGCTCCAGCACGACCTTGCGCCCGAGAAAGGCCCGGTCGTCGTCACCGGTGCTTCCGGCGGGGTTGGCGGCTTCGCCGTGGCAATTCTGGCCAGACTGGGGTTCGAAGTCGTCGCCGTGACCGGCAAGCAGCAGGCGCGGGACTACCTGAAATCGCTCGGCGCCTCGCAGGTTGTCGGCCGTGAGGCCGTCAGCGACGACTCGGGCCGGGCGCTGCTCTCGGGGCGCTGGGCCGGAGCGGTCGATACCGTTGGCAGCGCGCCGCTGGCGACCGTGTTGCGGGCGACGCGACGCGGCGGCTGCGTGGCCACGTGCGGCAACGCGGCGGGCGTCGAGATCCCGGGGTTGACGGTGTTCCCCTTCATCCTTCGCGGCATCACCCTGGCCGGAGTCGACGCCGCCTGGTGCCCGATCCCACTCCGCCATCAGACATGGGAGAAGCTCGCCGGCCCGTGGCGATTGGACGACCTGGAGCGGTTCGCTCAGTTCATCGCGCTGGAGCAACTGCCGGAGAAGGTCGAGGACATCTTGGCGGGCCGGATCACCGGCCGAGTGGTGGTGGCGGTCTCCCCACGGGCGGAAGCGGAGAGCTAACAGGTCATGTTCGAGACATTCGACCACACGGCCGACCTCGGGCTCCGCGCTCGGGCGGCCGACCTCGACGGGCTGTTTGCCGAAGCGGCCAGGGCGCTGTTCTCGGTGATCGTCGAAAACTTCGACCAGGTGCAGCCGCACGAGGAGGTCTCGATTGCCATCGACGGCCAGCGGCTCGACGACCTGATGTACGACTGGCTGGCGGAGTTGCTCTGCGTGTTCGATACGCGGCACATCCTGCTCTGCCAATTCAACGTCAGCGTGGGCGATTCCGGACTGGCGGCCACCGCGCGGGGCGAGCCGATCGATGCCCAGCGGCACCGCCTCGACGCGGAGGTCAAAGCGATCACCTACCACGGACTGAAAGTCGAGCGAAGCGGTGACGATTGGCTGGCGGAGATCATCGTGGACCTGTAAAACGGCAATTGTCGGCTCAAGGCTGTGTACTCCGTCGCCGGACGGCCGATCGCCGATAACCGCTTCCTCCTGCTGAAAGGACAATCCGTTGAGAAGCCCGTCGAAGATCAGCGCGGTCGTTCTGTTGCTTCTGGCAATGTCCGGCCTCTCGGACGGGGCCGAGCCGTTTTCGGTCGTCGTCCTGCCCGACACGCAGAACTACGCGGAGAAATTCCCCGACACGTACCTCGTCCAGACGAAATGGATTGCCAAGAATGTCAAACGGGAGAACATCAAGTTCGTGATCCACCTGGGCGACATCGTCCAGAACCACAACACGTCGGAGGCGGAGTGGCGGGTGGCCGATCGCGCGCACCGGCAACTCGACGGCGTCGTGTCCTACAGCGTTGTGCCGGGCAATCACGACCTGGGCATGGTCGAAAAACAGCTCAACCGGGACACCTCGCTGTACAACAAGTATTTCGGCCCGCAGCGGTTTGCCGGCCAACCCTGGTACGGCGGCCATTTGGGCGAAACGAATGACAACAACTATTGCTACTTCGACGCCGGCGGAATGCAGTTCATGGTCCTCAGCCTGGAGTATTCGCCGCGCGACGAAACGCTTGCGTGGGCGGCCGAGGTGGCCGCCAGGCACCCTCGGCATCGCGTGATCCTTGTCACCCACTGCTACATGCGGCCGAAAGGGCGCGATAGTCAAACCGGCGGAGTCTTTGGCAACTCGGGCGACGGCGTTTGGGAAAAACTGGTCCGCCGAGCGCCGAACATCTTCCTGGTTGTCAGCGGGCACGTGCTCGGCGTCGGCCGGCAGGTGAGCGTCAACGAGGCCGGCCTGCCGGTCCATGAAACTCTCGTCGACTACCAGGGATTGCCCAACGGCGGCGACGGCTGGCTACGGATCATGCGGTTCATTCCCAGCCAGGACAGGATCGAGGTCCGCGCCTACTCGCCGCTGCTCGATGAGACGATGGAGGACCAGGAGCACACGTTTTCCTTGGAGTATTCGATGACCGCGCCGGCACTGAGAAAGGCCGGCTGAACCGGGGCGATCCGGTTGAAACGCGGCGGCCGGACTTCCAACACGGGAGACTTGCCGGGGTTGAGAGCTCGACTTGCCCGCCGGTTGACGCTGGTCCCGCGGATCGACAGACTTGAGACTTAAAACGAGGAGACTCTGCAATGACACGAATGCA
>JAAYCB010000041.1 GCA_012744395.1 Pirellulaceae bacterium
AAGAGTGCGGTTCTTGAGTACGGAGAGACAATCGGCGGAATCCCCATCGCAACCAGGACCGCGCTGAGGATTGAGTCGCTCGACAGAGATTACCGGAGTGAAGCTGCATTGACGGCTGAGATCATCAGTCGTGACGTGCCCGAGGAAGAATTTTACCTGACTCACTATGGACTCCCTGAACCAAATTTCAATGAGGGGTGGTTCGGCGCTTGGGTGTGGTGTTTGATTGCGGGGATCGTTTGTCTCGTCGCATCAGGAATGATTCTCAAACGCCGAACAGCGGTTGCGTGACAGCGCGAAGGTGGCCATGAATGCCACGAGGAGAGCATTCGTGCCGCTTCGAGCTGTGCACCTACATGCGGGTCTCGTTGTGGCGACGATACTTATGGGCCTATCCATCTCGTGGATCGACGCGATTGTGTTCGTTGCCGCCGTGTGCGTTGTGCAAGGGACTGCTCGCCGGCTGTCGGTCGTGGGGGCAGTGGCTTTGTTCAGACTTTCATTCCCGCCATGCTCGTGGCCAACGTACTGGTTCTGTCTCGCCCCGCTCGTATGGATCTGGCGAGAACGACAGTCCGATCATTCGCTTGCACGTTTGGCCTTAGAGGCGGTGAGCGTAGGGTTTGCCATGGGCTGGCTGTCGACGGGCTTCGTCCGCGCCGCGATTCCTGCCCGGGGTTGGCTGTTGCACGCCGCCGCTTGTCTCGTCTTCAGCCTCCAATTTGTGGGGATTGCCTTCGCGATTCGGGCTCAGGGAAACAGGCCCGTGGTCGTTGGCGCCGTGCTGACGGCGGTTGTCGCGGTTGGTTGCGAGACGGCGCAGGCGTGGTGCGGCCTTGTCTGGTCGGTGACCAGTCTCTCCCTGCCGTTGGCGGCAACGCCCGTCGCACAATGGGCGGCATGGATCACGCCGCTGGGCGTCGCCGGAGTCCTTTATTGGGTGAACTTTCTCGCGATGCCGGACCGTCGGGCAAAGAGCGTTTGGGGGCGTTGGTTCGGGCCCATCACAGCCGCGTGCATCGGTGCGACGGCCTGGTTCGGAGGAATGCTGATTGCCAGCGAGAAAGACGTCGCCCCACTACCGTTTTCCGCCATGCTCGTTCAACCGCATCTATGCTATGAAGAGGACGTCACATGGCGCCCGTGGATCGAACTGGATCGGCTGACCCGGGCAAGCTTGGATCGGGACGGGCCGGTTGACCTGATCGTCTGGCCCGAATCGTGCCTGAGCGTCAGCCCGCTGGACGACGCGACTGGCGACATCGGCAGTGGCGCGCGCGATTTCGAGCATCGCCTGACCGTGGCCGATTTCGAGGCGACGCTGCGCCCTCGCTACGAGACCAATTGCCTGGTGGGGGTCGCGATGTGGAGACAGGCCGTCGAGACACGCTATGGGTTGCAGGTGCCGACGATTCGGCGATACAACTGCGGCTGCCTCATCTCTCGTTCCGGACAGATTGCCTGCTATGAGAAGCAGGTGTTGGTGCCGTTCAAGGAGGGACTGCCCGCGTGGCTCGACGGAACGGAGATGCGAGGGCGTATAATTCGACTCTTTCGCTTGGAGCCAGGACTGTCGCCCGGCAATCGATATCGGACGCTCTCGTTTCGGGACCAGCGTGGGCGCGAGAAGACGATTGCCGTTTCGATCTGCTACGAAGCGTTTCTTTTCTGGCTGCCGCAGTATCGGAAGCGCGAAGACGTCGACGCGATTGTTCATCTTGTCTATGACGGTGGTTGGCGCGATCATCGGGAAGTGATCGAGCGGCAAATCCTTGCCTGCCGGTATCGCGCCATCGAGACGGGAAGGTGGAATCTGGTTTGTTCCACCTGGAGCGGCACCACAATGATCGATCCGGCGGGCAGGATCGTCCGGCAATTGCCTCCGGAGGCGGGGGTATTGCGGGGCAATTCGGTTGACAGGCTAGTAATATCCAATTAGGGTGCGCAGCACCATCGCGGAGCTCTTCGATCTACGGCCGCGAGGGGTCGGCAAGAGGGCTCATATCTCAAACGGCGGGAGGTGGGGAATGATGACGCGCACGCAGCGGGGGTTTACGCTCGTCGAGATCCTGGTGGTGATCGCCATCATCGGCCTTCTGGTGGCCATGCTGCTGCCGGCCGTGCAGATGGCCAGAGAGGCGGCTAGGCGCTCGCAGTGCGCCAACAACATGAAGCAGCTCGGCCTGGCACTGCACAACTATCAGACGGCACATCGGGTGCTGCCCCCCGCCATGATCTGGAACGGGCGGGGCGAGCCGTACGGGGCGGGCCTGTTGCCGATCGGCACATTCGACCGAGTTGCCATGGGAATCTCGCCGGGCAGCCAGCCCGATCGGCTCTACGCCAACTGGGTCATGCTCCTGCTGCCGTACTTGGAGCAGCAGGCGGTCCACAATTCGTTCAACCTGCATCTTCCCGTCGACGATCCCGCGAACCGGGCGGCTCGAACCGTCAATCTGCCGGTGATGCGATGCCCGACCGACACCAACAATGATCTG
The DNA here is from genome assembly GCA_012744395.1 of Pirellulaceae bacterium. Classification (GTDB taxonomy): domain Bacteria; phylum Planctomycetota; class Planctomycetia; order Pirellulales; family Thermoguttaceae; genus JAAYCB01. Next base: position 2,499 of record JAAYCB010000041.1, read on the forward strand.
CCGTATGAACGGGCCCTGCTGGCCGGCGCCGCGGGCCACAGCTATGCCCGCGGCAACTACGCCATGAACATGGGGACGAACCATGGTTGTTTCACGTTTCAGCCGTCCTGCCCGGACGGGTTTCACAGCGACACCAACGATCTGATCAACACGAACTCGAAGGTTTGGGGCAGCGGCCTGGGAGGCTTCAACGTCTCCTTCGGCTTTGAGCAGTTTCCCAAGGGCACGTCGAACATCATCGCGGTCGACGAGGTCCGTGCGGGCATTGAGCCCATCGACCCGCGCGGCACGTGGGCTATCGGAATGACGGGCGCGAGCATCACGGCCCTTCCCTTTGCCGGCCCGAACCGAGGGGGCGACATGATCACTTCCTGCACCGAATTGGTGCTGAAGTATTCGGCGGCCGAACTGGAACGATTGGGAATGGCCTGTTCGAGCGGCCCGGTTCGCGGCAACTACGGAGCAACTGCTCGCAGCCAGCACGTCGGCGTGGTCAACGTGGCCAGGCTGGACGGCTCGGTCGACGCGATCAGCAACACCGTCGATCCGGCTGTCTGGACGCAACTGCACGCGAAGGACGAGATCGAGCTTCCGTGAATCTCATCAGCCGGATTGCCTTGTACCGCGTCGAAAACATCGAGGAGTCTGTGGGCCAGAAGCTCCGTCGCGTGGGGACCGAAGCCAACGAAAGCCGCCGCAACCTGGTGTTGAGGCGGCGGGCCTACTACGAACGGGAGCGGGAAGAAGCCCGCAAAAAGCTGCTGGAATCGCTGGAGCCGGGCCAGGTTTACGAGGGGACGGTACGCAAGCCGATGGACTTCGGCGCGTTCGTGGATCTGGGCAGCGGTGTGGACGGCCACGGCAGGGCGGTCTAAACTGTCATCCATTCCGAACCGCACATCTGCCCTCGAAACTCGAACTGGTGGAGGTCGTCATGAAGGGTGTTTCAATTCTCTCGTTGCTGCTTGTCGCCGCGGCTGCCGCAGCCATCGCCGCGGAGCCGCTGGCGCACGTGGACGTTTACGTCTCCGGGCAGGATGGCTACGCCGGGTACCGCATCCCGGCTATCGAGACGGCCGCGGACGGCTCGCTGCTGGCCTTTGCCGAAGCGCGGAAGTACAACCTCAGCGACCCCGGAGGCAAGGGGAACGAGATCGACCTGGTGCTCAAGCGGAGCACCGACGGCGGCGCCACCTGGTCGGCGATGCGGGTCATCGAGCACTCCGGCGAGTACTGGTCCTCGGCCAACCCGGCGACCGTGGTCGATCGCCAGAACGGCCGGGTCTGGGTGTTCTACCTCCGCTGCAAGCCGGGCCGGGGCTCCGCCGGGGCGCGGCCGGGGACGGACGACGCCTCCAACCTGGCGCGCTACAGCGACGACCACGGTGAGACCTGGTCGGAGCCGATCGACCAGACCGGCGCCGCCCGCGACATGGCCGACGCAAAGTGGCGGATCAGCGTGCCCGGCCCCGGCGGCGCGATCCAGGACCGGCAGGGCCGGCTGATCGTGCCGATGTGGCGGTTCGCTCCCTACGGCGCGCTGGTGATCTATAGCGAGGACCACGGACGGACCTGGCAGCGCGGGGGGCAGGTGCCGGGGGATCAAGGCGGCGACGAAGACCAGTTGGTGGAATTGTCCGATGGGCGGATTCTCCTCGACATTCGCCAGGAACAAGGCCCGCACCGCTGGATCGCCACCAGCAGCGACGGCGGCCGCAGCTGGTCCGAGCCGCGTCCGGGCCAGGCGGTCACGCCCGTCTGCTGCGCGATCGAGCGCTACACGCTCAAATCGGCCGGCGACGACCGCGACCGCATCGTCTGGACCGGGCCCCTCGGGCCGGGGCGCAAGAGGCTGGTCGTCCGCACCAGCTACGACGAAGGCCAGACTTTCATGGGCGAGCGGCTGATCAGCGACGAGCCGGCCGCCTATTCTGATTTGACGCTGATGAAGGACAAGTCGGTGGGCGTGCTCTGGGAGCGCGGCAACTACCGCTTCATCACGTTCACCCGGCTCGACCGCGAGTTCCTCGAACCCGCCGAGCGTTAAG
>JAAYCB010000372.1 GCA_012744395.1 Pirellulaceae bacterium
AGCCATCAGAATGCACCTTTCTCGATTACAGGGCCGAGTCGAAGGCAACCGCCCCAAGACGGGAAAGGCGGTTGCCCCCGACCCGTTTGCTGCCCCGCGGGGAGCGACCCCGCCAAACACCCAGACGGAACCATCATACCCTGGCAGCGGGGGGGATGGAATCGCTTGATCGACCATTTTCAGTGACCGACATTAATTCTACAGAGGGGTGGGGATGGGTATTTCCGCGAGCGGACGGGAATTTTCCTTTGGGGCTGTCTTCTTCGGACTTTGCGTGAAATATGTGACTACGCGTTTGAAATCCAGTAGAATTGTGGCATTTTGACACCCCCCGAATGGACTGAGAGCGAGATTCAGGACGCTACTATCAATCAATTTTCTGTCAACCTAGGTAATTCTGTGTTCTTTTGGGGGGGGTAAGTCGGTGGTCGCACACTGATGGTTGGCCTAAACAGACGGGTCAAATGGGGGGGAATAGTCGTTCTCACATCAAGCGTGATGGCAGATCTTCTGCCCTTCTTCGACACAATTTCGGTCGTAGTGGCCAAAGTGCAGCGGTTGCTCGGCCCCCCTTTTGACGCTGTGGGACAACGTTACCCCCCCGTTTGGAGCACTGAAATGTTCAATACGCGTCGCGCCACCGAAGAATCCCATAAATCGCCCCGAGCAACAAAGCCAGAATTGTCAGTAAGCTGGCGGCGGCCGCAGCAACGCCCATCCGATGGGTCTCGCCAGGAAAGAAGTGCTCGGCCATGTCGATTGGCCTTGACGGTTTTTGGGAAAGCATTCCAGGCTCGGCATCTGAGGTCGCATCGGTCGGTTGGAGCACCGCAGGCTCCGGTTGCTTCTCCCGCTCGTCTGCCTCCAACAACAGCAGCCCCTCGAACGCCCATCGTGTGGGCATCAACTGGGCCAGTGTCTGGACCGGGCGGCCCATCCGGTGGAGCGGCAAGAGCGAGCCGGCGAGCATCACCAGCGGCAGGAGAACGAGCGGGAGCACGGCGATGGCTACCTCCGAGGTTCTCGCCAGCGCCGAGATGGCCAGACCGATCGCCAGACCAACCAGGGAGGTCAGGAGCAGAAGAAGTAGCATGGCCGGCCACGGTCCTTTCAGGCTGGCACCGTAGCCGACAGTGACCAATAGCACGGATGACTGGATCAAGCACAGACTGCCGAGAACCGTGAACTTCGAGGCGATGTAGGACGGTATCTTCAGGCAAACCATCCGCTCCCGGCAGTAAACGGCCCATTCGCCGACAATCTCGCGAACGGCATTCAGGCACCCAAACCAGATCGCGGCCAAGACCATCAGAAACACGCTGGTCGCGGTCGCCTCCGCGACTTGAGGCCAGTTGGCCGGAGTGGATACGGCGCGGGCGTGCTCTCCGAAGACAAGCACGATCAGCGCGGCAATGACCGGCGCCTGGGCCAAGAGGATCACCGTGTTTGTCGTGTCCTTGACCTTGACGGCCACTGCTCGACGCACGAGAGTCCACCACTGGGTGAAGCCGAAAGTCTGTTGGAAGCGGGCCGGCGCCCCGGAGGACGGCGCGGGAGTTGCCTCCGCGATGCGGTCATCGACGAACTGCTTTTTCAGCGGCGATGCGGCGAACCTGGCCACCCATGTCTCGGCACAGTCCATCGCCAGCCCGTGAAGTACATCGTCGGGCGACGGGGCTGCATCGGCCCAGCCGCCACGCTCGGGGCGACGAAAGAACTCAATCGCCTGGGGGTAGGCGGGGCCGTAGTAGGCCAGCCGGCCTGGTTCTCGCGCCCCCGCATCTTTCGCCACAACGATCAGGTTGTCGAGCATCCGGTAGGCATGGATGCTCGGCTGGTGCAGCGTGAGGATGATCGTTTTACCCTCGTCGGCGAGTTTCCGCAGCAAGCGGATGACGACCAGGGCGTCTTCGCTGGAAAGCCCCGAGGTGGGCTCGTCGAGAAACAACACCGATGGGTCGGTCAGCAGTTCCATCGCCAGGTTGACCCGCTTCCGCTGGCCGCCGCTGATGCCGCGCTTCTCGGCCGAGCCGATCGGCAGATGCTCCGTGCCTTCCAGACCCACGGACTGGATCACGCCGGCAATCCGGTCGGCGATCTCTCGATCGCGGAAGTCCCGCGGCAATCGCAGCCGGGCCGTGTAGTAGAGGGCCTGGAAGACGGTCAGGTCGCGGTGCATGATGTCGTCCTGGGGAACGTAGCCGATGCTCCCCTGAAACTGGGCGTAGTGGGCGTGCAGATTCTGGCCATTGAACAGGACGGTGCCCGACGAGGGCCGCGAGTACCCATTGAGCACGCTCATCAGCGTCGTCTTGCCCGCCCCGCTCGGCCCCATCACGGCGACCAATTCAGACGGCAAAACAGCCAGCGACACGTCTGCCAGGAGTCTCGCGCCGGCCACCTCGGCGCTCACGCCGCGGGCTTCGATCGACACGTTGCCGCGCCAGTCGCGCTGCTCTAGGGGCCCGTCTTTCGTCAGTTCGAACGTGAAACGGCCCAACGCCAGATGATCGCCCGGGTGGACTTCGACCTGGCGATCGAGCCTCTTGCCGTTGACGAAAGTCCCGTTGGTTGAACCGAGGTCTTCGGCCAGCGTGCGGCCATCGCCGAGTGTCAGTCGCGCGTGCCGCCGCGAGACCCGCGGGTCGTCAAGCACCAGGTCACACGCCTCATCGCGGCCAATCAGGACCGTGCGCCGCGCGAGCCCGACCAGGGTGTGCGCGCGGATGCCCAGTGTCAACTTCTCGCCGATAAGACGACTCATCGGGACCCGAAGCGAACCAAAGAAGACGATATCGTCGCGATTTACCGGCGAGCGCTGGATTCTGTTGTCCGGCGAGCCGATCGCCGTGCCATTGCGGGAGCCCAAGTCTTCGATCCACATCGATCCCGCTTCGTGCGCGAGCCGGGCATGATGGGCCGAAACCATCGGATAGTCCAGGACCACGTCGTTGTCGGGGTGCCGGCCGATGCGGATCGCGGAAATGTCCGGCCTGCGGGTCTCAGCCGGCCAGGGCATGGGAACCGCGCGCCCCAAGGTAATCCGGTCGGCTGGAGATACCGGCGTGGTGGACGCAATTCGTTGTCCGTTGACAAAGGTTCCGTTGGTCGAATTGAGGTCTTCGAGCAGGTAGCCCTCACCAGTGCGGGTCAAGCGGCAATGGCGCGCCGAGACGGTCGGCAGGTCGACCACCAGGTCGCAAGCGACGTCGCCGCCGATCGTCCAACAGCCGGCAACGCTACCCATTCGAATTGGGGGCTTGGCCGGCTGGGCATTGGGTCCCCCGCGGCCCCCGCCCCTCGCCGAGCCGCATTGCGGGCAGCAGCCGTCGGGCGACAAGAGCGGTCCACCACACGTGGGGCACTTCTCGGTGGCATGGGGCATGGTAGGCCTCTTAAGACCACAAAGGGATTCGCGTGCCGGCCTGAGGATGCATCAGCGACGCCCGCATCAAGTGGACGCTCCCCAAGAAT
>JAAYCB010000373.1 GCA_012744395.1 Pirellulaceae bacterium
ACTCGCCGACCTCCGCCCTGGGCTGGCTTAGGGGTGTCCCTTCGGAACGGATCGCAAAACGCGGTCGGAAGTCCCTCTTCACCGGCGCCCCATCGTTGCGTACTGAAAACAGAGACTCGCGACCGTCAATTGGTCCGCCTTGGGACAAAAACTGAAAACAACGCCGAGGTGGTGGCGGCTAAGGTTTTCACCTCGCCACGCTGAAAGCTGACGGCTGAGAGCTGAAAGCTATTCTTGCCCGGCGGCCGCCGCCAGCCGATAATCGGGGGTAAGACAAGGCTGCACCATCCCACCAGGAGACGATCCCATGAGTCGACGCGATTTCCTCAAAGGGGCGCTGGCCGCCGGCACCTGCCACGCCCTCTCCTCGCTTGCGCCGCCGGCCTGGATCGCGGCGGCCGCAGAGGACGCGGCGGCGCGCTGGGCCCACGGCGAGCCGGCCAACCAGCCGATGGGCACGGCCCGCGGCATCCATCCCGGCCGCGTCGCCTGGGTCCACGATCCCGGCGCCGCCCACTGGGACGGCGACGCGGAGGCCGGCGGCTGGCACGAGGACCGCTGCACCGATCCAGTCCGCGCCGACCGGATGCTCCGCCAATCGCTCAAGGCCCTGACCGGCGCTAAGAGCGACGCGGAGGCCTGGAGCCGGCTTTTCCGCCACGCGAACCAGTCCCGCGGGCGCGGCGCCGCCGGATACCAGCCGGGCGAGAAGGTCGCCGTCAAACTGAATCTGAACTGCTGCAAGCGGCACACCGAGGCCGGGCAGGGACTCTACAACACGCCCCAGCTGACGATCGCCCTCGTCCGCCAACTCGTCCAAGCGGGCGTCCGCCCGGACGACCTGGTCGTCTACGACGCGTCGCGGTTCGTGCCGGATTCGATCTTCGATCCCTGCCACGCGGAGTTTCCCGGCATCCGTTTCGAGGATCGCGACGGGGGAGAAGGCCGTTTCAAAGTCGAGCCCGATCTGAAGACCCCCCTCTACTTCGGCGACCCCGCCACGCCCGACCACGGCAAGACCTATCTGCCGAAATCCGCCACCGCCGCCGTCTACCAGATCAACGCAGCGGTCCTCAAGGCGCACAGCCTGGCGGGCGTGACCCTCTGCGCCAAGAACCACTTCGGCTCGGTCTACCGTGAAAACACCGGCCCAGGCGACGCCCACCGGGGCTGGAACCCAAGCCATCTGCACCAGTCGATCAGCGTCGCCCGGCGGCCGATGGGCACCTACAACGCGCTGGTCGACCTGATGGGACACCCCGACCTCGGCGGCAAGACGATCCTCTACCTGCTCGACGCCCTCTACGCCGCGCCGCACCAGTCCGGCCGCCCCGAGAAGTGGCTGTCGCCGCCGGCAGTGAACGATTGGACGTCGAGCGTGCTGGTGTCGCAGGATCCGGTGGCGATCGAGTCGGTGGCCGTCGACTTCCTCGGCGCGGAGGCCAGCGCAAGCGCGGTGGTGGGCGCGGTGGACAACTATCTCCACGAAGCCGCGCTTGCCCAGCAGCCGCCATCCGGGGTCCGCTACGCCCCGGCGGGCGACGCCTGGCCCCTGACAAGCCTCGGCGTCCACGAGCACTGGAACGATCCCCAGCGGAGGCAATACACCCGCAACCTGGGCACGGGCGAGGGGATCGAGCTGGTGGCCGGTTGACCCGGCCTCCGCGCCCTTTCCCCGCCGTGCACGCGTCCCCCGCGGACAACCGGAAAGAATCACCCCCAATCGGCCCCGCCCGGCCAAGCCCTGCGGCGACGACGCGAACGGCCAATTGAATCGGACACGGTTAGCTGACAGCCACAATCGGCGCCCGGAGAACCAGGCGATGAAATATCTTCCCCCCTTGGCCATCGCGGCGACTCTGCTCGCCTGTCTCCCGCGCGCCGCGGCCGGGACCACCAGCGCCGCGGCGGAGACCCGCCCGAACATCGTCTTCATCCTCTGCGACGACCTGGGCTACGGCGACGTCGGCTGCAACAACCCGCAGGGCAGGATTCCCACGCCGCGGATCGACCGGCTGGCCGCCGAGGGGATGCGGTTCACCGACGCCCACACAACCTCGTCGGTCTGCACGCCGACGCGCTACGGCGTGGTCACCGGGCGCTACAATTGGCGGTCGCGGCTTCAGAGCGGAGTCCTGGGGGGCCTCTCCCCGCGCTTGATCGAGCCCGGGCGGCTGACCGTCGCCGGACTGCTCCGCCAGCGCGGTTACCACACGGCCTGCATCGGCAAGTGGCATCTCGGCATGGACTGGGTGCGAAAATCGGAACGCGGCCCGTTTCTCGACGCCATCGAGAAGGGCCCCGAGGGCTGGGACGTCGATTTCACCCAGCCGGCGGCCGGAGGTCCCAACAGCGTTGGCTTCGATTACTACTTCGGCATCTCCGCCTCGCTCGACATGGTCCCCTACACGTTCATCGAAAACGGCCGGGTGACCGCCGTCCCCACGGAGGACAAGGCGTTTCCGATGATGCCCGGCAAACCGGGGATGACTCGGCGGGGTCCCGGCGCCGCCGATTTCGAGGCGGTCGATGTCCTCCCGGCGCTGACCCGCAAGGCGGTCGAACGGATCGCCCTCTCCGCGGAAGACGCCAGGCGGGGCAAGCCGTTCTTCCTCTATCTCCCGCTGGCGTCGCCCCATACCCCGATCGCCCCCTCGCCCGACTGGCGGGGCCGCAGCGGCCTGAACCCCTACGCCGACTTCGTCATGCAGACCGACGACTGCGTCGGCCGGGTCCTGGATGCCCTCGCCGAGCACGGCCTGGCCGAGAACACGCTCGTGATGTTCACCAGCGACAACGGATGTTCACCCCAAGCCGACTTCCCCTTGCTGCTGGCAAAAGGCCACAATCCCAGCCATGTTTTCCGCGGCCACAAGGCCGACATCTGGGACGGCGGACACCGGGTCCCGCTGATTGCCCGCTGGCCCGGCCGCGTCAAGGCCGGCTCGACCAGCGACCAGCTCGTCTGCCTCGTCGATCTGACGGCCACCTGCGCGGAACTGGTCGGCGCCAGGCTCCCCGACAACGCGGCGGAAGACAGCATCAGCATGTTGCGCGTGCTCTTGGGCAAGCCCGGCGGGCCGGTCCGCGAGGCCCTCGTGCACCACTCGATCAGCGGCAAGTTCGCGATCCGCCAGGGCCGCTGGAAGCTGGAACTCTGCCCGGGCAGCGGAGGCTGGAGCCAGCCCCGCGACCCCCAGGCGGCACGGCAGGGGCTCCCGGCCTTGCAGCTCTACGACATCCAGGCCGACCCGGCCGAACGAAACAACGTCCAGGCCGAGCACCCGGAAGTCGTCCAGCAGCTCACCGCCCTGCTCGAGACGTACGTCGCCCAGGGGCGGAGCACGCCCGGCGCCCCGCAGGAAAACAACGCCCTGATCGACATCTGGAAGACCGCAGCCCCACCGAAGGCGAACAAGCCCCAGAAGGGATCCTGAAGCCGCCGCGGCGCCGAGCAGCGCCGTCGTTGCCGCGCGTTCTGTCGCTCGTTCCCGCATTCGCGGCCTTCGGCCGCCGACGGCTCGACGCGGATTACCGGCCGCCGGCTGCGGAATAGATCAAGAAGGCCTCGCGGCGCTTGAGGAATTCCTTCAACTCATCTTCGTACAAGGCGGCCATCCGGGGGGCGGTTTCGCCGTCGAGAAGCGCCTGGAGAACCGCCTCGTCGCCCAGCAGGCCGCCGTAGGCTTTCGCCTTCCACTGGCTTTCAAACAGCCGCCGTATCTGCACGGCGATCTCCAGCCCGGCGCGGACCGGCGCGAGCTCCGCGCGGTCGGTGATCAGGATCCGCACGCCGCCGCAGACCTCGTTGCGGAATTTGCTCGCCTGGGGAGTGAACGTGATCGCGACGAAACGCAGCCCGGAGAGCCCCGCATGATTCAGGCCCTCGGCCAGCGGCCGGCCGTCGAGCCACGGCGCGCCGAAGACCTCGAACGGGATCGCGGTCCCGCGGCCGACGGAGAGATTCGTGGTCTCGAGCAGCCCGATGCCGGGGTAGAGCGCGGCCTGATCCACGCTCCGCATGTTCGGCGAAGGGTTGATCCACGCCAGGCCGGTCGCTTCGAACCAGTCGCGGCGCCGCCACCCCTCGACCGCCGCCACCGCCAGGTCCGCGCCGATCTGGAGCTCCTGATTGAACATCCGCGCCAATTCGCCGACCGTCATCCCGTGCCGGATCGGCAGCCGGTGGTAGCCGACGAACGACTGCCTTCCCGCGTCGAGGACGGGGCCCTCCACGCGGAGCCCGCCGATCGGGTTGGGCCGATCGAGCACGAGGAAGCCGAGACCGTGTTCGGCGGCCGCCTCCATCGCGTATCCCATCGTCGAGATGTAGGTGTAGAAGCGGCTGCCGATGTCCTGGATGTCGAACACGAGCGTATCCAGCCCCTTGAGCATCGCGGCCGTCGGCCGCCGCGTTGCGCCGTAGAGGCTGTAGACCGGCAGTTGGGTGCCGCCGTGCCGCGAGTCGGCCACGGCCGCCTCCAGCTTCCCCTCCAGGCCATGCTCGGGGCTGAAGATCGCCGCCAGCTCGACGTTCGGCGCGTCGTGCAGCAACTGAATCGTGCTCGTGCCATCGCGGCTGATGCCGGTCTGGTTCGTGATCAGCCCGACGCGGCGCCCGGCCAACCGGCGGAAGCCGTCGCGGCGGAGCACGTCGATTCCCGCCAGCACCTGCCCGGGGCGTTTGTCCGTCACGCTCTCGGCGACAATTGTCGCCACCTTGCCGGCGATCGGGTTGACGGCGCCTTTTCCATCGGGATGGAGGCGATTGGACAGGAACACGACCGCCAGATCGAGTTGCGGGTCGATCCACAGGGCCGTGCCGGTGAACCCGCCGTGGCCGAACGCGCTCGGCGACAGGGCCGACCCGCGATTCGTGGAATAACCGCTGCGGACGTCCCACCCCAATCCGCGCAGGCCGCCGGGAACCGGGTAGCCGGCCGTCATGGTCTGCGCGGCTTGGGGGCTGAAGATCCGGGCTTCGCCGAATTGCCCGCGGCCGAGCATCATCTGGGCAAACACGGCCAGGTCCTCGGCGGTCGAGAACAGTCCGGCGTGGCCGGCCACGCCTCCCAGGGCGAACGCCCGCGGGTCGTGGACCTCGCCCTGCATCCAGTCCGCGCCGCGCTTCTCGGTGGGCGCCGCCCGCCGCCGCAGGGCTTCACCCGGCAGGAAACCCGTCTCCTCCATCCGCAGCGGGCCAAAAACAACCTCTTGCGAAAACTCGCTGAGCGGCTTGCCGGTCAGCCGGCGGACGAGTTCCCCGAGGACGATGAACCCCACGTCGGAATAGATGAAGCGGCTTCCCGGTTCGGCCACCGGCTTCAGTGCGAAGACCCTCTTGAGGGCCTCCTCGGGCCCGTCGGCGTAATCCCTCAGGGAATTGTCGGCGATCAGGCCGCTCTGATGGGTCAGCAACTGGAAGACGGTGATCTTCTCCTTGCCGCCGCTTCCGAACTCCGCAAGATGCCTCGCGACCGGATCATCGAGCCGCACCAGCCCCCGATCGGCGAGCACGATCACGCTCGTCGCGGTGGCGATCGGCTTGGTCAACGACGCCAGGTCGAACAGCGTGTCGGTGAGCATCGGCTCCCCAGCCGGCTCGAGACGCTTCTGTCCATAGGCCTTCAAGAAGGCCGTCTTGCCATGCCGGGTGACGAGAATCACGCAGCCGGGCATCCTCCCCGCCGCGAGCGCCCCGTCGATCACCGGATCGATCCGCGCCAGCACGGCCGGATCGAGTCCGACCGCGGCGGGCGGCGACAGCGACAGGGCGGCCATCGCCCAGCCGCACGACAGCAGCAGCGTCAGCCCGGCCACCGCCTGGCAGGCGGCGGCCCGCCGCAGCCGCGGCTCGAAAAACACGCAACACGGCATCATCGGTCTCCCCTTCTGCTCGGGCGGGTGGCGGCAATCTACGGCCCTGGCCGAAGAATAATCCGTCGGCGGCGCTCCGGCAAGTGACCAGGGCCTCCCCGCTCAACAGCGACTGGCACGGTTAGAGCCGTGCCTTGGGAAACCAGGCCTGCACCGATGTGGTCGCCGGAGCGGAACGGAGCGACGAGTCAGCGGGCCCGCGCGCCGCTGAGCGGGATGGCTTCCCCGCCGTGGGAACGATCCGTGTCGGACCGCACAACGTACTCATGTTTTCCCAAGACCCTCGTGCTGGCCACTATGGCAAGCACCACGCCGCGTACTTCAAGAACCTCAGCGCGGTTGCCTTTTGGCAACATGCCTGAAGTGAACTGCGTCGTCATCATCAGGACAACCGCTGCGACCACATCCTCAGCCGAATCGCGGCACGCTGGCGGATTCCCGCCGGCGCGGCACGCACCGCGCGCGTCGCCCGACCGGCGGTTTGCCCCGAGGGAAGGGCTGACGTAGAGTTTTTGTGAGCCGGCGGCGGTTTTCCCGGTGAGCCCAACCGTGCGCGCCCCCCGAAGTCCGCGAAGCAGCCTTTCCCGTGTTCGCCGCATGCGGGCTGCGCCCGCCGGGCCGTATGCCGCGCAAAACCGGGAGCCCCCGCCTGCGCCACCCCGGGCGGACCGGCGGGCGGCTCCCCCTGCTCGTTGTCGAGCCCCCCGCAGAAATCACCGCGGCAGCAACGCCGAATCGGACCTATGCTTCAGATGCGTAGCAATCCTTCGGCTACCGCAGTTGAAGGACATCGACCCAGCCAGGAAGAACCGTGACAGCCGACTCACCCCTTCCCAGAATTGATGCCGCTGCCCTCGAGGAGACAATCGGGCAGATCTCCGCTGGCCATGACCACGTGGAGCGGTTTCTTCGAGACGCCTTCGGCAACCTGGCCGGCCTGGCCGACGAGTTCGCGCGGCAGCAGCGTCTGGCGGCCGCGAATTGCCGGGCCCAGGAGGCCGAATTCCACCGCCGCGAAGAGCAGCTCGGCCGCCAGCGCGCGCAGCTCGAAGCCACGTTCCAGCGGATGCAGGAGCTCGCCGCCCAGCTCTCGGCGCCGGCCGCCATGAATCCCCAGGCCGCAGCGCAGTTCGAACGGATTCTCAACGGCGTCGAACAGCAGCGCTCGGCAATCGCCTCGGCGCTGGAGACGGCCGGCTCGCAGTCCTCGCAGTTGAGCCAAATGATCGAAGAGCTGGCCGCGGCCCGCCGCGATCTTGCCCAGTCGCGGCAAGAAATCCTCGCCCAGCGGGAATTGCTCGAACGGATTCCGCCCGAGGAATGCGGCTCGCAGGACGCCGAGATGCGGCAGCGGCTCGCCGAATTGGAGCAGCAGCGCGGCGCCTGGTCTGAGGAGCGGGCGGTCCTGGAAACGGAGTTGGATAGCGTCCGCAACCGAGCGGCGGAATTGACCGATGCGCTGGATGAGGAACGCCGCCGGGTGGCGGAGGAGCGAAAGGGCTGGGCCGAGGAATTGCGGCGGATGCGCCGCCTGCTGGAAACACTCGCCGATCGGCCGCCGCCGACCCCGCCGCCGCTTGCCGTGCCGCCCGCCCAGGCAAACCCGGCGACCGCCGGGTCGAGGCCGCCGGCGGAAGCGGATGCGGCGAACGACCCGGTTCTCCATTCGGTGATGGCGCAGTTTGAAATTCTCCAGAAGGACCTTGCGCGGCGGCGCAAGGCCCGGGCTGGAGCACAACTCGGCTCCGAGAAGGTGGGGCATGCATAAGACACGCACAACGCGGATTCTGGCTGCGGCGGTCATCGTCAGCGCTGCCGTCCTGGTCTTCGCCTGGACCTGGACGAATCCGGCGGGGGCGGTGATTGGAGGGTTGCTGGCGGTAAGCGGCGTCGCAGCGCTTCTGCCCGCGGCTCGCCGAGCGCCGCCCCGTTCGCCGGCGCCGCCCGAGCCCGCCCCGCCGGCGAGGCCGCAAGCGGTCAAGGTTGCCGAGCCGGGCGATCTCGACGCGCTGATCGAACAGATGCTCGCCCAAGGACGCTATGCGCTGATGCTGCGGCCGCAGATCGCCCCCGACCTGGCGGCCGAGCAGTTCGAGAAGACGCTCGAAGCGTTGCAGGTGCACATGGCGCTGGTTCCCGAGGGGGCGGTTGTCCTCGGCGAGGCGGCAGGCCTCGACGAGCAGCCGGATGCCGATCACGGCCGGCTTCGCCGGCAGCGAACGGTTCGCGTTGCCCCCTATTTCCTCGATCGCTATCCGGTGACGAATCGCCAGTACTACGAGTTCGTGGCGTCCGGCGGATATCAGCAGATCTCCTTCTGGGACACGGCCATCTGGCCGGCTGTTCTCGACTTCGTCGACCAGACGCGCGAGCCCGGCCCGCGGTTCTGGCGGCGGGGGTGCTACTGCTCCGGCGAAGAGAACCACCCCGTTGTCGGCATCTGTTGGTACGAGGCGTCCGCCTATGCTCGCTGGGTCGGGAAGCGGCTGCCGTCCGACGCGGAATGGGTCAAGGCCGGCGCTTGGCCGGTCGCCCTTTCCGACCGCCGCGCCGCGCAACGCAAGTTCCCCTGGGGCGACACGATGGACCGGAGCAAGGCGAACCTCTGGGGTTCCGGCCCGGGGCGGACCCTGCCGGTCACCGACCTGGCCGAGGGGGTGAGCGTCGGCGGGATCTTCCAGCTCATCGGCAACGTCTGGGAATGGACCCGGAGCGATTACACGCCGAGCCACTTCCCCCACGAGGAGTTCATCGCCGAATCGCCGCTGAAGAGCATCCGCGGCGGCGCGTTCGACACCTATTTCGACAACCAGGCGACCTGCCAGTTCCAGAGCGGCGAACTACAGATCGCCCGCAAACGCAACATCGGATTCCGCTGCGCGCTGAGTGTTTGCGACCTGATGCTGTACCGCGAGGCCGTTCGCGATGCCTCCGGACTCGAAACGCCGGCCGAGGAGGTGACGACATGACCAAGGGCGTGATTGTTCCACTGGAGACTGCACGGCTAATCGAATACGCGATCCCCGTCGCCTGTTACATCTGCGAAGGGCAGAACAATTTCGACGCCGAGTATTGCCGCGATTGCTCGGCCCCGATGGCCCTGGCCCACCAGGCCAACGCGACCAAGGCGGCGCCGACGATGGTCGCCGCGATGGGCGTCAGCGGCGTCGGCAAGACCGTCTACCTCGGGATGCTCATGGACATGCTCTCGCGCGGAGCCTCCCAGACCCGCTTGCTCGCGCGAGGCGCGTTCTCGATCAACCTCCAGCAAACCACCGTCGGGGCGCTGGCGCGTTGCGGATTCCCCGAAAAAACCCCCAACGAACCCGATCGTTGGAACTGGGTCCACTGCCAGGTCCGCGGCGTCCGGTTGCGACAGCCGCTCGACCTGATCATGCCCGACATGGCGGGCGAAGCCCTGCTGGAGGAAATGGACCATCCCCACAGCTTTCGGGTGATCGGCTCGTTCCTGCAAAAGTGTTCGGGCGCCCTGCTGCTGGTCGACGCGCTGAAGATCCTCGAAGGCGGCCAGGAACAGGAATTCTTCACGATGAAGCTGACCAGCTACCTGGGCGAACTCGGCTCGCGGGGCCGCAACGTCTGGGGACGCCGCCCGATCGGCATCGTGTTCACCAAGGCCGACCAGTGCGAAGAGTGCATGGAGGACCCGGAAGGGTTCGCCAAGGCCCACGCGGCCGGCCTCTGGGAGCAGTGCTGGCAGCGATTTCCCGTCCACAGGTTCTTCGCCTCGGGGGTGGCGGGCTACTGCGCGTGGCGCGACACCTACGACGAGGGCCGCGTCCAAGTCCCCCTGCGGATCGAGCCCCGCGGAATCATTGAGCCTTTCGCTTGGCTGCTCGACATGGTCCGCAAAAGCTGCCGTTAGCGCCCCCGCGGCGCGCCGCAGCCGGCCGGAACCGGCCCGTGCCGCGGCGCGACAACCGGAAACGTGTTGCCGCGAACTGGGGCTCTCCCCCGCTCGCCCGCCAGACCGAACTGCTGGAATCACTCATGGAACGGATCGAACAAGCGATCTTCACATCGGCCCAGACGGAGCGGGCCGCCGGCTATCAACTGGCCGCGGCCAGCCCCGGAGTCTGCGAGCAAGATGCCCGAGCCCTTTCCATCTGGGGCCCCTCGCACGGCGCGCTCCTGGAAACCGCGCCGGCCGCCAGCGTCAACTTCCACCCGCTCCCCAGCGGCGCCTACTGCGTCAGCCGCACGACCGCCTCCGGACGCGAATACACCGGGCGAGGCGCGAGAGTCTACACCCAGTGCCTGGTCGTGGAACCCGACGCCTTTCGCCGCTTCGGCAACAATCCCTTCCACCTCATGCGGGCGGCCTCGGCAAACGGGCTGCTCCGCCAGCATTCCCCCGTGCCCACCCGGCTTGAACCGGTCGCGCTGCTCGGCCGCGCGCCCGCCGTCGACGCCCCCCTGCTCGCGCGGGCGACGCGAGAAATCGGCGCCGCGCCGATCGCCGCGCTGATCCAGGCCGCGCTCGACAGGCGCGCCATGGCCATCGCGGGCGAGGCCGCCGGCCCGCAGGCGGTCGCCGCCCTGTTCAGCTGCCTGCCGCCGGCATGCCGTACCGAGTTCTCGTTTTCAACCGGTTTGCGGTCCTCTCCCCGCAGACCGTTTCGCATCGTGGCCCTCGGAACCGATCGGGCCGAACAACGCCGAGTGCGGCGGGTGCGCGAAGTCGCCCTGGTGCACCTCTCGGCCGACCTGGCCGACCAGTACCCGCCAATCGGCGGATGGCCCCAGGCAATCTTGCGAATCCTGAAGACCGGCCGGACCTCCCTGCTGAATCGCCATTTCCTGCAAGACCGGCCCGAGCCGGCGCTTGGCGACCTGCATGCCCGCGGGCTCCAGTTGCTGGCGGAGTTGGACGGCCCGGCCACAGGGCACGGCCCGGCGGCCGCCGCGGAGTCCCGGCCGGTCCCCTGCGGCCGGTCAGGGGCCGGCCCCGGTCAACAGCCCCACGCAGCCCACCCCCGCTTCCCCCGGCTGACCCAGCCCGACAACACACTGGATCCGCGGCTGCCCCGCCGCACGCCCTCGGCGGCGACCGACGACCCGGCCGTGGTCGAGCGCCTCGAACAACTCGACGACCTGATTTTCGAGGCGGTCAAGGGAAACGCGCAGTCGCTCAGCCGCCTCCAGCAAGTTTGGCCCCTGGCTCGAAGCGAGCTGAGCGACGAGCTGCTCTGCGAATCGCGAGAGCAGTATCTCCGCTGCGCCCTGTCCGTCTGGGATTGGAGCGTCGCCTCCGGCGGCGCACGCCCCTCGGATCAGACAAACGCCGCGCTGGAGGTCATCTGCTTGCTCCTCGGCGAAGACCGCCCGCGGTGATCGAGGTGGATTCCGCCGGCGCGTTTCGCCGGCGCGCGCGCCCCCCGCCCGGCCGCGGCAGGAAGCTCCATCAAACCACCGCGCGCAGGACCCGTGCAACCTTGGCCAGCGCCTGGACGTGCTCGGCGTGGCGGTCGACGGGCGAGAGCAGCAGGATCAGCAAGTTGACCGGCTCGTGGTCGATGCTGTCGAATTCTATCCCGTGGCGGCAGCGGGCAATCGTGCCGATCTCGCGAGCCACCGCCGGATGATTCGCGTGGGGAATCGCAATGCCCCCCCCGACTCCAGTCGACGAGGCCGCTTCGCGGCGGATCAGCGTGGCGGCGACCTCCTCGATGTGGGCTTCCGCAAGGCCGCCGCAGGCGGCGAGATTCTCGACCATTTGAAAGATCGCGTCGGTCCTGTACTCGACGTTCAGGTCGGGCAACACGGCGTCGGCGAGAAGAAATGGGAGATCGCCGCGCCCCATCGCCCGCAACAACCGCGAGAACACCCCGCACTCGGGGCATGCGGCGAGCCCCCGAACAGCGCTGCCGGTGGATTGAAGGCGGCCGCTGCACGTAGGACAATAGGCTTCGGTTTTCGCCGCTCTGCGTTCGGAAACGAGACTTGTGGCATCCATGGCATTCCTCTTGGCCCTTCTCCGTGGATCGTGGATGGGAACCAGCCCCCTCTGGTTAAACTCGCAGCAGGGGCGGGAACCAAGCGTGGTTTTCTGGAAGAATTCCGACTTTTTTGCCTCTCGATGACGATCGGCTGCGAGTATTTCCGTAGAGCCGCCCCGTTTCGGCACTGTCCGGCGGCTGGGAGAGCGGGCGTTGATGACCCGCGCCAACAACCGGTCGCTCGCGGGGTCGAGGCTGAATTGCATGAGTGATCAGCATGAAGCGGCGGATTTTTTCCGTTGGCTGGATGCCAGCCATCGCGAACGGACTTGCCAAATCGTAGCGGAGAAGTATCCCGGGTTGTCTCGGCAAGACGTCGAAGATGTGTGGTCCGAAACGCGGAAGGATCTGCTCAAGAAGTGGCCGTCCGAGAACGGCTTCGATATGCGTCAGCCCCTCGAGGGCTTGCTGCGGACGATCGCCCTCCGCCGAGCCTGCGACATGTTGCGGCGGCTGACCGCGCAGGACAACCTCGTCAAGCGAATCGGCGAGCAGGCCGAGACGAACCTCGCAAGCGAGCGGGCCGCGGACGGCTGGTGGGGAAGGCTGGACCCGGCCGAGAAACGGGAATTGCAGGCGCTCACGGCGGAGGCCTTTCGCCTCTTGTCGGCCGAGGAATGGCTCGTGCTTTCCGTGTACTGTGAGCAGTACCCGGAGTTGCGGAGATCGCCGCGGCTGCTGGCGCACTTGAACGCCCAGTTCCCCGAGGTGAGAGGATGGGCCTGGACGCCGGCGGATGTCAGAACGGTGCTCAACCGGGCTCGGACGATTGTCCAGGCATACCTCCGAGAAAAAGGTTACGATCGTGACTGCCAAGAATGAAACCCGCCAGCGCGACGACCAGGAGCGGCTGGATCATCCGATCGACCCGCTGATCGTCGCGGCCTACCGGTCGATGATGCCCAACTGGACCATCGACTCCACCCGGCCGGGCGCTCAGGTCCGCGCGGAAGACACGGCCCGCGAGCCGGGCCCCGCGATCGACGGTCAAGCCGATCTCGATCAACTGAGATGCCGTTACGAAGCCCTCGTCGCGGCCGGCCAGAGCACGCAGATTTCCGGGTTCCGGCTCCTCCAGCGGTTGGGACAAGGGGGCCAGGGCGTCGTGTTTCTGGCCAACTGCACCGGCGCCGACGGTTTCACCAACGAGCACCTCGCCCTGAAGCTGTTCTCGCCGCACCGCTATCCATGCATCGCCAGCTACGAGAGAGACATGCGGCGGATGGCCCGAGTCGCCTCCGTGGTCGCCGGGATCGACCAGGGGAACGTGCTCGACGTCCACCATTTCAAGGAGTGCGAAGGGATTCGCATGATGATCATGAAACGCGTCAAGGGATACGACCTGCGGCAGCTCATGAATCCGGTCATGCTCGAATGCGTGAAACTGCGCGATCCCGCCTTGTGGACCGAGATCACCAAGGTCGTCGCCGTGCCCGGCTCGCAGCACACCAAGTTCACGCCGGGGGCGGCCGTCGCCTTGATCCGATCCTGCCTGGAAGGATTGGACAAGCTGCATTCCCGCGGGATCGTTCACGGCGATGTGAAACCCTCGAACATCATGGTCTCCCCCGAAGGCGACGTGCGACTCGTCGATACCGGCTCGGCGTTCGATTGGCAGCAGTCGCAGCGGCCTTACTTCTGCACGCCGCGCTATGCCGCCCTCGAGGTGCTCGAAGAAGACGCCTGCACCCCGTCAAGCGACCTGGCCAGCCTGGGATACGTGCTCGTCGAATTGCTCACCGGATGCCGGGTGTTTCCCGACCGGCAGCCGGCCAGCCCGCGCGAGGCGCTGATCGCCCAGGAAGCCTCAACCGGGGTCAAACCCCAGCCCGATCACGAACTGGCCGAGGAGAAGCGGCACTTGCCCAACCGGCTCGGACAACTCCTGAATCCTTACAGCTTCCACCTCCAGCGATTCTGCCGAAAACTCATCGAGCCGGACCCGGCGCGGCGCTTCACCAGCGCCCGCGAAGCGGAGCTCTTCGCCTACGCCTATGTCCAGGAACTCGAACGGGCCGGCCTGGCTTGCCACTTCCACAACGAGTTCCGCAGGTGGCTCGAGGCGGTCCAACCCGCCCCGGAGAGCGGCGAAATCCTCAGCCCGGGGACATGAAGACCGCCACTTCGGCCAGCGAGTCGAGGCCCTCGTAGAGGGCCGCGTGCCGCTCGAAGAAGCGGCGATACTGTTTCTGCACCTCCATCAGGGCGGGATCGGTCCCTTGGAGGAAACCGCCGCCCCCGCCAAACGCCGCCGCCTCCGCATTGCCCAGCGCGGCCGAGGCGAGGTTCATCTCCAGCAACCTCCGCGCGGTTCTGGGCAGATTGTAGCCGGGCCGCGTGCACAGGATCGGCCGAACGTTGCGACGCAGACACTGCACGCAGCGGAAACGCTGCGTCTCGGCCCAGAGCAGCCCGGGCTGGCTCGCCACGCCCATCGCGGGGTCGGCGGCGCCGAAAAGCTCCTGCCGCTCCGCGGCCGTGTAGCGGCCGCCGATCCACTTCCGCCACTTCCGCCGGCAGATGGAGCAGGCACAGCGCAGCGAGCCGGCGTTGTCGACAAACACTCCATCAAATCCGCACCGAGCGATGTTTTCCACGATCCGTTCCGTCCAGGAGCGCCAGGCGGGATGGCTCTGGCTGGCCGCAAAGCGGATGCTCGGCTCGTAGGCGGGATAGAAGTCGCCTTGAAACGCATAGAAGAAGACGGGCTTGCCCTCGGGCGTAACCTGGAGCCACTGGAAAGGATCGACCGCGGGCCGCGGGCCGAGACCGAAAGCCTGGTATGCATCCCACGAGCGGATAAGCCGATCGGAACTAAGGGTGTTTTCGTTTACCGAACACGAGTGCCCAATCTTCGCGCGTCGACAGATAGGGCGGCAGCGCGGAATCGAGCCAGAGGTTCACGTCGTCAATGTTCAGCCCGCCAGCCCTCGGTTGAAGCAGAGCAAGCGACCAGACGGCCCCGTCGGTTCCCGCCGGCGCCGCGACGCGGACCGCGTGCGGCTTGTCGTAGTCCCCCTCTTCGTCAACAACGGCGCGGCCAGCGGGTCCGAGGGTCTGGACGCGAGCCCCTTCGCCGGGAGTCTCGGCCGCCAGCAACCGATGGAAGCGAGCCATCATCGCCCCCCCTCCTTCCTGGCAGATTCCTTCGGACAACGCTTGACACGGTCCGGCCCAACAACAAAACTCAACTCTAGTTGCAGCCACCACCGGCGGCCGCGTCGGGCGAGTCCGGGCGGCAATCATGCGCCTGGCGATCGCGCATCGTGCCTGCACTCTGGGGGCGAATCGCTGTGGAAGCGCGACGGATACAATCGTAACACAAAGCGAATGGCAACCCAATCGGGCAGGCCTGGCAAGCGGGAGGTGGCAATGCGATTTCGGGATGGGAGGGTCTGGCTTGCGATAGCGCTCGCCCTGCTCGCCACGGCAACCTCGCGGGGCAAGGAGCCTGGCCCGGAGGGCAACGCCGCCGCGGCAACCGGCCTCCGCGCCAAGGCCCTGGAGGCGATGGGCGGCGCCGAGGAGGTCGTCTTCGCCGTCCGCAGCATGTATGGCGACGGCCATTATTACGCCAACTTCGGCCACTGGTCGCTCGACCCGCAGCGGCTGATGCACGCCCCCGGCGGGGCGAAGCTCTGCAAGCTCAATCTCCGCACCCGCGAGGTCCGTATCCTGGTGGACGACCCCCAGGGCTCGATTCGCGACCCGGCGGTGCACCACGACGGCGACAAGCTCGTCTTTTCCTACCGGCCCGGCGGAACGCGGTATTTCCACCTCTACCAGATCGGGACCGACGG
>JAAYCB010000374.1 GCA_012744395.1 Pirellulaceae bacterium
AGTCGGTGCCCGTAGGGAAATGACTTGTGCGTGTCGTGATAGTTGTGCATCGCCAGCGCCAACTGCTTGAGATTGTTGGTGCACTGCGAGCGTCGCGCCGCCTCCCGCGCGGCCTGCACCGCGGGCAGCAAGAGGGCGATCAGAATGCCGATAATGGCAATCACCACCAGTAGCTCCACGAGCGTGAAGCCCGGACGAAATCTCGAACGCATGGCTTGTTACTCCCTGACAAAAAAGACATGAAACACAACACGGTTGCGAAAAGTCGCCACCGAATGCCTCGCATAAAATGGACGAAACGCCCCGTCACGCAAGGCCGGCTCGCCTTTGCGAGTCGGCCCTAAGGCCGGCCAAGACGGAATCCCAATTCCCGTCCAGCCGGCCACCTACTCCGTTACTTGCTCGTGACCTCCAGGTTGATCGTGCCGCCGCCCGGCGGAATGGTGGCCTTGAGCGTGGTTTGATACTCCTCGCTGTATTTCGCCGGCAACAGCTCCTTCGCGCCGGCGTCCATCGGCGAGGGGCCGCCGGGCACGCCGACGTAATCCGATCCGTCGGGCATGACCCATTTGGAACAGACGACCTTGAACTCGCCGACCGGCGCCCCTTTCTGCCCCGCCTGGTATTCCAGCGCGTAGCGGCCGCCCTCGTCGGTCAATCCGTACGAAGGCCCGCCCTGCGTGGCGCCGGCCGGGATAAACACCACGGAAGCATTTGCCAGCGGCGCGCCATCCATCGAAACCGTGCCATCGACCGGGACCAACTCGGGGATGTTGGGGTTCGCGGCGGGAGTGCATCCGCCCGAGGCGAGCATCCCCAAGCACACCAGCGCGACCGCCATACCAGCAATCCGCATAAGAGTCTCCTTCATGAACCAATGAAACTGCCGGAAACCGCGGCTGGGGCTAAGGCATTGTGAATGCTTCTTTGTTGGCCATCGTCTGCAATGCAAGCAGCACGCCGCGGTCGGTTGTCTCCGAGATGAACCGGACCGACGCGTCGCCGATTGTCACGTTCACCCCGCCGGGATGCAGGCTCGCCGCCAGTCCCCAGTCGTAAACTCGGCCGCGAATGGGGCGCTTCTCGCTGACCCACGTATATGTCGCCGGGATTGGCCATGCGTTGAGGCCGGCCGAATGGCCAATGTCGATGCCGGTCATTACCCAGCCGCGGTAACCCCAGGCCGCGCAATGGCCGTTGGCCAGCCAGCGAACCGTCTCGCTCAGGGCGACCGTGTTCGACAGCCCGTCCAATACGCTGGCCGGTCTTGAGTTGCTGTTTTCGCCGAACATCGGCCGCCGCGCGAGCGGGTCCGTGAGCGTGGTTGAATTCCAGTCGTTAAGACGCGAGGCGTCGCTCTTCAGCGCGCTGAAGTCATAGTTCGTCTTCACGCCGCGATAGCTGCTGTTGCCGGCTGAGACGATGGCATACGCGCCGGACGTCGGGAGATAAATATCCCAAGTGTCCGAGGGGCAGTGGAACGCGCTGACAACCTGGGAGACGACGGCGGCATTTCCGCTCGCTACCGGATCGCCGGCAACCGGCCGCGCGCTCGGCGTACCGTTGCTCGGCGCCAAGGTGTCGCTCGTGCAGACCCTTGGATCGAAGCGATCATACAATGCGGTCTGTTCGATAAACGGCAGCAGGAGCACGAGGCCGTTGAGATTCCGCACCAGTTTGTCGGCCGACTCCGCGCCGAGCGTGCTCGACGTCTGCCAGCCGTATTCCAGACCGCCGGGCGGAAACATCTTGTGCACATCGGCATAGTTGTGAAGCGCCAGTCCAAGCTGTTTCAGGTTGTTCGTGCATTGGGTCCGCCGCGCGGCCTCGCGCGCCGCCTGCACCGCCGGCAGCAACAAGGCGATCAAGATGCCGATGATCGCGATCACGACCAATAATTCGACGAGCGTGAACCCCCCCGACCTGGGCGTGCTCGCAAGACCAAGACTGCTTCTTCCGCGCTGAGTCATCACACCCTCCCGGCATAAAAGAGACCATTACTGTGAAAAGCCAAGTCGACCTGACGCCACTCGTACAGGCGGAGGATCGACCTGCAAACGAGACTAACCATCCACACAAACAGTGTCAATAGGGTAGGGTAATGAAACATGTACCTAGCTATTGTGGATAGCTACGTATTGCCCACAAGTGCTAGCCGTGGCCGCGCCGATTCATCGCCGCTTTTTTGCTCACCAAGAACCTTTCATCGCCGCCAGACTCCACCGGGCCATCAATCGCCGCGCTGGTGCGCCTGGGCCCGAGTCGAATCGGCGCACCTGGAAACGCCGGCCAGAGCCGGAGTTCTTTAACCGAGCGCAACTGCGTCCTTGCGAGCACGGCGAGGCAAAAAGGAGGCGTCGGCGGCCAGGCGGTAGACCACGACCGTCTTTGGAGTGCGGCGATTCATCGCCGCTTTCCCGTCACCAAGAACCTTTCATCCCCGCCAGACTCCAGAGCGCCATCAGTCGCCGCACTCCAAAGGGAAAGCGGCGACGAAGGGCCGCTTTCCCCTCACCAAGAGCTTTTTGTTCTCGAGCGAGTCGAGAGGACTTTCAACCTCTCCGCGCGGCTCGAGGCCAAAGCGCGGAATTGGCGATTCGCGTTACTTCTCGGTCAGGTCGAAGTTGATCGTGCCGCCGCCCGCCGGGACGGCGGCTTTCAAAGTCGTTGCGTTCTCATCGCTGAATTTGGGGGACAGCTTCTCCTTGGCGCCGGCTTCCATCGGCGAGGGGCCGCCGGGCACGCCGACGTAATCCGATCCGTCGGGCATGACCCATTTGGAACAGACGACCTTGAACTCGCCG
>JAAYCB010000375.1 GCA_012744395.1 Pirellulaceae bacterium
AGCCCTGTTCCTGCAAATGCCCGAGAATCTCCTCAAGCGCATCGCGACTGGCATCGACACTGCTGGGAATCTCTCGCTGGCAAGTCCAAGTCCAGGACGAATCGCTCATCGATGATCACTCGGGCGGAAGATTTCTGGGCCGCGCCGGCCAACAAGCGCGACCGCACGCGAGCGCGCCGGCTCCGCATCGTTCAACCGAGCGCCACGATCGCGACCGGAATTGCTGGGGCGACAGTTCAGAACGCCGCCAGAGCATCGGCCTCCTCATCCTTGATGTCAAACAACCGATTCAGGCGCGTGATTGCGAATACCTCGTAAATCTCCGGACGGATGTTGCAGAGCTTGAGTTTTCCGCTCTTCGCTTTCATTTTCTTGTCGAGCGTGATCAGTTTCCCCAAGGCCGCGCTGGAGAGGAAGTCGACCGAGGAGAAGTTGAGGACCAACTTGCGCCGATTCTCCACCTCGACCAGACGGTTCAACTCCTGCCCCAATTCCTGGATGCCCAGGTCTTCGATGATCTTCTGATCCCGAAAATGGACCACGGTGACGTCGCCAACCTCGTTGACATCCAGCCGTCGGTATCCGGCCATGGAACAGCTCCTGTTGTACTCTAAGCTACGCTCGATTGCAGTCGGGGAGGCAAGCGAACACCAATCACGACCGTATGATATAACCACCAGATTGGGTGTCAAGCCAAAACCGCCGATTCGCCTGCTGGCAGGACGCTCGATCAGGAGTGGGCTGGCAAGCTTACCCATTCAGGGGGTTTTGCGGGGGCCTGTGCCTTCGCCCGGCACGCTCTGAGACAGAATCGCTCGCCGAACGAGCAGGTAATTCGTGCCTCGAAACTCGGTGACGGTTCCTGAAACCGACCATTCCGGCTGGCTCGGGCTGCTCGCCAGCTCGGCGGCAATCCGCTCCAGGTTCAGGTTTTCCAGGCCGATGTAGCGTCCATCGGCCTGGCTGGGGAAGAACAGGATCCGCCCTTTCTCCATTCCAAACGAACCCCGCACGGAAGTCAATTCTGTACCTTCGCGCACGTGCGTCCAGCCGGCCGGCGCGCTTCGGGGCGTCTGAAGCGCGGCCGCATCCAGGCTTCGGAGCGGAGGTGGCGTCGGCGGGGCGGTCTGCGTCCAGCCGGCCGTAAAGCCGATCAGGGCCGTGGCCGCGACGACAGCCAGCCCCCGGCGGAGTCGCCCCGCCGCGCCCGTGCCGAGACCGCCCCAGATCTTGCCTTGTCCAAACATTGAACGATTACTCCAAAAGAGGGGCTCTGCCGCAATCGCACCGCAAGGCCCGGTCCCCAGTTTGCCGAGCGCCCCCGCGGACCGCCTCGGGCAGGGTTCCGCCAAGCCTTGCACGGATAACCGCTGTTACCCTCATTTTCGGAGCGATCGGCCGACCTGGTCGCGAAATCCAACCGTGGCCGGCACAACCGGAGCCCCCCGCACAATCCGAGCTCCCCGCACAACCGGCATAGTCGGCACGGTTCGGGCAGACCCGACCAGAAGCAGAGTCGATTCCGTTCCGCGAGGATCGTCCGGCATCAGCCGGATCTCGGCATTGCCAGGCTGTGGAGCGTGAGCACCGCGCCGGCGGAGAGAAAGAACCACCCGATCCACTCGGGGATCAACACCGTCTTGGGTGGGAGGGACGTCTTTGCGCCGACGAGCGAGTCGATCGTGTCGTTGGCGGCGACGGCGGGGTGGCCCGTTCGCTCGGCGAGGAAACCGGTGAAGGCGGGCGTCAATTGGACCGACTCGACCGACCGGAACTCGAAGCCGAGCAGCAGCAGGACCAGGCCCGCGAGGAAGTACTGATTGCGTGTGATGTCCATTGGGGCGCTCCCCCAGCCGATGCGACTGGCAAGCGTGTGGGGCGGATTGCAGACGGCGACGTTCTGGAGGACCACAAGGCCTCGTCCCTGGCCACTTATCGAGTCGCCCGGCGCGAGTTCTTCAGTCGCGCGCCGCGGATAGCGGTTATTCAGTGCCGGCGGCGAGGAATCTGCTGGGACTAGGGTTCTGCGCGTTTCCGCGGACGGGGTTTGCCGCCCGCTGCCGCCCGCTGCCGCCCGCCAGGAGTGTTGCCTTCTGGTGGAACGCTCGCTTTGACGCTCCAGAAACGTATTGGCCGCCGGACCGGCCGGTTCTAGAATCGAAGCCAGATAACCGATTCCAGCAGGCGCGGATGGGACGTTGGTATGACGCAGGACGGCCGAGTTGCAGGCACTTTCAACGCCGAAATGACGCGTGGCGGGGGTCGCCCGCAGAGCCCGGCCGGCGGCGGCGTCCAGCCGGGCCCGCACGATGGCGGAGGGTTGTGGACGCGGAGTTTTTCCGCCCTGCTGGTGACCCAGTTCCTCGTTGCGCTGAACGACAACATCTTTCGCTGGCTGATCATCCCGATCGGGACCCACGCGCTCGACAAGGCGACGATTCTCGGCATCGGCGGGTTCTGCTTCCTCCTGCCGTTCCTCGTCCTCGCCGGCCCGGCCGGATACCTGGCGGACCGGTTCAGCAAACGGAGCGTGATGATCGGCTGCAAGGCGGCGGAGATCGTGATCATGGCCCTGGGGATCGCCGTGATCCTCAGCGGCAACATCTGGCTGATGCTGGCGGTGTTGTTCCTGATGGGAGCCCAGAGCGCGCTGTTCAGCCCATCGAAGTTCGGCAGCATTCCGGAGATCGTCCGTCCCGAATTCATCTCCAAGGCAAACGGCCTGGTGGGGATGACGACGATGGTGGCCTGCATCCTCGGCACGTGGATCGGTCCGGTGCTTTACGTCCTGACGACTCCTTTGGCCGTCCAGCTGGGCCAATCCGCGGCGATCGGCCCCGGCCAGGCGCGCTGGTGGATCTCGGCTTCGGTCCTGATCGGAGTGGCAATCGCCGGCTGGCTGGCCAGCCTGCTGATCGGCCGGCTGCCGCCGGCCGCCCCGGAGCGCAGGTTTCCGCGGAACCCGGCCGGCCAGGTGGCCCGCGACCTGGGCGCGTTGATCGCGCGGAGGCCGCTGATGTGGGCCGCGCTGGCGAGCACGTTTTTCTGGTCGCTGGGCGTCCTGGCGCAGACGAACGTCTATCACTTCGCCGTGCCGGAGCTGGTCGGAGCGGCGGGCAAGGACATGGTCGGGCCGATGCTCGCCGTGCTCACGCTGGGGATCGGCCTGGGGTGTTTCGCGGCGGGGCTGCTGTCGGCGGGCAAGGTCGAGCTGGGCATCGTGCCGTTTGGGGCGCTGGGGATTGCGGCGATGGGAATCGTCCTCTCGCAGACGCCCCAAGGGGTGGGGAACTGGAATTCATCGCCGTATTTCCTGGCTTGCCTGTTTCTCTTCCTGCTCGGCCTGGCAGCCGGGCTGTACGACATCCCGCTGCTGTCGTTCCTGCAAGAGCGCAGCCCGGCGGACGAGCGCGGCCGGATTCTCGCCGCCTACAATTTTCTGGCTTATACGGGCATGATCTCCGCTTCCGGGCTGTTTCTCCTGCTGGCCGGCGAGCAAGCGCTGGGGCTGGCCGGCCGCGATGTCTGGCTGCTGGCCGGCCTGGGGACGCTGCCCGTCTGCGCCGCGATCGTCTACGCGGTCTTCACGCCGATGGCCCGCGTCCTCGTGCGGATGATTGTGAGGATTCTCTATCAAGTGACGGTTAGGGGGACTGAGCACATTCCCGCCAAGGGCGGCGCGCTGCTGGTGGCCAACCATGTCACCTGGCTCGACACGGTTTTCCTTCTTTTGCACTCTCCACGGTCAATCCGGTTCCTCGCCCATGCCGATTACATCAAGGGTCCCTTCGGCCGCTTGGCGCGCGATTACCAGGCGATTCCGATCCGGCCGGGCCGCAAATCGATGGTCGAATCGCTCCGCGCGGCCCGGCAGGCGCTCGGCGAGGGGAGCCTGGTTTGCGTTTTCCCGGAGGGGGGGCTGAGCCGGACCGGCCAGCTCCAGGGATTCCGCCGCGGTTTTCTGTCCATTTTGCGGGATACCGGCGCGCCGGTGATTCCCGTCCACTTAGGCGGCTTGTGGGGGAGTGTTTTCAGCTTCGAACGCGGCAAGTTCTTCTGGAAATGGCCCCGCAGGCTTCCCTATCCGGTCTCCCTCGTTTTCGGCAGCCCCATGCACCACTTGACCGATCCGCAACAAGTACGGCTGGCCATCGAGGAATTGGGATATCAGACGATGCAGAAGGGCAAGAGAGGTTCGCTGATTCCGCCGCGCGCGATGCTCCGCGCCTGCCGCAGGAATCTGTTTCGCGTCAAGGCCGCCGATTCGACCGGCGCCGTGCTGACCGGCGGATCGCTGCTGATGCGAGCCCTGGTCCTCAGGCGGCTGCTCCGCCGCGAACTGCTCGAAGACGACGAGTCGACCGTCGGCGTGATGCTGCCGCCCTCGGTCGCCGGCCTGGTGATCAACGCGGCGCTGGCGCTCGACCGCCGCGTCGCCGTGAACCTCAACTACACGGTCTCCTCGGAGATCATGAACGAGTGCATCAAGATCGCCGGCATCCGCCGCGTGCTCACCTCGCGGAAGGTGATGGAAAAGTTCGACTTTCAGCTCGACGCCGAAGTCGTGTTCCTGGAAGACTTCCGGGAAAGGGTGCGGCGCAGCGACAAGGCGGCCGCCGCGGCCGCGGCGTGGCTCCTGCCGGCGTGGATTCTGGAGCGGATGCTCGGGCTGACGCGGATCGACCCCGACGACATGCTCACGGTGATCTTCACATCCGGCTCGACCGGCATGCCGAAGGGGGCGATTCTGACGCACCACAACATCGGCTCCAACGTGGATGGGTTCTGCCAGGTGCTCCAGATCAGCGCCAAGGATGTCCTGCTGGGCATCCTGCCCTTCTTCCACTCGTTCGGCTACACGGTAGCGATCTGGACGGTGCTGATGCTCGATCCGAAGTGCGTGTACCACTACAGCCCCCTGGAGGCCCGGCCGATCGGCAAGCTTTCCAGGGACCACGGGGTGACAATCCTCGTGGCCACGCCGACATTCCTCCGCTCGTACATCCGCCGCTGCGACCCCGGCGACTTCGCCAAGACCGAGGTCGTGATCACCGGGGCCGAAAAGTTGCCCCGCGAGGTCGCCGAGGCCTTCCACGCCAAGTTCGGCGTGCTGCCCGTCGAGGGCTACGGCACGACCGAACTGTCGCCGGTCGTGAGCACGAACATTCCCGACACCCGGCTCGTGAGCGACTTCCAGCAGGGCAACCGGATCGGCTCGGTGGGGCAGCCGCTGCCCGGCATCTCCGCCAAGGTCGTCGACCTGGAGACCGGCGAGAGCCTGGGCACCGGCAAGTCGGGGATGCTGCTGGTCAAGGGGCCCAACGTGATGAAGGGCTACCTCGGCCAGGCTGAGTTGACCGCGCAGGTAGTTCGCGACGGCTGGTACACGACGGGCGACATCGCCAAGATGGACGAGGACGGCTTCCTCTATATCACCGGCCGGCAGAGCCGGTTCTCGAAAATCGCGGGGGAAATGGTGCCGCACCTGCGCGTCGAGGAGGTTCTCAGCGAGGTCATCGGCGATGACGGCGAGGGGGAGCAGCGGACGGTCGTCACCGGGGTGCCGGATGAGAAGAAGGGCGAACGGCTCGTCGTCCTGCACACGAACCTCGATCTGGCGCCGGACCAGATCTGCCGCCGGCTGGCCGAGGCCGGCGTGCCGCCGCTCTGGATCCCCGCGCAGGACAGCTTTCTCCACGTCGACGAGATTCCCCTGCTCGGGACCGGCAAACTGGACCTCAAGGGCGTCAAGGATCTGGCCTTGCGACTCACCGGGGCCAAACCGCCCGAGTCGCCGGAGGAATCCCCGTAACCGGCGACGCTCCCGAGACGCTGCGCCCGGGCTGGGAGAGGCCCCGCGCGTGGCGTATTCACGCGACAAGGCGACGTCATCGGGAGACGCCCTCCGGCTCTCCCGAGGATGCTACCTTTTCGTCCTTCGCTTGCCTATACTTCCCCTGAAAAGGGCGGCGCCCGCCGCGAGGCGCCGACCGTGCGGACCCCAATCACAACTGGAGAGAGCCGTGAGCCAGAGCCAAGCGATCTTGCCGGAGTTCGATCAAGAGATGGCAAACACCCGCAAGGTCCTCGAGCGGATTCCCGAGGACAAACTGGATTGGAAAGTCCACGAGAAGTCGAATACGATTGGCTGGGTGGCAATGCATCTGGCGGAGATTCCCACCTGGGCCGACCTGGCGCTGAACCACGATTCGGTGGACGTGGCCCCGCCGGGCGGCGAGCCTTACCGGATCCCACCGCCGCAGTCGCGGCAAGACATTCTCGCCCGGTTCGACAAGAACGTGGCGGCCGCGCGCGTCGCGATCAGCGCGGCGCCGGACGAGCAGCTCGTCAAACCCTGGTCGCTGCTGAAGGGGGGAGAGACGATCTTCACGTTGCCGCGGGCGGCGGTTCTGCGGAGTTTCGTCCTCAACCACGCGATTCACCACCGGGCCCACCTGTGCGTCTACCTCCGGCTGAACGGCGTCCCCGTGCCCGCCCTCTATGGCCCCTCGGCCGACGAGCAAGGGATGTAGGGCCAGGTCGGAAGGACCGGCGCGCGGCCATCCATGCCCAGGCGGCGATCGACGATCGCCAGCGCGCCCCAGGGGCGGTCGTGGCATGACGAAAAGGTCGCGATGAACCGCTTCCGATGGTTGCGAGGCTGCTTGCGTCCGCCGTGGCGAGTTCTTGGAGCCGCCAGCCACGCGATGGCCGCCAGCCACGCGGTGGCCGCCGGTCACGCGGTGGCCGCCGGTCACGCGGTGGCCGCCGG
>JAAYCB010000376.1 GCA_012744395.1 Pirellulaceae bacterium
GCGACTGCCCGGTGCTCGCCCGGCATCTGGAACGATTCCGTCCGCTGCTTGAGGCCCGCCGCGAGACCCGGTTGGGAACCCGCCCCTGGTGGCAGCTTCACTGGCCGCGCCAGGCGCGGCTCTGGGAGAGTCCCAAGTTGATCGCGCTCCAGATGAGCCGGCGGCCGGCGCTGGTACCCGCCAGCGAACCGGCATATGTTTCGTTCAGCGTGAATGTCT
Source organism: Pirellulaceae bacterium (assembly GCA_012744395.1). Lineage (GTDB taxonomy): Bacteria > Planctomycetota > Planctomycetia > Pirellulales > Thermoguttaceae > JAAYCB01. Next base: position 220 of record JAAYCB010000376.1, read on the forward strand.
TCGTGCCCCGGGCCGACGTGGCCGAACCGCTCAACTATTTCGCGGCGATCCTCAACAGCCGCCTGCTCTGGAAGTGGTTCCGCCACCACGCGAAACGCCGCGGCGCGGGGTTGGAGATCAATGGCCACGTGCTCGCCCGGACGCCGATCCGGCGGATCGACTTCGACTCGCCAGCAGAGGCCGCCGCCTGCGATTCGCTCAGCGCGCTGGTCGGCCGGATGCTCGCCCTGGCGCGGCGGGCGCGCCAGCTTCCAGACCCCGCGGCGCTCCGCGCGATCCAGGCGGAGCAGGACGCCGCGGACGCAGAAATCGATCGGCTCGTTTATGGCCTCTATGGCCTGGCGCTCGAGGAGATCGCCATGGTTGAGCGATCGTGCGGCTGTTCGGAGAACGGCGCCTGAGAGGGACCTCCGCAGCCCGATGGAATTGCCGTTCGCGCTCCTGGTACTTTTGCAGCGACAAGGGGAAGTTGGGCCAGCGAGCGGGCTGGAGCGAGCGGCGGAGGGCAGAATAGACGAATAGTCCCAGCGGGCGATCGGGTGAAACGCCAGCACGCGCCAAAATGCGGCCAGCACCGCGCCGCCCGTGGCGATCCCCGCCCTGAACCGCCACATCGGTTCGACGATCGCCAGATCAATCGAGCCCATGAACTTCAGTGACATGCCCTCGAAGAACCATACCGCCCCTTGGGCCACCAAGTAGCAGAAGAGGCGGCCCTCGGCCAATTCTGCCCGGCTTGGGCGGCCAGGGCAATGGGGGCGGCGCGCTTGGGACACGATTCGCCTCGGCCACGGCAGACGGGTACGTCAGCGGCAAATCGCTGGGCCGCCTCCCTTCACGCTCCGCTCCCCCCAAGCGGCCCCTTGCCTGCCGCCGTAACCTGCGCCCCGCCTCCAACCGGATTGCGGGTTTGCCGCCGGATCGCTATCGTATCGGTGGCTTCTTTCCGCTCCAGCTTACCGGTGGACCTCCGTTCTGCGCCATGCGGGGCACGCGGCTTTTTCACAAGCGTAGCAGGCTGCTGGCGGAGTCGCAGAGTCGCATCGATTGGACACAAGGGACTGGCTGGATGAGCGACACGGAACATCTGCTGATTGCGCTTGCCTGGATCGTGGTGGTGGGAATCGGGGCGCAGTGGATTGCCTGGGCCACCCGGCTACCATCGATTCTCTTGCTGCTGGCGTCGGGCTTCATTTTGGGGCCGGCGACGGACGTGCTCCAGCCCGACGAGGTTTTTGGCGATCTGCTGCTGCCGGCGGTGTCGCTCTCGGTGGCCCTGATCCTGTTCGAAGGGGCGATGGGGCTGCGGCTGCGGGAATTAAAAGAGTCGCTCAGGCCGATTCTCTGTCTGGTGTCGATCGGAGCGCTGGTTACCTGGGTCTTGGCCGCCGCCGCCGCGCGCCTCCTGTTGGGGCTGGAGACTCCGACCGCGCTGCTATTGGGAGCGATCCTCGTGGTCACCGGTCCGACGGTGATCGGTCCGATCCTCCTCCATCTGCGTCCAACCGGTCCGGCGGGGCAAATCAGCAAGTGGGAAGGGATCGTGATCGACCCGATCGGCGCGGTGCTGGCGGTGCTCGTGTTCGAGGCGCTGCGCGCGGTCGAGTTGGGGGGGATGGAGCATGCGGCGTGGGAAGTGGCCGGCGACCTGCTGCGGACCGTGGGAGTCGGCCTGGGCCTGAGTTTCGTGGCCGCCGGCCCGCTCGTCTGGCTGATGCGGCGGTTCTGGATTCCCGACTTTCTTGCCAGCCCGATTCTCGTGGCGGTTGTGGTGGCCGTGTTCACGGCATCGAACGTGGTTCAGCCCGAGTCGGGCCTGCTCACGGTGACCGTTCTGGGCGTGATCCTGGCCAATCAGAAATGGGTCGAGATGCAGCGGGTGGTCGAGTTCAAGGAGAATCTGCGGGTGCTGCTGATATCCGGCCTGTTCGTCATTCTGGGGGCCCGGCTGAAGGTCGCCGACGTGTTGGCGCTGGGCTGGTCGAGCGTTGCCTTTGTGGCGTTTCTGATCGCCGTCGTGCGGCCGGCGGCGGTTTGGGTTTCGACGATCGGCTCCGGTTTGAAGTGGGAGGAGAAGGCGTTTCTCGCCTGGCTGGCGCCGCGGGGGATCGTCGCCGCGGCGGTGGCTTCCGTGTTTGCCCTGCACGAAGGCATCGGCGGCGAGCTGGTGGCCGCCACGTTCGCGGTGATCATCGGCACGGTGGCGATTTACGGGCTCTCGATCGCGCCGCTGGCCCAGCGGCTTGGGCTGGCCACGCCCAACCCGCAGGGGCTCGTGATCCTCAGCGCGCATCCCGGCGCCCGGGCGATCGCCTTGAAGGTCAAGGAGGCGGGCGTGCGCGTGCTGATGGTCGACAGCAACCCGGACAACATCCGCGTGGCGCGGATGGAGGGGCTCTCCGTCTGGCTTGGCAGCATCCTTTCGCACCAGGCGATCGAAGAGATGGACCTCGGCGGCATCGGCCGCTTCCTAGCCCTGACCCCGAACCGCGAGATCAATTCGCTGGCCGGACAACACTTCCGCGAACTTTTTGGGCGCCAGTCCGTGTTCCTCCTGCCGTCGCCCCCCGCCAAGGGAATCCGCAGCGAGACGGCGGCCAAGTTCATCCCCGGACGGATCGCCTTCGGGCCGCAGATCACCTTCGACTACTTGCAGAACCGCTTCGCGCAGGGCGCGCGGATCAAGAAGACGCGGCTCACCGAGGAGTTCGATTTCGAGGCCTTCAAGGCCCACTACGGCGGCGCCGCGGTGCCCCTGTTTCTGATCGACGGCGCGGGAAGGCTGCGGGTCTTCACGGCGGCCGATCCACCGCAGCCGAAAGTCGGGCAGACGCTGATCGCGATGGTCGATCCGGTCGAGGGAGACGAGTGATCCGGCACCTGGGTCGAAAGCAGAGCGGCTCCAACCCGGTTGCCGACCGGAAGTTGGAGCCGTCTTTCCGCAGCCGTTGGGAACGCGGGCGGATCAGATATCGATCCAGGCGCCTTGCTTGGCGCTTTCCAGGACCCGCTCGCAGACCTGCTGGGTCCGCATCGCGGTCCGCATGTTGGGCTGGAACGCCGGGCCCCCCTCCAGGCTGGCGAGGAAGTCGGCGAAGCCGTGGATGAACGTGTGCTCGTAGCCGATCGTGCAGCCGGGCACCCACCAATTCTTCATGTACGGGTGCTCGAAGTTGGTCACGTGGATCCGCTGCCAGCCGGTGAGGTGGTCCTCGATCTTCTTGCCGGTCTCCGGGTCGGCGTAGCGGAAGAACTGGAGGATGTGCGGGTCTTCGAGGTCGAAGTAGAGGCCGCCGCGCTCGCCGTTCATCTCCATCGTGCTGTAGTTCTTCCGGCCCCGGGCGTAGCGGGTGCTCTCGAAGGTGCCCAGCGATCCGTTCTCGAAGATCGCCAGGAACATGCAGGCGTCGTCGATGCCGACCTTTTCGACCTTGCCGGTGTCGGCGTGCTTGCGCTCCTTGATGAACGTCTCGGCATGGGCGACGACGCGCTTGATCGGTCCGTTGATCCACTCGGCCGTGTCGATCGAGTGGGCCAGCAGGTCGCCGGTCACGCCGCTGCCGGCGACCTTGCTGTCGAGCCTCCAGAGCGACATCCCCCCCTGCGGCACGTCCTGGCCGATCGTGTAATCCTGGTTGTAGACCGCGCGGTAGTGGAACGGCCGGCCGACGCGGCCCTCGTCGACGAGTTGCTTGAAGAGGCTGATCGCCGGCACGCGGCGGTAGTTGAACGAGACCATGTTGGCCACGCCGGCCTTCTCCACGGCGTCGACCATCTGCTGGGCCTCGGCCGAATTCATGGCCATCGGTTTTTCGCAGACGACGATCTTGCCCGCCTCGGCCGCGGCGATCACGCAGTCCTTGTGCATGAAATTCGGCGTGCAGACGTCGACCAGGTCGATGTCGTCGCGCTCAACGAGCTTCCGCCAGTCCGTCTCCAGCGATTCGTAGCCCCACTTGGCCTGGAAGTCCTTGAGCTTCTTCAGGTCTTCCTGGCGGCCGTAACAGCCCTTGAGGACCGGCTTGTGCTCGCGGGGGAAGAAGTGGTTGACTTGCAGCCAGGCATTCGAGTGGGTGCGCCCCATGAAGCCGCAGCCGAGCATGGCGATGCGAAGTTCCTTGGACATGTCTGACTCCTCTTGTTATGGTTAGCGAACTGGTTTGTGATGAGTTTTCTGGGATAGTGGTTAAAGCGGAAAGCGGAAAGCGGAAAGCGGAAAACGCAGATTTCAGCACCTACCGTGAGGGCCGTGTGTTCTTGATCGAGGCAACCACGATTCTCAGAAGCTCCTCTGCTTCGGCGTGCAAGTCTGCAAGACGATTCTCGGTAATAATGTGCGATTCCACAAGGAGTTCGAGCCAAAGCATCGTCTCATCGAGTTCCTGCTCGACAATGCCGAGCTTAGCAATAAACTCTGCGTCCGATCTCGCCCGGGACGCCTCCCGGAAGTTGGCAGCCACGCTTGTCCCTGATCGAACGATTTGCCTTCCAATGGCCTGCGATACCGTTTCTTTCGGCAAGCTACCATACAGCCGAATGATGCGAAGCGCAAACGCCTTGGTGCGGTCTCGCAGCCCTTCCATGCGAACCATCAGGGACCCTCAGACACTCGCGCCGCGCCCCACTCCCGGCTCCAGACTTTCCGCTTTCCGCTTTCCGCTTTCCGCTTTCCGCTTTCCGCTTTCCGCTTTCCGCTTTCCGCTTTCCGCTTTCCGCTTTATTCTTGCCACCCGTGCGCATCCCGCACGGCGATCATCGCCGCGAGGATCTCGTTCCAGGTCTGCGGCTCCATCATCGTCGCGTTGGAGAACATGCAGCCGTCCCAGCAGAGGTGGCGGATTTTTTTGGTCAACTCGCCGCCTTCGCGCAGCCAGAAGCCGGCGTGGCGGGTTATGTCGAGCTTGCCGTTCGGATCGTTCGCCAGGCAGTGGCGGCCCGTCTTGTCGTGCGAGCCCGAGCCGTGCACCGAGCCGTCGTTCTGGGCGATATGCAGGTCGTTGGTCCAGGGCCGCAGGGCGTCGGTCAACTGCTTGTAGGCCGCGTCGAACGCCGCCTGGTCGGACCAGTCGAAGTCGTCGGCGAGGATCGCGTCTTCCGGCGCGTTGTAGCCCATCAGGTAGAGCAGCGTGTGGGCCATGTCGGCCTGGAACCCCAGCGTGCCCGGCCGATCGACCATCTCCAACAGTTCGAGCATCCGCTTCCAACTGTGCATTCCGCCCCAGCAGATTTCTCCCTCCGCGGCGAGCGTCTGACCGTGGTCGTCGGCGATATCGCAGGCCTGTCGGAAGCAGTCGGCGATCCGCTTCTGGTTGGCCTCCGGGTCGGCCAGCCAGGGCTCGACGCCGCCGGCGCTGTCGATGCGGACGTTGCCGTGCGGCCGGATGCCCAGCTCGCCGAGCCGCTGGGCCACGTAGCAGCCCTTGCGGACCTGGGCGAGGAACCGGGCCCGCTCCGTCTCGTCGCCCATCGCCGCCCCGCCGCCGGTCCCCTGCCAGATCGGCGCCACGACCGTGCCGATCTGGAGGTTCCGGGCCTGCGCCTTGTCGGCCAACTGCTTGATCGCGTCGTCGCTCTCGACGGTCGAGTCGATGTCGATATGGGGCAGATAAAGAAACAGGTCGAACCCGTCGAACTTGACGCCGTCGACCTCGGCCGCCGCGGTCAGGTCGAGCATCGTGTCCAGATCGATCGGCGGCTCGCCGCCCTCGCCCTTGCCGACGACTCCCGGCCAGGCCGCGTTGTGAAGCTTAGGGTAGTTGTTCTTGTGTTCGCTCATGGGAAATCCTTGCAAATGGGAACGACTCGGTGATCAGTTTTCAGTTTTCAGTTTTCCGCTTTCAGTTCTCGCGTATCCGTCTTGGAACTCCCCGCGTGCTGCCACTCTGTCACCGGGCTCCGGCGCGATCCGTTCCAAGGGGGCCAGGCTGTCGAGCCCTTTCAGGTCGACGGTGAACGTCACGGTCTGAATCCGCCACTGGCCGTTGAAAAGCCGAGGATGGAGCACAAACATCAGCGGCTGTTTCTCGTAGTGGATCGCGCCGTATATCTGGTGCAAACGCGGCGAGAAGCGCCGGACGCCGATCAGTTCGTGGCCGTCGGATTTGCCCAGGCTGGTGGCGGCGCCGGCCAGTTGCTGCTTGAGCTTGCTCGACGCTTCCCCCGTCCACTGGAGGGCGTCGACCGCCGTGCCGATGTCCGCGCGCTCGACCGCGTCGAGAGACTGCTCAATTTGCGCTAGATACGGCAATTCCGCTCGGGAAACGGAGGCTCGTTCCTGCTCGGCGGCAATCGCGGCCGCGCCGGCCGCCAGACTAAGGGCCACTGCGGCGCTCCCCACGACGATTCGTAAGCCGCGACTTCGCATCCGTGTCTTCCTTTTTTCATCCCGCCAACACCAGTGGTCGGCTTGCGCCCGCGGCTATCGCGACGAGGCGTCTTGGGCCCAATCGACGATCGCCCGGATCACCGAGTTCTCGTCGGTCTTGTGGCGCAGCTCGAGGCATCGCGCGATGTCCTCAGGGGCAAGGAACGGAAACGCCCCGCTGCGGTGGACTTCGCTGTACTCGCCGCCGGCCGCCAGGCTGTAAAACCGGACTTTCCCGCCCTCATAACGCCAGATTTCGGGCACGCCGATCTGGGCGTAAACGGGAAGCCGGGGAATGCTCGTGCTCGTGACGTCGACTTCGATCGCCAGGTCCGGCGGCGGGTCCTCGCCCGGCCGATACTGGTCGCTGCCGCGGACCTCGCTCTCGCGGCCGACATAGTAGGCGCCGTCCGGCTGGAGGCCGCGCTGGTGGGAGCCCGCCGAGAGAGTCGTGGAACCAACGCTCTGGATCGGGATCTCCAGCGCGAAGGCGACCGCTTCGATCATCCGTCCCAACAGGGCCCTGATCCACTCGTGGTCTTTCCTCGGCGTCATCATTTCGAGCGTCCACCCGTCGTACGTGTGCCGCAAATAGTGCTCCGAAAGCGCGTCGAGCAGCTTCCCATACTGCTCGGGGGCAACGCCGTGGAGCACCCGGCGCAATTCGAGTGCTCCACGGTCGTAGGTGTGCCGCGGATGGCAGTCGCCGATCGCCTCGAGCACTCGCTCGTAGGCGGCCGGCGAGAGGCCGCAGATCACGACATATCCCTCGTCATGCAATGTTTGGGCAGCCATCGTTTCGACATTCCGCGCCAGCGCGGTCCCCTCGGCAGAGGCACCGGTTGTCGGCCACCGGCATTCACTGCTTGCGGTGATCGCCGATCTGCGGCGTGGACGGATGGGTGTTGGGGCCGAAGTAGCGGAGGCCGACGAGCGGCTCGCCGCCGGTGTTCTCGATCTCGACGCCGGCGGCCGCGGCTTCGGCGGTGATGAAGACCTCGTCCCACGGCTCCTCGCCGAAGCGGATCATCACCGGCGTTTGCAGGGCCAGCTTGCCCATCCGGCCGCAGCCTTGGACGGTGATCCACCCGCTTGCGCCGGGGTCGCGGAGAGTCATCTTCGCGCCGGGGGCGATCGTCAGCTCCTTGGCGCTGACAAGCTGCTTGCCGTCGAAGCCGCCGTAGTCGATCCAGCGGTCGGTGTACCCGTCGCCGGAAGCGGCCTTGTCGACAATCGGCTCGACGTAGTTGCTCTGCTTGAAATTCGGGTCGACGTTCTTCTCCCAGTCGAGCTGCTCGACGATGAAGTCGAGGTCCTGGTGCTTGTCCTTGGGCACGTCCTTGACGAGCAGGTCCCAGGGGACCTGGCGGCCCTCGACGATCGACTGGTACATGCCGAACACGTCGCTTCCCCACTGGGGCTCGTAGGTGCACATCGAGCCCGGCGCGTGGAGCACGCCGGCGGGGATCATCCAGCCGGAGCCCGGCTTGAGCCGGTAGGCCTTGGAGAGATCGAGGATTCCGTTGTCGCCCCTGTTCCAGTTTTCCAGGCACTTGAGGACGTCGTCCTTGGTGGTGCCCGGCTCGAGTCCCATGAAGGTGTAGTCGAAGTGGTTTTCGGCGGCGTTCAGTTGCGGCGGGAAGTAGTAGCACTCGGGCTTGCCCTGCTGGCCGGTCAGGGCGGCGTGCTCGTGCTGCTGGTGCATGTGGTGGGGGATCGGCCCCATGTTGTCGAAGAACTTGGAGTAGACGGGCCAGCGTTTGTACTCGCTCCAGATCGCCTCGCCGACGATCTTGCCCTGGCCCTCCTCGACGGCGTCGCGGAGCAGGAATCGCTGACCTTCGACGACGCAGTAGCTGAGGCCTTCGTCGTCGGCCCGGTTGTCGTTCATCGCCTCGGTCGTGCTGGCGAACCAGCGCTCGTCGATCCCGCCGCGGTGGACGCCCAGGGCGTACCAGTCGGTCGGGGCGAGCTTGATCCGCTTGCCGGGGTGGAGGAAGTTGCGCGGGACCCAGTTGGGCGCCAGCCTGAGCAGCCCCTCTCCGGCGTCCATGGCGGTTTGAAGAATCCGGCCGACATTGTCTTTGGAGACGATCTTTGAAGCAGACATACTCATTAAACTCCCAGGCTTCTCGGGCGGCGCCGGACGAATGCCCCGGCTTTGCCCATTGGACCGAAGTGGATACGACCAGCCGCCCGGCCCCAGCAACGGCGGCCGGAACGGACCCGCGCGGCATTCGCTGCCCCGCCGTTCGGCGGATTGCCGCGGGGCGGCCCCTCTTTCTGCTGGCCGGGCATGGGCCCGGATGCCGAAACTCGGCAGGGGCGGATCGGCCGCCGCGCCAGAGCGGGTCGGAGCACTTGTTTTATTCTCCCAAGCGGCGACTGGCAAGTAATCGCGCGGCAGGCTGTGGACGCGACCGTTGACGATGGCGGCCGCAATTTCCGCGGCAAATCCACCGCTTAACAACGCGACAGGGGCGATCGGCGCGCCAGCGGTGACTCTACCACAACGCCGAGGGTAAATCCAGGCGAGGGGGGGGATGTCCAAGGCCAAAGGTCGCTCCATCCGGCGCTCCCAGGCAAGAGCCCCGTCTCAACCAGTGAAATATTGAGCGTTGCACCTTGCCGAAAGCTGGCGCGGAATGGCGGGTGCCAGGGCCTCGGAATCATCGGCCTCCGTTTGAGAGCCGGAGGCAAGCGGCATACCAGCCGAAAGAGCTATCAGAAGCGGGAGAAATCGCCAGGCAGAGGGCGGCGGCAGCGCTGGATGATGGGTGGCCCCTTCTGGCCCCTTCCGCTGTTGCATCGCGCTGATCGGGCGGTCAGAATGGTTCACGCCTTCGTGTCCGGTTCACCGCCTGGAGAGACGACCATGGAAAACCCAAATACGCACTCGAGACGCGCATTTCTGAAAACCGCGGCAGCCTCCGCGGCAGCCTCCGCGGCGCTGGCAGGCGCGGTGGGACGCAGCGCGGAGCCGACCCGGACCGCCCGAATCGGCATCGTCGGCGTCGGCAGCCGCGGCAGCGGGCTGCTGCGGACGATCCTCCAGTTCCCGAATGTCGCCGTCCCCGCCGTCGGCGACATCCTCGCCGAGCGGGCCGGCCGCGCGCAGGAAATCGTCGAGCAGGCGACCGGCGACCGGCCGCAGGCCTATACTCAAGGCGAGCGGGATTGGGAGCGGCTCGTCGAGCGCGACGACCTGGATGCCGTGCTCACCGCGACGCCTTGGCAGTGGCACGCGCCGATCATGGTCGCCGCGATGAAGGCCGGCAAGTACGCCGCCACCGAGGTCCCGGCGGCCGTTACCCTGGAGGAATGCTGGGACTTGGTCCGCACGTCGGAAGAGACGGGCATGCCCTGCATGATGCTCGAAAACGTCTGCTACCACCAAGAGGCCCTGACCCTGCTGCGGATGGTCCGCGAAGGGCTGTTCGGAGACCTGCTGCACGCGGAGGCGGGCTACCAGCACGATTGCCGCTCCCTGATGTTCACCGACGACGGCAAGCTCAGCTGGCGCGGCGAGCACTCGGCGGCCAAGAACGGCAATCTCTACCCCACGCATCCGATCGGCCCGATCGCCCAGTGGATGGACATCAACCGCGGCGATCGGTTTACGCGGATCGCCAGCAACAGCACGAAGGCCGCCGGGCTGAAGCAGTACGCCGCCCGCAAGTTCGGCCCCGACCACCCGCTCGCCCAGCGCGACTACGCCTTGGGCGACGTGAACACGAGCCTCCTCCAGACCGCCGGCGGCCGGACGGTGACCCTGTATTTCGACATGAACACGCCCCGGCCCTACGATCTGATCTTCCGGCTCCAGGGGACCGAGGGCATCCACATGGGCGGCGCCAAGGGCGGCATCTACCTGGAGGGCAAGTCGCCCAGCCCCCATGCCTACGAACCGTTCGCTCCTTACATGCAGGAATACGCCCATCCGCTCTGGACGGCTCTCCAGGAGCAGGCCAGGCAGCACGGCGGCCACGGCGGCAGCGATTACGTGCTGATCCACGACTTCCTCAAGGCGGTCGTCAACCGCGCCCCGCTGCCCCAAGACGTCTACGATGCCGCCACCTGGAGCGCGATCACGCCGCTGTCGATCGACTCGGTCGCGCGGAACGGCTCGGCAATCGACTTTCCCGATTTCACCCAGGGCAAGTGGCAGAGCCGGCCGCCGGTTCCGATCTACGGGGCGTGAGCGGCGCGGCCCCGCCGGGCCAGGAATGTTGAAGACCAGGAGCGAGATCATGAGGAGTTTTCCTGCCGTCGCGAGCCTTGCCGTTGTGGCTCTGTTGGCGGCGGCTGAAGTCTGCCGTGCGGGCGAGCCGCTGCTGGAGGTCCAAGACCTTTACGAGGGCGCCGGGAATCGGATTCCGAACGTCGTCGTGGCGGCGGACGGCTCGGTGCTCGCCTTTGCCAGGAGCGGCCGCCTCCTCCGCCGCAGCGCGGACCGGGGCAAGACGTTCGAACCAGCGCGGGAAGTGGGCCACGACGCCGGCGGCAGTGCGATCGTCGATTGGAACACGGGCGACGTGATGGTCGTCGAATCGAAGCGAGGATTCCTCTGGCGGAGCCGAGATCACGGCAAGTCGTGGCAGCGGGAGGAGATCGTCGTCAAGCCCAACCCGATGGGGCATGGCGGGGCGGGAAACGTGCCCGTGCAGACGACGTGCTCCGAGTCGGGGGTCACGCTCCAGTTCGGCAAGCACAAGGGCCGGCTGATCATGCCGGCGCGCGTTCAGCCGCCGATGGGCAACAACGATCAGGAGTGGTGGCCCTACAACTACAATACGGCCATCTATAGCGACGACGGGGGCAAGACGTGGCAGACGAGTGGACCGGTGCAGAGCGGGACCGGGGAGGGGACGCTGGCGGAACTGTCCACCGGTTCGATCTACTACAACTCGCGCTCGCACATGTCCGTCGACCACCGGCGGCAGATCGCCTGGAGCCATAACGGCGGCCAGATGTGGGTCGATTGGCAGGTGACGACCGACCTGTTCGAGATCGGCGAACCGTTCTACTTCAAATACGGGACGAAGCCGAGCTATGGCTGCAACGCCGGGCTGATCCGCATGCCCCTGGAGCTGACCGGCGGCAAGGACGTGCTCCTGTTCAGCGCGCCGGACAATCCGGGCAAGTCGCGGCGCCGGATGACGGTGTTCGCCAGCTTCGACCAGGGCTATACGTGGCCGGTCAAGCGGCTGGTCCATGAAGGCATGAGCGCCTACTCGTCGCTCGCCGCCGGGTCGGACGGCACGGTTTACCTGCTCTTCGAACGCGGGGAAGAGAAGCTCTATGACCGGATGGCGCTGGCGCGATTCAACCTGGCTTGGGTTACGCAGGGGCGGGATTAGGCCCGAGGCAAGGTTCAAGAGGGGGTGAGGCGAGGCCTTCGCCCGGGAGTGCCGGAGTCTGGACTGTGAGCCTTGAACAATCGGATTCTGGACCTTGCCGATTGGTCAGTGGATCGCTGGAGAAGCCGTCTCGCCGGCAAGAACGCGGCGGGCCTGGCCGTTACAGTCGGCGTTTTCGTTAAAGTCTGCCCAGGTTTCCAGCCGATTGGACTCGACAATCGCCTTTTTTGCATTACTGCATACTTGGCACAGGGGCAGACACGAAATGAAACAGACACCTTCCGCAATTATGGTTTTGGCGGCCACAATCTTGTGCGCCGGCGCCGTGGCCAGCCTGTCGCAGGGCAATCAGAATACCACGGTGCTGCTGACGCTGCTGGCCGTGCCCATGGGGATCGTCGGGCTGATCTCGCTGATCCGGGCCTGCCTGCACGATCATGAAATGTCGATCGGCGCGGCAAGCCGCCTGGAGTTTCTCGAAGAGTTGGTCTACCTCGAACGGCTCACGTTGGAACGCAAGGAGCGGTTCGGCCGCCCGTGGCAGACGGGCGAGATGGCCGGCGAGGTGAAGATTTACGAGGGGCCGCGCAGGAAGGTCGCGGCATAACCGCCGCGGCGCGGCGTCCTGGAGAGGAATTTCACGATGAACAGGTACAGGGCCAGCGCCACGATGAGGAAGTTGACAGACTCAGAATCTACGCGGCTCTGAAGCGACACCAGACTAGCCCGGCGATCCCCAGGATCAGCCAGATTGCCAGCAAGGCCGGCTCGGCGACGATCGGCGCATCCGCCGCGGGCGGCCCCGGGGCTTTGGCTGGTGTGATCGTGGCCGATTCCTCGCAGCCGCCGTCTGAACCGGAAAACGTGGAGAACAGCAAGACATTCGTCTTCTGCTCTGAAAGCAGACTCTCCGGCATCAACAACATGTCGAGTTCTTCGCGAATCGATCCGCTAGCGCCAGGTTCTGCCGGCTCATAGGACGGAACCTGAACGGATGCCTGGGCGGAATGGATGCCCAACAATACGCACATCACTCCTGAACACACAGTCTTTCGCAACATGACAAATCTCTGATGCCTCGAATAAGCCGTAACGATTCCGCCAGCCGGACCGATGCACAACCGGAGTTCGCAGCCCTGGATTCTTTGGCGGAGCTCGGTCAGAACCCCGCCCCTGGGCCGGGCCGAGAATCTCACACGGCGGTCCGTTGGAGAGCAAGGCCGTCGGCTTGCGGGAAGAAAGAAGTCCGGTTGATTGGACGACGCCGGAGCAATTCTCATGCCAGGGGTCGCGGACGAGGCTGGCCGTGGCTACAACCCGGTGCGTTGTAGAGCTTTGTGGCATGATGCGCCCAACCTTGCAGTCGCGGGGCGAACGGTTGCAGGGCGGCAGAATGCGGCTTCGATCGTGGCAGAACGCGCACTCGGCGCGACCCGTGGTTTTCTTGTTGGCAAGGGTTCGCCAGGGGCAGGCTGCTCACTCGGCGCGATCTGTGGTTTTCTTGTTGGCCAGGGTGTTGACGCGGGCGCTGCGGGTCAGAACAATGGATAGCTGAGCGGGTTGGGCCCCCGCTGTTTTGACTGGACTGGTTTGCCCACGTTGTTCAGAACCCAGTGGCTTCCCAGACCCGCGCACGTCGTGGTGGAGGCGGTTGGAGTTCGGTCATTCCTATGGTTCCAAGGAGGATCCACCAATGTCTCGCTACTTGAGGTCGTCGCTTGCCCTGCTCCTGCCATTGGTGATGGCCGGGGCCTCGTGGGCCGCCTGTGGGGCGGCATGTTGCCCGCCCAAGGCCGACTGTTGCCAGCCGGCATGTCAGCAACAATATGTCACGCGCACCGTCTGCGTGCCGCAATGGGTGACGGAGCTGCGGACCGTCCGGGCCGTTGAGTACACGACGGAACAGCGCCAGCAGACCTGCACGGTCTACACGCGTGTTCCGGAAACGAAGACGATCGAGACGAAATGCACGGTGATGGTCCCGGAGACGCGGACCAAGACGTGCAAGTTCACGGTCTGCACGCCGGTCTGGAAGGAAGTCGAGCAGCAGTACACGGTGATGGTTCCCCATCAGGAGAAGCGTCAGGGCGTCCGCAAGGTGTGCAAGGTCGAGCAGGTCAAAGAGACCCGTACCGTGTGCAAGGACAAGGGCCAGTGGGAAGAGCAGGTCGTGGAAGTCGCTCCAGCCAGTGCCACGGTTTGCGCGAGCCCCCGCACGGCCCGCCGGGCTTGCCGCCTGTGGGCCCGTCGCAGCGCTTGCTGCGCCGCCCCCTGCGCGACCGCATGCAGCCCCGCCTGCGCGACCACCGCATGCAGCCCCGCCTGCGACAGTGCCTGCGATTCCTGCGGCGGAGCCGGCGCTGCCGACACCGTCCAGTGCGTCAAGAAGGTCTGGGTTCCGAACATTGTCCAGGAGGAGGTTGAAGTCACCTGCTCGAAGCCGGTGATGGTCGACGAGCCCTACGAGTATACCGTGACGGTCTGCAAGCCCGAGACGCGGACGCGGAAGGTTCGCGTCTGCGAGTACCAGAAAGAAGAGAAGACGCGCCAGGTGCAGTACACGGTCTGCGTGCCGCAGGAGCGGACGGTCACCCGCGAGGTCTGCGTGGTGAAGTGCGTTCCCGAGCAGAAGGTGGTTACCCGAACGGTGCGGGTTCCCCGCTGCGTGGAGAAGCAGGTCGAGGTCCGCGTCTGCAAGATGGTGCAGAAGACGGTCCAGGTCCCCTGCCGCCCCGCGCGGACCCGTAGCTGCGCGCGTCCGGCCCGCGGCTGCTGCGCCCCCAAGGCGACCACGGCCTGCGCCCCCTGCGCCGGGTGCTGAGCAGCGCAGCCCGACAAGAAACAGTCGTGCATCCGTTCCGTAGCGCTTGTTTTGCGGATCTGGGGCCGGGCCTCTTGGCGAGGCCCGGCCCGTTTCAATTCTTGCCCGTCCGCGGGGCGGAGTCAGAATGGCGCCGGATTGCCGATCCGCTCAGGCCGCACAAGCCGGGTTCCCTCACGGCGATCCGGATCGGAGGTATTCTCCGATCCATGTTGATCTTGAGCCTCCTGGCTGTTCTCGAAGCAGTCCACGCAGATCGACTCAGGTCCGCCAGGAGGCTCAAGAATTCCAGGCGTTTATGAATAATCCGGGACTAGCCTTCCTCGCCAGCGGCGCCAAATAGTGTGCGATAGACGACCCCGGCGACTGCCGCGCCGAGGATCGGAGCGACCCAGAAGAGCCAGAGCTGCGCAAGCGCCCAGCCGCCGACGTAGAGGGCGGGGCCCGTCGACCGGGCCGGGTTCACCGAGAGGTTCGTGACGGGAATCCCGATCAGGTGGATCAGCGTCAATCCCAATCCGATGGCGATCGGAGCGAATCCTTGCGGCGCGCGGCTGTCCGTGGCGCCAAGGATGATCAGGAGGAACATGAACGTGAGTACGAATTCCGCGACCGAACAGGCGACGAGCGAATAGCCGCCGGGCGAGTGCGCGCCATAGCCGTTCGAGGCGAATCCGTCGGCCAGGTTGAACCCCGCCTTTCCCGAAGCGATCACGTACAGCACCGCCGCGCCGACAATGCCGCCGACCACTTGCGCAATCACGTAGGGAATGATTTCGCTTGCCTTGAAGCGGCTGCCCGCCACCAGGCCGACGGTGACCGCCGGGTTCAAGTGGCATCCGGAGATATGGCCGATCGCGTAGGCCATCGTCAGCACGGTCAGCCCGAACGCGAAGGCGACCCCCAGAAGCCCGATTCCCACCTCGGGGAACGCGGCCGCCAGAACAGCGCTGCCGCATCCCCCGAAAACCAACCAGAACGTGCCGAACAGTTCGGCTGCACAGCGTTTGCCGAGGTCCATCAAGACTCCTTTCAAGGCGGCTTGGGCCGCAACGGTACTTGCAGCGGGCGGCAATCCGACCCGCTCGTGTCGATCAACCTCCAGTCCGCCGCGGCGCGTTCCCCGCGGAAGCACGTCCGCGGACCGCGACCTACGACGCGCCCTTCTTGGCGATCGCCGACGAGTAGATCACCAACACGATCACCGCCCCGAGGATCGACATGATCCATCCGGAGGGCTGGAACACCGTCTCCCCGCGGCCGAACAGCAGGTAGGACAATCCCCCGCCAACGAATGATCCGACGACTCCCAGGAGCATTGTCATCAGCCAGCCCATGGCTTGCCTTCCCGGGAGCACAAACCGCGCAATTGCCCCGGCGATCAATCCAAAGATCGCCCATCCCAGAATCGTTCCAAGCGTACCCATCGCGGACTCCTCCAGTCGAGTGTTGTTTGAGAGAGTCAAAGAAAAGGTTGCGTCAGACCTCGCCGGCAGCGCGCGAGATCAGGCTGCGGGCGACGGACTGCGTCCCCGTGTGTTCGAAGTAGTCCGTCATGATGTCGACGAACGCGGCAACGTAGTCGAGCTTCCCGTCCATCCCGTTGGCGAACCCGCTGAGGCTGCCGACGATCTTGTCGACGGCCAGGCCCTTGCTGGAGATGAACGAGCCGATCCAGCCCTGCGCCGCGTCGAGGCCGCGGGAGACGTAGCCCAGCTTCTCCGTGGCGCCGTTGCCCGGAATCATCGACTCGATCTGCTGGAATCGCTTGTTCTTCTCCAGCCCCGACGCGCCGAGGCCCTTCAAGGAAGACATCGCTTTGCCCACGAAGTCGGGCCCGAGCGGTACGATCCCGTCGATGCAGACCAGGGTCGCCATCCGCATCAAGGCCTCGTGGCGGTAGTCGGCCAGCGATTCCGCGAAGTCGCCGATGCCATCGCCGGGGATGCCGTTGAGTTTGCAGAAGGCGACGATTTCCACGATCAACTTCAGACTCAGGTCGATCACCTGCGCGGTGTCGGCCTTGGGCGTCAGCCAGCGGAGGAACGACAGGAAGCCCACGTTTTCCCCGACCTTGTCGACCAGCGCCGCGGCGCCGGCAATGCCTTGCGCCGAGTCGATCGTCTGGTAGAGCCATTGGGCCCGCTGATACCCCTGCGTCTTGTCGTTATAGAGCTGGATCGCCCGCTCGCCGATCTTCTGGACCCAGGCCTGGTCCGTTTCGCCGCTCACCTCCCTGATCATCTTCTCGAAGCCGACGATGTTCTTCCACTCCCCCGGAACGACCCAGTCCAAAGCTCCCAGCAACCGCGTGGTCATGCTTTTTTCGGGCAGGGCGTCGACGAGCTGATATATTGTTTTTGCCACGGCAGGCTCCTTGCAGAAGATTAGAGGTTGGAGAGGCTCTTCAGATCGAATTTCTGCAACCAGGCGACGCGTTCCGCCTCGTCGAACGAGGGGTCCATCGAGCGGACTTGGACCTGGTACCGATCGGCGATGAGGACTGCCGTCCCCTTGCTGCCGGCGGCGGCCATCGGGTGGCCGTCGAGCTGCTGCTCGCTGGCGGCGAACTTTTCCTTCGCCTGGGGATTGTTCGCCGTATCGGAGATCGAAAGAACCGCCAGTTCCTGCCCATCCTTTTGCAGGCTGGCCTGGGCAAAGCCGTCTTTCTCCTGCTTGAAGACAATGTCGAACGGCGACTCGACCTTGGGGAAGAATCGGTTCAGATCGCTTCCCTCGACGGACTCTTCGACAACGGCGGGCGCCTGCGCTCCGCGCGTTGCGTCTTGGACCTGGTCCCAACGCGACGGCTCCCGCCGGCAACTGGCCAGCGAGAGGAGCGCCAGGAGCGGCAGAAACACGGTCAACTTCCAGTCGCGAATCATTCCTGAGTTCCTTCAGTACTCCAGCGCCCCGCCTGTGCCCGGCGATAGGCGAAGCTTGTGCTTCCGAGAAAACCGCGATTCTCCAGCCGGACACCAAGCGTGTCTCCGGGCCGGATGACGAAGCATCGCAGCCAAACAGAATAGCGCGGGAATGCGTGCCCCCCCGGCGTCCCTGTCTTCAGTCCCAGCGTTTCACAACCGCACCCCTGGTTGAGCGCCGGGCGTGCCTCGGCCGCGTGTCGACCGCGGCGCAGCCTTCGGTCAACTCGGCCCGCCAGATGTCGGTGTCGGCCGGGGCTGAAATCCCCAGCCGGACCCTGCTCCCCTGAACAGCCAGGACGCTGATCATTATATCCGGGCCGATTTGTATGCTCGCACCCAACTTGCGGCTCAAGACCAACATAACTTCGGCTCCATCCACGGAATAGGCCCCTAGAAGACGGCAGCCTGGTGTGAGCAACTCATGTGCCAAAAGCCCTGCCCGCTCGCTGGGACATTTCACAACCTATTGGTATATAGGCTGTTGCGGCTTCGCGCTGCGCCCCCCGGCAGCCCGGTGCGTCGAGTATGGCGGCAACGAGAGCGGCAAAATGCAGCACCCATGCGGCAGTATTCCAGAGGACACTTCCCGGGGACGCCGCCGGTCGATCCGCCAGCGGCGAGAGGGTGATCGCCCGGAGGGTCCGATTGACCCACGCCAGGCGAGCGGGCTGCCGCCTCGGCAAGGTGGCGCGGAAGATCGCCGCCGCTCCTGGTGGAACGGCTTCGGAGAGTCTGGACTTGCGCCCTGCGGCAGCGCCGAACGGGCCGCGGTCTGCGCCGACCGCGGTCTGCACCGGCCGCCACGCCCGGCGGAGCCCGACAAGTGAGAATCGTCCGTCATGACAGTCTCCACGCAGCCTGCTATACTCAGACGCGTCATCGGCCTTGGTTCGCGGCTGCCAACACGCGGACGAGGTTGCGGCGACTGCGGCGGACTCAACAGGGAGACCGGGTCCAAGGCGTCTGACACCCTTCCGACCTTCTCGGCGGCCTGCCGGCGGAAATCGACTTTGCCGGTCCGCGGCGAGGGCGATTGCCGAATCTTCCGGGGCGCTCGGCGGGCGCGACTTTGCCAACAGGGAGAATCCATCCATGCCAAGGCCAGTTGTCTTAATTGCGCTGTCCGTCATCGGCGTCATGATTTGCCCGGCGTCTCCGGCGGGGGAGTCGGAACGCGACCCCCGCGCGCGGCAACTGGCGGAGCAGGTTCGTGCAAAGGGCTGGATCGCCTACTCCGCCCGGAGCGAGAACGGCACCTGGGACGTGTTCCTGTCGCGGCCCGATGGATCGCAAGCTCGCAATATCACCAACACGCCGAATTACGAAGAGGCGGCTCCGATGTTCCGGGGCGACGGCAAAAAGCTGCTCTATCGCCAGATTGCACGGGGCAGCACGATCAACCACGACCGTTGGGGATTTCAAGGCCGGCTGGTGATCGCCGATCCCGACGGCGGCAACGCCGCGGTTGTCGGCCAGGACGGCCAGTGGCCCTGGGCCACGTGGTCGCCGGACGGCAAGCAGATCGCCTGCCTGGTTCCCCAGGGCATCCAGATTGTCGACCTGGCGAGCAGGAAAGTGGTCCGCAGCATGCCGCGCGAAGGCATCTACCAGCAGCTCTTCTGGTCGCCGGACGGAGAGTGGTTCTGCGGCACGGGCAATCATCTGGGCGTGATGTGGACGGTGGTTCGGCTGCACTTGGCCAGCGGGAAGCTCAACGCGGTGCACAAGTTCCAGAGCTGCACCCCCGCTTGGTTCCCGGACTCGCAGCAGATCATCTTTTCTTCGCGGCCGGCCGGCCAGACGGCGGACGGCGGCTATGGTTGGACCCAGCTATGGATGGCCGAGGGCGACGGCAGCAGCGAGCAGCTCGTCTACGGGGAGGACGGTTGCCATGTCTATGGCGGCGGCCTCTCGCCCGACGGCCAGTACGTGCTGTTCACCAAGAGCCTCAAGGACGGAGGCGGCTCGGAAGACTCCGGCGGCACGATCTGCCTGATGCGCTTCAGCGACGCACCCACGATCGGCGGCGCGAGCGAGGAGTTGCGGAAAGAACACGCCGGCACGAAAGACGGCCCCGTCCTCGAGCTTGGCCGGGGCTGGGAGCCCTGCTGGACTTGTCAAGAGATCGGCACAGTGCAATGATGCAAGTCACAGGGCGTGTCAATCCGTGCCGGCGCCTGCTCGGCCTCGGACTGTTGCTGCTGGCTGGAGCATGTTGCAGCTCGTGCGCCAGCCAGACCGAGAGCGGTGAGGATGCGGAGGTCACCACCCGCGGCAGTGCCGAAGTGACCGCCCGGCTCGTGGAGATTCGCGGAGAGTTCCCCGAAAACGTCAACTACGATTACGCCTTCGTGATGAAGTACGAGGTGCTCCAGGCGCACCGGGGAGGAGTCGATTCCGACGTGATCTACGTGGGCCATTACAATCCGCGGAAGCCGCGGGCCGCCGCGGCCGACGAGCGCGTCGAGCAGGTCGGCGGAAACCTCGTGCAGTTCCGGGCTGGAGACGTGCATCGGATGGCCTTGGAGTCGCCCATCGACAACTACTTCATGGGAGGCATCATCGACAAGTACTTCGAGGAGAAGTCAGACCCGATTTACTGGGCCATATGGACAAATCGAGTCGTCGAGTGAGAGCCCATGGTCTTCTCCTCCCAGGTCTTCATCTTCTATTTTCTGCCCCTGGTCCTGC
Source organism: Pirellulaceae bacterium (assembly GCA_012744395.1). Lineage (GTDB taxonomy): Bacteria > Planctomycetota > Planctomycetia > Pirellulales > Thermoguttaceae > JAAYCB01. Next base: position 20,383 of record JAAYCB010000376.1, read on the forward strand.
TGGTCTATTACGTTCTGCCGGGCAACCGGCATCTCTTTCTGCTCCTGGCCAGCTACGTCTTCTACGGCTGGTGGAATCCGTGGTTCGTGCCGCTGATGCTGTCTGTCACGGCCGCGAACTACGCCTTCGGCCAGTCGATCGCCGCCCCCGGGGCGAGTCGGCGGCGGAAGCGGATGGCGCTGGTCGGCTCGGTCGTGGCGAGCCTCGGGACGCTGGGCTTCTTCAAGTACTACATGTTCGCGGGACACAACCTCAACTGGCTGCTGGGCAAGCTGGGAATCGCGCCGTTTCCGCTGGTCGAGGTCGTGTTGCCGATCGGAATCTCGTTCTACGTCTTCCAGAGCCTCAGCTACACGATCGACGTCTATCGGGGCGAGTCGCCGCCGGTCCGTTCGTTCTTCGACTTCGCCTGCTTCGTAGCGCTGTTTCCGCAATTGATCGCCGGCCCGATCGTCCGCTACAACACGATCGCCGCGCAGCTCGTTTCGCGGGCGCACACCTGGAACAAGTTTTCCTCGGGAGTGGCGCTGTTCATCCTGGGCCTGGCCAAGAAGGTCCTGCTGGCCAACACGATCGGCCAGGTGGCCGACGCCGTTTTCGACGCCCAGGCCCCGGCCGCGCTCGACGCCTGGCTGGGCGTGACCGCCTACGCGTTCCAGATCTACTTCGACTTCTCCGGCTATTCCGACATGGCGATCGGGCTGGGGCGGATGCTGGGGTTTGAGTTTCCCAGGAACTTCAACGCCCCGTACCTGTCGGAGAGCATTACCGATTTCTGGCGGCGGTGGCACATCTCGCTCTCCACGTTCTTGCGCGACTACCTCTATTTCCCCCTCGGCGGAAACCGCCGTGGAATACGGCGGACCTATTTCAACCTGGCGACCGTGATGCTCTTGGGCGGACTGTGGCACGGCGCCAATTGGACGTTCGTCCTCTGGGGCGCCTACCACGGAACGCTGTTGATCTGGGAGCGGGCGATGGGCAAGAGCAGCATCTACACCCGGCTGCCGCCGCCCGCGCGGATCGCGATCACGTTCCTCCTGTTGCTGTTCTCCTGGGTGCTGTTTCGTTCCCCCGACATCATGGACGCCTGGCGATTCCTCAGCGCGATGTTCGGCGGCTCGATCGCCGGGGGCGGCTCGCTGCTGCTGGCGGCGGAGATCTATACGCAAGGCACGCTGATCATCATGGCTCTCTGCGCCCTGATCGTGTTTCAGCCCGTGCAGACATTCGACTGGGTCGAGACGCTCACCTGGGGCAAAGCGGCGTCGCTGATCCTCCTGTTCGCGCTGTCGCTGATGACGATGTTTGTTCAGGCGTTCAACCCGTTCCTGTATTTCCAGTTCTAATGGAATCTGGCGGTTCCCGGAGAGAGTAGAATGGCCGCAGCCAAGGGTCAGCACGTCTTCCTCACCGGAGCGTTCGTCGCGACGATCTTCGGCGTCGGCCTTCTCCAATCGGGGATTGAAGTCTCCCGGGGGCAAAGGCCGCGGGCGGCCGACCTGTTTCTGAAGAAACCGACCGAGGCCAACCTGAGAGCCTACGAAAGGAATCTCGAGGAGGCCTCCTGGTTCGCGGAAAAGGTGCGGCCCACGGTGCAGTATGCACGATTCGCGCTGCTGGGCGACGCCGGACCGAAAACGATTCTGGGGCGGGACGGTTGGCTCTTCTACCGCCCCGGGGTCCGGTACCTGATCGAGCCCTGGCCTCCGCAAGCGGGCTGCGGAGTAGGCCAAGGCGATCCTGTTCCGGCGATTCTCGACTTTCGCGATCAGCTCGACGGGCGGGGGATCGAATTGCTCGTGGTCCCGGTTCCCGGCAAGGCGAGCGTCTACCCGGAAATGCTCACCGAAAGGGCGCCAGCCCCCGGCCAGCCGCTCGCCGGGCACACCCGCAAGATCATCGCGCAATTGGAGGAGGCCGGCGTCGCCGTCGTGGACCTGTTCGAGGTCTTCGAGCGGGCCAAGAGGGGCGAGGAAGCCGGCGGCAAGACGGAATACTACCTGCGGCAGGACACGCACTGGTCGCCCGAGGGAATGCGTCTGGCGGCCCAGGCGACGGCCAGGAAGCTGCTCGAGCTGGGCCGGGTCGAAAGGGGACAAGTTCAATACGACCTGAAGCCCATTGCGGTCGAGCGGCGCGGCGACATCGTCCGGATGATGCAGGCGCCGCGGATCGAGCGGTGTTTTCCGGCGGAGACGATCGATTGCACACAGGTCGTTCACCGCCAGTCCGGCGAGGTTTACTGCGATGATCCCGATGCGGAAATCCTCGTCCTGGGCGACAGTTTTCTGCGCATCTATGAGCAAGACGCACCGGGCTCCGGCGGCATGATCGCCCACCTCGCCCGGGAGCTCGGGGCTCCGCTGGCCTCCCTGGTGAACGACGGCGGGGCGTCGACGCTGGTCCGGCAAGCGCTCGCGCGCAAGCCGGCGCTGCTGGCCAACAAGAAAGTGGTTGTCTGGGAGCTCATCGAACGAGACATCCGCTTCGGCATCGAGGGCTGGCGGAAGGTGCCGCTGCCGGCGGAAAGGCAAGCAGGGATTGCAGCGGCGATGCTTGAATGAGTGGTTTCTGGATCAGCGGGCACGGCCCACGATTCCCGACACCAGGGCCTTGAAAGAAGTCGTGTGAACCGCCGCGGCGACTGCGGCGCAGCTTCCGATTCACCCGCTCCGCCCCCGTTCTTTCCGGCTTGCTGCAAGAGGCGTTGATCTCGCACGGGGCAAGCCCGCTGCTGGCGCCTCGCCACTTGCGTTGACCTCGCCGCTCGGCCATGCTATATGTGTTCCACAGCTAGATCGGGAGGATTCCGTCATGCCGAACGCCAACCAGTGCGCCTGTACGGGGAAAACGCTGCCCCGCCTGCTCCGGCCCGGCATCATGGCGTTCCTCGCACAAGGCGACGCCCATGGCTACCAGATCGCCCAGCATCTGTCGGGCATGCGAATGTTCGCCGGGCGAGAACCCGACCATGCCGGCATCTATCGGGCCTTGAAGGAGATGGCTGACCAGGGGCTGGTGGCATCTTCCTGGCAGCCCGGCGACGCAGGTCCCAGCAAGCGGGTCTTCGCGCTGACCGAGGCGGGCAGAGACTGCCTGGAAACGTGGTTGTCCACCTTGTGCGATTACCGCGACGCGATCAATGAGTTGCTGGCCCTGATGCGCCGGGCGAAGCAGGAGAACGATTGGAGAAATGACAGATGAACATTGATGCCGGCGTGCGGCGAATATTGAAGGACGCGGAGGAAGGCAAGCCCATCAACAAGATCGAGGCAGAAACGCTTCTGGCGCTGCCCGCGAATTCGCCCGAGGCGGCCGCTGTTCGCTCCGCCGCAAATGTCCTATCTCGGCGGCGGTTCAGCAACATGGGCCTGCTCCTTGGCCAGATCGGCGTCGATATGGCTCCGTGCGAGGGCGATTGCGCCTTCTGCTTCTTCGCCAAGTCGCATACGACGGTCCAGCCGTCGGTCCTGTCCTCCGATCAGATCGCCGCTCGTTGCGAGCGGTTCGCCGCCGGAGGGGCGCGGGGCGTATTCCTGATGACCATGCACCGCTTCGGCTTTGAGTGGTTCCGCGACCTGTGCGCCGAACTGCGGCGCCGGATACCCCCGGAGCTTGAGATTCTGGCGAATGTCGGAGACGTCACGTCTTCCCAATTGCACGAGCTCCGAGACGCCGGGATATCGGGGGCGTATCACGTCTGCCGCTTGCGCGAAGGAACCGACTCCTGGATGAACCCGGGGGACCGGCGGGCAACGATCGAGCGGATCATCGAAGCCGGGCTGTCGTGGTTCAACCTCTGCGAACCCGTCGGACCGGAGCACACTCCCGCGGAACTGGCCGAACAAATCTGGATGGGTGTCGAGCTGCCCTGTAGGCAGCACGGAGCAATGCAGCGGTTCCCGGTTCCCGGATCACCCCTCTACCATCATGGCCAGGTGTCGCTGGCCAGGCTCGGCCAGGTCGTCGCCGTGGTGGCGCTGGCGACGCGCGCCAGCCCCGAGACCACAAGCATCGCCGTCAACGTGTCCAACCTGGTCGGATTGTTCAGCGGCGCCAATGCATTCTTCCCCGAAGCGGGTGAGCCCGATTCTCGGGATGCCGAATTCGAAAGGCCCGACGGGCGGGACGGATTCACCACCGCCCTCTGGCGGCAGAGCAATGAGATCACGACCGCCGATTGCCGCAACATGATGCTGGCGGCGGGATTCTCGCACCTCATGGACGCCAATGGCAAGCCGAGCAGCCCCTTGGAGCCAACGGCTTTCGGCCAATCGCAATCCGCTCACTAAAGGCCGGCGGCGATCGAACGGCGCGCCTTCAGCCGCAGCTGCCACCTACTCCACTCTGGCCGCCAGCCGCTCGGCGCAGGCGGCGATCCGCTCTTCGATGTCCTCGCACCACCGCTCGGCCGGCAGCCCGTAGACGTTGAACGCGCCCGCCTCGTAGCGCCCCTCCTCCCAGACGCGATGCGAGGGGATGTAAGACATCACGTCGTTGGCGTAACCGGTGACCCAGGTTCGCGGGCCGAACTGGCTCTTGAAGCGGATCGCGTAATCGACCACGACTTCGCCGCCCAGCACGATCCAGAGTTGCTCCTCGCCAAGCTTCCAGACCTGGACCGGGTAGGGATAGGACGTGGCCCAGACGCGGCCCGCGTCCAACTCGTCCAGGAGGCGCTTGGCCCAGCGGGCCGTGTAGCCGCTCTTCTTGGCCGTCGCTTCCAGCTCTTCGCGCGTGGGCTGCTCGCCGAACGGCAGGTCGAGGACCTCGAAGGCCGCGCGGATGCGGGGCGCGACCGGGCGGAGCGACTTCGCCAACACGTCGTCGACGGCGCCGGCCAGCATCGAGCCGTATTTCTGGCAGAGTTCCACCGTGCGCCGCGGCAGCGGGTTCTGGTCCGCCCCGCAACCCATGTAGAACATCGCCAGCATGCCCGGATGGCGCTCCTGCAAGTCGATCTGGGCGAAGCCCGAATAGTCGCCGCACCACTGGTAGAAGCTCAGCGTCGTGTTGTGGCAGGCGTAGCCGAAGACGACGGCCCGCGGGGCGCTGTCCGGGCCCCGGGCGGCCAGGACCGGCACGCTATGCTCGACCGGCCCGCGGAGGGCCTCGCCCCGTTTGCGGATTTCCTCGACCTGTGCCTCCGGGTTGTTGCGGCGGTTGACGGCGAATTCGGTCTTACCCTCGCCAGACCAGAGCGTGCCGGGCTCGGTCGCCGAGAGGGCCTTGGCCGCCGTGTCGACCACCTTCTGCACCAGTTCGGCCGAATAGGCTTCGATCCGGGCCGGCTGTTCGGGGAATTTCTCCAGCGGATAGATGTCGGTCAGGCCTGCCTGCAAGACGGGGCCGGAATGCGTGTGCGAGCTGGTCAGCATGATCCGCGAGCGGTCCAGGCCGCAGCGCTTGCCCAACTCGGCGCAGATGCGATCGGCCAACCCCTTGGGGAAGCCGAGCAGGTCGGTGGTCACGATCACCGCCCGGCCGCCATCGGCCGCGTCCAGCGCCAGGGCCTTGACCCACAGCTGGTGCAGCGTCCCTTCGGACGGCCGGTCGCGACCGCCGTAGCCGGCCAGCCAGAGAGGCTCCCGCGGCGTGATCTCGGTCTGGGCGGTGCCCAGCTTCCAGGCGGCGGGCTCGCCGCCGCGGGCGGGCGCCAGGCCGAGCACCAGGACCAGAAGGATCGAGAGAATCGTCTTCAGCACGGAATCGAGCAGGCGCATGGTGCAATTCCTCACAAGGTCGGTAAGAGATTCGGAACAGGGCGGATCGCAGGGGGCGAGACTCCCCGAGCCGGAACCGCCAAACGGTCTCGGCGCCGAACAGCCGCACACTGTTCGACTTGCCGATCTCGCCGGCGCCCGCCGGGCCGGCCGTGCAGGCGCCGTGCAGCCTGGCCTCGGCGCCGCAGCGGAGCGTTTTCCGTCATGCGGGGCACCCGGGAAAGGTTGCCCCCATTGTCCCGGCCCCTGACTCGCCACGCAAGCTCGCGGACTCGTTTCCAAACCCGGACTGGAATGTCCCTTGGACTTGGTGGATAATCTCCTCGATTGGGGCCGCCAGGCCCTGAATTGCGGCGAAGCAACACCGCGATGCAACCAGCCGCCCGGGCCGAAGATCTCGATCGTCCGAGGCGAAAGGAGGACGAAGCGTGAGCGGAGGACTTGTTGCCTTGGCCATCGTTCTTGGCGCTGCCCCGAACGGCGCGGCGGATTTCGCGGCCGATTTCCAGGAGGCCGAGCGGCTCTTCGACCGGCAGGAGTACGAGGCCGCCGCATTGGCCTTCGAGCGACTCGCCGCCGCCGCGCCGAACAGCCACGGCCAGGCGGCGAGCATCTCTTTCGCCGCCAGGTGCCGTGGACGGCTCAAGCAGGTGGATCGGGCGCTCGAGGCGGCCAGAACGATCGAGGCCGGGCCCCTGTCGGCCTACACACGGATGGAAATCCTCGCCGACAACAAGAGGTACCGGGAATTGATCGCCGACTTCAAGGATGAGCCGATCGCCGACTGGCCGGATCGCATCAATTACCTGGGGTTCGCCCTCCGTGCCGGGGCGTACATCGCGATTGGCGACAGGCGGGCGGCGATCGCCGACGGCGAGCAGTGCGTCGAGCTGGCCGGTTCGGATGTCTGGGTCAAGCTTGAATTGCTGAACCAGGTCGCCTCCCAATACGGCGAACTCGGCGACGACGCCAAGGCGCTGGCCGTATACCGGCGAGCGCTGGCGATCTACGAAGAAGAACCGGCCCGCAAGGGGCGATGGCTCTATCCCCAGGCGCTGCTCGGGGCGGCCCGCATCCAGCTCCGCCAGGGCAAGCACGGCGAGGCCTCGGCAATTCTCGCCCAGTTCGGCGACACGTCCGCAGAGAGCCGGAGAAACGTCTGGGCGTTTCTTGTGTTGGAGGCCTATGGAGACATCCACGCGGACCAGGGACGCAAGGCCGACGCGCTGGCCAAGTACGAGGACGCCACGACGATCAGCACGCATCAAAGCTATCTCGATCGGGTCCAGGAAAAGATCGAGGCGCTGAAAAGCCCGCCGCCAAGGAGCCCCCAATGAAAGACCGACTTTGCTTCCTCCTCGCCCTGCTGGCGGCCGGACCGGCCCTCGGCGCGGTGGACCTCGTCGAGAATGGCCGCGCGGTCTGCGAAATCGTGATCGCCGCGGATGCGGTGCCGGGAGTCAAGCTGGCGGCCGCGGACTTGCAGAAGCACCTGGAGTTGATCTCCGGCGCCCGGGTTGCGATTGTCGATGCGCCGTCGCCGGGCGTGAGAAGCCGCGTCTACGTCGGCGCAAGCGCGTTCACCCGGAAGCTCGGTTTCCACCCGGCGGCGTTCGGCGGCAGCGGCCTGGAGATCGTCGCCAGGGACGACTACGTGATTCTCGACGGGCCCACCCGGCACTGGAAGGCGTCTCCGTACGGGCAGACCGCCGCGGACAGCCACTACCTCAACGGCAGCGTGATCAGCGGCGAAGTCGCCGCGAAGCCGGACGGTTTCCCTTCGCCCGGCCTGAAGAGCTGGCAGGACTTCTGCGGCGAGAAATTCACGACGATCCATTTGAACAACGGTCCCGGCTCGTTCAACGCGCCGCTGGGGATCTATACGAATGACGATCTCGGCGCCTGGTACGCGGTGGCGGAACTGCTGGAGCAACTGGGCGTCCGCTGGTACATGCCCTATGAGAACGGCACGGTGATTCCGCCGAAGAAGACGATCTCCGTGGCCGAGCAGCATCTCAAGAAGGAGGCGAAGTTCGGCAAGCGCGAGTGGTGCTACTACGGCACGATGCGGACCGACGGCGAGGGGATCGCCTGGCTGAAACGGCTGAAGGCGGGCAACCACGCGATCATCCTCTACAACCACACGACCTACGCGATCTACAGTTCCTACGAGCAGCAGCTTCTCCACCCGGAATACCTCGCCCGCGACAGCCAGGGGAAGCCCTACATCGGCTATCCGAGCGGGCGTGGGATGCCGCGCTACACGGACCCGGGATTCCGCCGGGCGGCCGCGACGTACATGAACAAGGTCTTCGAGGCCCAGCCCGACTTGTCGGCGGTCAGCGTCGGCCCGCCGGACGGCGGTGTAACGATGGACGCCCGCGACATGGCCGCCTTCGGCAAGCCGACCGACACCGTCGAACAGAAGGCGTCGAACTATGTCTGGGACTTCCACGTGTACCTGGCCGCAGAGCTGAAGACGTCGCACCCCGGCAAGGACCTCCTTTACATGTCCGGGGCCGGGGCCAGCGCGCTGCCGACGAACATCGCCGAATTTCCCGGCAATATCCTCATCCCTCCGCATATCGCCCCCAGCTCGCTGTGGGCCCTCGAAAGCCATCGCCGCGCGGTGACCGAACGCCATCGCCAATGGCTCGCAAAGATGCCGGCCGTCCGCCGCGCGCCCGCCTGGGACCACTGGCTCAGCTACCGCACGCCGACCCATCCCCGCTACCCGGTCGTCTTCACCAAGGCGCTCCAGAGCCAGATGAAGCAGATTCAGCCGTACGTCTGCGGCAAGTTCATCGAGATTCAGCCGGGCGAGGGCCGCGACGCCGGCGGCCAGGCGATCCGGCGGTTGGGCGTGCCCGGCCTGGTCCACCTGATGGTCTACTGGCAGAACAAGCTGTTCTGGGACCCCGACGCCGACCGGGCGGAGGTTCTCGGCGAGTACTACCGGCTGTTCTTCGGCCCGGCCGAGGCGGAGATGCGAGCCTTCTACGAGCTGGCCGAGGAGGTCTGGAGCCGGCCCGCCTCGCGGAGTCTCACCGAGAGCACCGGATTTCTCCAGGAGGCCGACGTCGACCGCTACTTCGAACTCCTCGCCAAGGCCCGCGCCAAGGCCGGCAAGGGCACGGTCTACGACGATCGCATCGCCCGCATCGAAGGCGAAATGCAGTCGCTCAAGAAGCTCTTCCCGAACCTCAAGCGCAGCGGGCCTTCAATCCGCGCATATCCGGCGCCGTCGCCGCCGGCGATCGACGGCGCGATTGAAGAATATCGCTACGGTTGGACGCCCCTCCGGGATACCACGACCGGCCAGGCGCCGGCCAAGAATGCGACCCGCGCCGCGCTGGCGATGACGGCCGACAAGTCGGCACTCCTCGTCGCGGCGGTCTGCCATGAGAGCCGGATGGCGGAGCTCAAGGCGGATTGCCGGACGGGCGACGATCCAAGCATCTTCGAGGACGACGTGATCGAGGTCTACGTCAACACGCCGGAGCGATCCTACTTCAAGGTCGTCGTGAACCCCAACGGCGCGATCTTTGACGAGACCACCGACGTGGCGTTGATCGACCGCGACACGCTGCCGATCCTCTGGAACCCCGGCACGAAAGCCGCGGTGAAGAAGTTCGCCGATCGCTGGACCGTCGAGATCATGATTCCCACCGGCGATTTCGGCCAACTCGGCCCCAGCCAGGATTTCCCCTGGGGAATCCAGGTCGGGCGCACCCGCTTCACCGGCGGAACGCGCGAAGCCTGGGCGCTGGCGCCGACCAGCGGCGGGCCGTACCGGACGTTGAATCGCTGGGGTAATCTCTGGGTGAGGTGATCGGGCCGGCGGCGCTCGACAACCGCGTCGACTGCAACAGGCTGGGCTCCGTTCCCGGAAGACCTGAGTGATGAACGGACCGCCTGGCAGCGCGGGACGCGGGCTGGATGACGCCCGGCAAGCGGCAGAAAGCGGCAACGGCAAGGCTCCGCCGGCTAACCGTCGAACCACCGTTTCAGCGCGTGCACGGTGGCGGCGCGGCCCATCCGGGCGATCGACGTGGTCAGCGGGATTTCCTTCGGGCAGACCGCCACGCAGTTCTGCGCGTTGCCGCAGATTTGAATGCCGCCTTCGGAAACGAGCGCGTCGAGCCGCTCGCGGGAGGTCATCTGGCCGACCGGGTTCGTGTTGAATAGATCCACCTGGGCGATCCCCGCCGCGCCCATGAACGAGCGGAAGAAGGCCTCCGTCTCCCGGGCGTGGAAGGCCTCCGCGGTTTCGCCCTCGCGCCGCGCCAGTTCGATCTTCAAATACTGCGGGCACGCCTCCAGGCAGCAGCCGCAGGTCATGCATTTGCTCAGCACGTAGGCGATCTGCTGATTCTCCTGCGACTGGCGGCGCGCCGCCCCGATGTCGTAATAACTGTCGACCGGAAGCCAGGCCTTGATCTTCTTGAGCGTGGCGAACATCCGCGACCGATCGACCACCAGGTCGCGGATCACGGGAAACTTGGTCATCGGGCGGAGCTCGATCTCGCCCGGCCTGGCCTCCAGCAGCCGGTCGATCAAGGCCGTGCAGGCCTGCCGGACACGGCCATTGATGATCATCGTGCAGGCGCCGCAGACCTCTTCCAGGCAGTTGCAGTCCCAGGCGACCGGGGCGACCGGCTTGCCCTCGGCGGTGCGGCCCAAGGCCGCGATCTTTTGCAGGGCGCTGATCACGTTCATGTCCGACTCGTAGGGCACCGTGAACCGCTGCCAGTAGCTCGGCTGCGCCGGCCCGTCCTGCCGCAGGACGACCACGTCGAACGTCCGCCCGCGGCCGGCTGCCTCCGGGCCTGATGGTTCCATGCTACTCATGCGTCGTTCCTCGTCTCCGCTCCTTCCAGACCTCTTCGATCAGCTCGCCGCCGACAACGCCGTAGAGCCGCGGCCGGGGAGGAATCAGCGAGACGTCCACCTCCTCGTAGCTGAGCACCGGCCGGCCATCGGCGTCGAGCCGGGCGATCGTCGACTTCAGCCACCGCTTGTTGTTCTCTTCGAACCGGTCGCACCAGGCCTCCGCCTGCCTCCGCCGCTCGGCGGGTTCCTTGGCGTCGATGTCCGGCCTAGCCAGCTCGGGCTTGAAATGGGCCCCCCGGCACTCGTCGCGAGCCAGCGCCCCGTGAAGGATCGTCAACGCGAGGGGGAACATGTCCTCCAGCGCCCGGGTGAACACGACGTTCTGGTTCGTCCACTGCCCCGTGTCGGAAAGCGAGCACCGCCGGGCCCGCTCGCGGAGCTCCTCGACCTTGCCGATCGCCGCTTCGAGCTCGGGATTGTGGCGGACGACGGTTGCCGCGGCGGTCATCGCGCGGCCGAGCTCCTGGTGGATTTCATAGGGATTGCCGCCTTTGCCGTCTCGGGCCAGCAGGGCCTTGAAATCGGCTTGCCTGGCCTGGCAGGCGCGGTCGAACAGCGACGCGGGGCGATCGGCGGCCACGGGGCCATCCGGGGATTTCAGGCGGTTGGCCACGCCGGTCCCGGTCACCAGGCCCGAGAAGATGCAGGCGATGAGCGAATTGGCCCCCAGACGGTTGGCCCCGTGGTAGTGATAATCGCATTCGCCGATGGCATAGATGCCCGGGATGTTCGTCTCGTGGTTTCGCGGCGAGCCGACCTCCAGCCCGCCGGCGCTCGACCGCTCGTAGCCGCACCACAGCCCGCCCATCGAATAATGGACGGCCGGGAAAATCTTCATCGGGACATCGCGCGGATCGACTCCCTGGAATTTTTCGTAGATTTCGAGAATCCCGCCCAGCTTGCGGTCCAGCTCCTGCCTGGGCAGATGGCTGACGTCGAGATAGACGCACATCCGGTCTTTCTCGACGCTCAGCCCCTCCTTGGTGCAGACATTGAAGATTTCGCGCGTGGCGATGTCGCGGGGCACCAGGTTGCCGTATTTGGGATACCGCTGTTCGAGAAAGTAGTAGCGTTCGGCGGCCGGAATCTTGTTCGGATGGCGGGCATCTTGAGGCGTCTTCGGCACCCAGACGCGGCCCCCCTCGCCGCGCGCCGATTCGCTCATCAGCCGCAGCTTGTCGGCCGCCGGGATCGCGGTCGGATGGACCTGGATGAATTCGCCGTTGGCGTAATCCACGCCGGCCTGGAAGGTGCGGCTGGCCGCGCTGCCGGTGCAGGCCATCGACATCGTCGAGCGGCCGTAGATCAGCCCGCAACCGCCGGAGGCGATAATCAGGGCGTCGGCCCGCAGCGCCCGCACTTCCATCGTCACGAGGTCCTGCACGATCGCGCCGCAGCAGACGCCGCGGTCATCGAGCACCGGTCCCAGGTAGTCCCAGAACTCGTACTTGGCGACGTGCCCGTGCTCCTCCCAGCGGCGAACCTGCTCGTCGAGGGCGTAGAGCAGTTGCTGGCCGGTCGTGGCGCCGGCAAACGCCGTGCGTGCGAAGAGTGTTCCCCCGAACCGCCGCTGATCGCGAAATCCTTCCGGCGTGCGGTTGAACGTCACGCCCAGCCGGTCCATCAGTTCGATGATCTTGGGGGCCCAGAGAGCCATCTCCCTCACCGGCGGCTGGTGCTGGAGGAAGTCGCCGCCGTAGACGGTGTCGTCGAAGTGCTTCCACTCCGAATCGCCCAACTGCCGCGTGAGATTGTTGACGCTGTTGATCCCCCCTTGGGCGCAACA
>JAAYCB010000377.1 GCA_012744395.1 Pirellulaceae bacterium
ATGCCTTCGCCCACCCGGGCGATGATCGTGTCTTCGGTCGCCCCGCCGATCAGGCGTTCGAGGTTGGTTCGCACGGTCACGCGGGCGCGGACTTTCAGCTCGACGCCGTTCTTGGCGATCGCGCTCAGGGTCGGCTTGCCGCCGCCCTTGGAAGGGTCGGGGCAGTCGATGACCCGGGGATTCACGCTCGTTTGCACCGCCTCCAGCACGTCGCGACCGGCCAGATCGATTGCCGCGGCCTGGTCGAAATCGAGGGGGATATCGGCACGGTGGGCGGCGATGATCGCGCGGATCACGTTCGGCACGCTGCCGCCCGCCAGGTAGTGGGCCTCGAGCCGGCGGGTGGTGATGCCCGTCTCGCGCTCGGTCCCGATGCCGGCCTGCATCGCCATGATCTTGCTCTGCACGATCACCCGCGCGTCGACCTGGCGGAAGCTCATCGCGACGAGGCTGAGGAGGCTCACGTTGGCGTTGGACATGTAGGCCTGAAACCAGACGGCGCCGTACTTGCCGAGGACAAACACCATCAGCAAGACGAACATCACGATCATCGCGCCGACCACGATGTAGATCGGCGTCAGATTCTGGTTCACCGGTTGAGCCAGGAAAAGGGGCAGTTGTGCAAGCATTGATTCTCTCCCAATAGCCCCGCCCGCGGGCCCGCGACGGCGCCGAACGGGCGTAATGCAAACCGAGAGGCCGATGCGCTGCCCCCAGGTGCGGGCGCGCATCTCCCACGCGATTAGGATAACGGCTCGTGCGGAGAAAGGAAGAGTCCCGGATGGCAAATGCAGGGAAACCCCCTTTTTAGTGGGGATTGGCCGAGGGGCGGGCCGCGGGGGACGCCCAGACGGCCGGGCATCTGCTATGCTTGTGCTATGACCCGGTCTGAATTGGCGCATCTGGAATTGCTGGCGGAAATCGACTCGCTGAGCCAATCGCTCAGTCGGTGGGCCGATTCGGCGCCGGCGTGGCGCGAAGCGGGAATCTGCGGGGCGATGGTCCGCCGGCTGTTCGAGCGGACCGCGGGGGTCCGTGTCCGGCTGGAAGCGCCGCTCGTGGTAGCCATCCTGGGAGGCACGGGGACGGGCAAGAGCGCGCTGGTCAACGCGATTGTCGGCCGGCGGCTTGTCGCATCGGGGCGCGAGCGCCCGACAACCGAGCGGCCTGCGCTGGTTTGCCGTCCGCCGCTGGTGCCCGAGATGCTCGGCATCGACCCGGCCAGCGTGGACCTGGTGCACGAGGATGCCGCCGCCCTGGCCGACCTGGTCCTGATCGACTGCCCGGACCCCGACACGAGCGAATCCGGCGGCGAGGCGACCAACCTGGCGCGACTCCGGCGGATTCTTCCCAACTGCGACGTGCTGCTGCTGACCGCCACGCAGCAGAAGTACCGTTCGGCCCGGGTCGCCGAGGAGCTGGCGGCGGCAGCGCCCGGGGCCCGGCTCATCTTTATCCAGACCCACGGCGACAGCGACGAGGACATCCGCGACGATTGGCGGCGGGTGCTCGGTGCGGACTACGAGCCGGGGCATATTTTCAGGGTCGATTCGCTTGCCGCTTTGGAAAATGCGGAGCGCGGCCTGTCGCCGCGGGGTGAATTTCGCAAGCTCATGGACCTGTTGACCGGCCAGTTGGCCGGGGCGGCCGCTACGCGGATCCGCCGTGCGAATTTCCTCGACCTGGTCGACGACACGCTCGATCTGTGCAGCCAAAGGCTGAGCGCGGCCCGGCCAGCCGTCGAGCGGCTTGCCGCGGCGATCGACCAGGAGCGCCAGCGGCTGGGAGTCGACCTGGCCGGGCGGGTCGAGGCGGAACTGCTGTCAGCGCGGAGAATCTGGGAGACGCGGCTCGTCGGCCGCGTGGCGTCGCGTTGGGGGATCAGCCCGTTTTCCGTCGTACTCCGCGTCTACCAGGGGCTCGGCGGACTGCTTTCCAGCGCCCTGTTGTTCCGCGTTCGCACGCCGGCCCAACTGGCCCTGTGGGGCGTTTTCGAAGGCGCGCGAAGCTGGCAGAAGGCCCGCGGCCGGCGGAGGGCCGACCAGACCGCCCAGCAGGCGCTCAGCCAGTGCTGGTCTGAAGACGCGCTCCGCCAGTCGTCGCTCGTCCTCGACGGGTACGCGCTGGACGCCGGCGTCCAGCGCGAGCGCAAGGACACCGCCGGACTTGCCACCGAGGCGGTTGCCGCCGGGGAACGCTTTGCCGAAGAAGCGACCGACCAGCTCGACGCGCTCGTCCAGCGGGTGGCCGACCGCCACGCCGGCTGGCTGACCCGCGCCGGATACGAGCTGCTGTTCTCGGCGATGCTCGTGTTCGTGCTCATCCGGCCGGCCAAGAACTACTTCTACGATTCGTGGCTCGCCGCCGCGCCCGCCGATGTGCTCGGGCTCGATTTCTACTTAATTTCCGCCTTCTGGCTCGTGCTCTGGTCGATCCTGCTCTTGTGGCGATTCACGCTCGGATTGCGCCGCGGGCTGAAGCGCGAGATCGGCGGGCTCGTCGACCAGTGGCGGAGCGTCAAGCCCGCCGCCGGGCTGTTTGCGGGAGTCGAGGCGGAATGCCGCGAGGCGCGGCAATTCTGCGACGACCTTGCCCGGCTCAAGAACGAGGTCGCCCAATTGAGGCAGCGGCTCGACCTTCCAGACCTGGGGCGCAGGCGCTGAGGCGGCCAGCGGCGGCGGCCCCGGCAAGCGACCACTCTCAGACTTCCAGTTCGACGTTCCAGTACGCCTCGCTGATGAACTTCGACCAGCTCTCGATCTGGATGTCGTGGAAGGCGAACAGGGGACTCCAACGGGGCACCTTGGGCTGTCTCCGGAGGCGCATTCCGGCATCGCGGGGCGAGCGATTGGCCTTGCGCCGATTGCAGTCCGAGCAGGCCAGCACGCAGTTCTCCCAACGCGAGACACCGCCCAGCGAGCGGGGGATGACGTGGTCGATCGTCAGCGATTCGCTTTCCGGCCTTCGGCCACAATACTGGCAGGTCCAGCGATCCCGGCGAAACAGATTGCGGCGGCTGAAGGTGACCGTCATCTTCGGCAGCCGATCGCACTCGGTCAACGTGATCACTTCCGGCGCGCGGAGCCGCATCGTCACCGCCTGCACCGCCGCCTCGCCCTGGCGGGGGCGGAGCCGCGACCAGTCGTGCCAGTCGTAGGTCTGGAAATCGGCCGGGTCGACTACTCGGGCGGTCTCATTCCAGAGCAGCACGAGGGCACGGGCAACCGTCGCCACGCGGATCGGCTGCCAATGCCGGTTCAGCACCAGCGTCGGCCTTTGCAGAACGCGCGATATCACCTCGACCTCCGCACGAGTCGAACACCCACCTTTCCAATTCTGAGTGTAACGATCTTCACCGCGTTTGTCACATACCTCGGTTGAGGTTTTGCCCGGCAATCCGCCTTTCCCGGCGTTGTCTTGAGCGTTTTCCTCCGTTTCAGCGGGCCGGAATACAGGGCAATCGCCGTCGCCGGAGAGGCTTTTGCCGCCCCCCCGGCGCCCCTCTGCCCCGCGCTTGCCGCCCCCCGCCCCCCCGGGCCGGGCCACGGACCCGTTGTGGCGATTGGGGCAGTCGCGCGGGCGGCGCCGCCATGCGGCCCGCCGAGTTGCCCGCAAATCCCCGATCAGGGGCCCGGCCGTGCCGACCCGTGGGCGCCGGGGAGCGGGTTTCGAACCTTCCCTTTTTTGACCGAGGGGATGCCGTAACGTATAGATGGGTATGGCGCCTGTCGCTCGCGGCGGACGCTCCTACCCTGTAGTCGCGGGCGGCTCACCGTGACGGGCCGTGCCGCGCGAACCTCAAACACCGTCAATCCCGGCGAACATGGACGACGCGCCTCTCTCGCCCACTTCCGAGATCACCTGGATCGCGCAACTCGCGCAGCGCGTCTCCGATCAGCAGACCGGTGCACAGGCATTCTTCGATGCGCATTGCCAGCAATTGGCAACCGCGCATGCGCGGTTCCGCGCGCAGATCGAGACGGTTGTGGAGCAGGCGGCGGCCAGCGCCAAGCGGCTGGCCGAGACGGAAGCGGAACTCGGCCGCAAGGCCGAAGAGACGCGCCAGGCGGGCGAGCTGGTTGCCCGCCAGAGGGCGGAGCTCGATGCCCGGCAAGCGAAGTGGGAACAGGCCCGCCGCCAGGCGGCCGAGCAACAACAGCAACAGGAGGCGCGGCAGGCCGAACTGGCCCGCCTGCAAAGCGATCTCCAGCGGCGCGCGACCGAGCTGGACGATCGCCAGAAGGCCGTGGCCGAGGCCCAAAGCCAGACCGACATCCAGCGCCGCAAGATCGCCCACGGATTGAAGGCCCAGCACGCGGCGCAATGGAGAGAGATCCAGCGGCAGCGCGCGGAGCTGGAACGGCACGACAATGGGGAAGTCGGCCGCCTCGAACGGCAACTCCGCGGGATCGAACGGCAGCGCGACGCGTTGCAGGAAGAGCGCGAATCGCTCGCCGAGCAGCTTCAGAAACAGGGCCTCGAACTTGCACAGACAACGCGCCGGGCCAGCCAGTTGGAGGACCGGGCCGCTGAACTGAGCGGCCGCCTGGAAGCGCGCGGCGCGGAGCTCGAATCGGCCAGAACGCGCCAGGTCGATTTGACCGGCCAGCTCGAGGCCGCGCGGCAGCAAGAGGCGGAGCTGGCTTCGAAGTGGGAGGTCCTGAGAAGACGCCACGAGGAGCTTCTGCCCGAGCTGGAGACACTCCGCGGCCGCTGTGCCGATCAGACAGCGCAACTGGAGGCCGCCCGGTCAACGGAACAGGGACTCCGCGCGGAGTTGGCCGCCGCGGTGGACCGCGCGGACCGGCTGGCCGGCGAGCTGGAATCGCTCGATGACCGCTGCCGGCGGCTCGAGGCCGCCGCGGCCGAGCCGCCCGGCGACGAGCGCCTCGCAGCGGTTGCCGCCGAACGGGATCGTCTGGCCGGGCAATTGGGCGAAGCGCGCGAGCAACTCCGCGCGGCCGAGGCGAGCGCGGCCGGCCAGTCCGGCGGCGGCGACATGCAGCGCCGCTACGAAATGGCCCTCGACGACGTCCGCACGCTCAAGAAGAAGAATGAACAGCTGGAGAAGAACCTCCTGGCGGCGCGGGCCGCCGGCGATGCGCCCGCCGTCTCCGGCACGCTCGACTGGGAGGCTCAGAAGGCCCGCCTGCTCGCCGCTCTGGAGAACGACTCCGGCGGCGACGATCCGGAGCAGGCAGAGGAACGGCTGCGGATCGAGCGGGTGATCCAGGAAACGGACAAGACGGTCGCCGCGCAAGAGCAGGAGATCGAGGAATTGAAGCGCCTGCTGGAGAACCAGGGCGCCAACCTGGGTTCTGCCGCCGTGGGGGCGGCAGCGCTGGGCGAAATCCTCGACGACGACGAGATCATCCGGGAAGAGCGGGAGAATCTCAAGCGGCTCCAACAGCAATGGGAAGAAAAGTTGCGCAAAGCCGAGATCGACCTGTCGGTGGAGCGGGCCAAGATCGCTCGCGAGCGCGCCGAGCTGGAGGAGAGGATGCACGTGCTTGCCGAGTCCAGCGGCAAGGGGCGCGGGGCCAAGGGCGACGATGGAAAGGACGCCAAGGGCGGCAGGTGGCTCGCCAAGCTGGGGTTGAAGGACGAGAAGGGCTAGGCCCCGGGACTTCCCGCGCCGGCCCGCCCGCCGATCGAGAGCATCCCGGCCGGGGAGAAGGCGAGGGGCGGGTTCGCCCTGAACCGCGTTCCGCCTCGGAGCGCCGCCGCTAGGGCGCGGCCGACGCCGTTTCCGCAGCGCCCGCCGGATTGTTGATTTCGATGTAGAGTATCTGGGTCACCAGCCGCTCCGCTTCGGCGGGCTTGCGCTGCGGCGAGAACTCGGGGCGCTCGATGATCACATCCATCGAGAGCCGCCGGCCGGGCTCCGAACCGCTGGCCATTCCCTCAATCCACATGCCGTTTTGCAGGCTGCGCTCCGTCGCTGACTTGACCGCCCGCCGGTAGAAGCCTTCCACGGTGGCATATCTGCCCGTCTCCTCGAAGCGGACGTAATAGACCTGGAGCGGATCGACCGGCACGCCGGCCAGCCGGCCGGCCACCTTCTGCTGCCAGTCCATGGCGTAGCAGTGGGTGACACCCTCTGGCGAGTGGATTTTGAAGGGCAGGGCGGCCATGGTCTCGGCGACGTTGACCGCCTGATTCTCGGCGGCCAGCCGGAAGCGATTGCAGAAATCCATGATGTTCGTGTAGACGGTGTGCATCCAGCCGAATTGGGCCCGCTGTTCCGCCGTCGGCTCCGGGGCGCGCCCCTCGGCCCGCGTCCGCGTCGGCGGCATCCGCCGCGGCAGCGACTTCAAGATCAGAATCAGGGCCGGATCGCCGATCGCCGTCGCTGGATAGCCGCTGGCGGCCGCCAGCGGCTCCGGCCCGTCGGCCCAGCGTGCCTGCAAGGTCTTGTGGAGCTGGGCGCGGATCGCATCCGTGGGAATCGCGGCGGCAAGCAGGATCAGTTGCGGGTCGTCGGCGAGGTTCGCCATGGCGTCCAATTTGGCGGCAATCGCTGGAACGAACGGAGGATTCCAGAATTGCCGTGCCAGTTCATAGGGCAGATTGGGATTGCTCGCGGCCACCTCCTCGAATTTCTCCGTGGATTCCTTGTCGGCCTCGCCCGGCCCTTTCGGCGGCTTCCACTCCACCCTGGCGGGCTGACCGCCGGCAGCGCCCCCTTCGGGCATCATGCCGCCTTCAGGCATCATGCCCCCTTCGGGCCCCATCGGGGCGTCAATCGGCATCCCGCCGTCGGGCATCATGCCGCCCTCGGGCATTCCCGGGCCGTCGATCGGCATCCCGCCTTCAGCCGCCATCGGGGCACCGGGCATTCCCCCGTCTTCCATCGGCATTCCGCCTTCCGGCGACATCCCCTCACCCGGCCGTCTGCCGGGCACGGGCTCTTGAACGGCCTGGGTCGGATCATCCCCGAAACCGCTCCAGACTTTCTTGGGAGCGGCGGGCGCCCCCGCCCCCGCCGCCGGCACGGCGGCCGTTTGAAGCTCAGCGCCCTGGTCGGTCGAAACGCCAATCATCCGCCCCAGAGAGTTCGCGGCATAGCTGGTGAAATGCTGCTCGAACCGGCTGCGCATTTCCTCCGGCGTATTCGGGTAGCGGTAGAAGCCGATCTGCGCCTGGACATTCAGCGGATTGACGGCCGTGACGAGCTGTTGCAGCCGCGGGCCGAGCTGCTGGGACGGCTGCCCGATCAAGTACTTCGCCAGCTCGAGCCGCAGTCCCATCGACGCCGAACGCATCACCAGCGGCAGAGCCGTGTTCTGGAGGTCTTCCGCCGAGACCATGTTGCGGAGCGCGGCTTCGACCGCCGCGGCCGCTTGGGCAGCCTCGTCGACCGGGGGCGGACTGGCGGCCCCGCCTTCCCCCTCGATGCCCATCGGCGATGGCGCGGCCGGCGCGGCCGGTGCGGGCCGCGGCGCGGCCGCGACGAGCTGCTCAACCTGTTCCTTGAGCTCCGCCTCACTGGTCCGATAACTCTCCGGCGAGGTCAACACGCGATACAGGAGCAGCTCATTCTCCGCATCGGGGTAATCCACCAGGGCCCGGAGGACGGCTCCAACCGCCAAACGCTCGTTGCCAATCGGGATCTTGCCGGACAACAGTCCTTCGAGGACGCCCCGGGCTTCGGGGGTCCCGTTTGCGCCCAGCGCGCGGATGATCCCGCCGGTCAGGCTCACGTAGCTTGCGGCAAGCGGCGGCGGCAAAGCGTCTTCCCTGCGGCCCATTCGCTCTCCGTCAAATCCGGGCATGTCACCCGGAGTCTCGGGGGCGTAGCCGTCCATCGGC
>JAAYCB010000378.1 GCA_012744395.1 Pirellulaceae bacterium
CGAGCAGGCGGCGGAAATCTTCGTACGTGTCGGGCTTGCCGCCGAGCCGCTTCTTGACCGCCTCGAGAACCGCCTTGTCGACGTCGCACAAAGCGGCAACCTCCATGTCGTCATGCTTGAGAAACGACGTCAGCAACTGGCCGCCACGGTTGGCCACGCCGATGAAGCCGAGGCGAATCCGGTCCGCCGCGCTCGCTGGTTTTTGTTGCATCACAGATCTCCCTCACGCCGTCGGTCGTACGGAATTCATGCCGTTTTACGGGGTCAACCCAGTTTCCATGGCTTTCGATATTCGTAGTGCAGCAGCGCGTTGGCCGCGTCGCTGTTGGTGAAGCGTTCTATTTCGGCGTCCCACTCGAGCCGCTGGCCAACCGCGAGCGAAATGTTGGCGATCAGGCTCATGCTCGTCGATCGGTGGCCGATTTCAACGTCGGCCCTGGGCTTTTCCCGCGACCGCATGCAGTCGAGGAAATTCCGCGCGTGCAAAGCGGTCAGATCCTGGTTGCCGCCTTCGGCCTGGACCTTCTCGGGGGCCATCCGCGGCGACCGGTCCTGGAACTGGCCGCCCCGTTCGGGCTCGATTTCGTACCCCCGGCCGTTTGGCAGCACATACACGGTGCCGAGCGTCCCGCGGAGCTCGATCTCGCCGACGGGAAACGCCCGGTTGCCGCTGGCTTCGTACTGGCCGAAGATCGCCAGGCGGCCGGAGGCGAACTCGAAGACCGTTTCGAGCGTGTCGGGGATCGTGCGGTCGTCGTCCACGGCGAACCGTCCTCCCATGGCACAGACGGAGCTGGGGGCGAGCTCTCCGGTGCACCAGCGGATCGCGTCGAGGTAATGCACCCCCCAGTTCCCCATCTGCGAGGAGTACAGGTGCCACCAGCGAAACTTGTAGGGGGCGATGTTCTCCTGGTACGGGCGCTGGGGGCGAGGCCCCAACCACATGTCCCAGTTCAAGTCCTTGGGCGGTTCCTTTGGCTGCATCCGTCCGATTCCTTCGGGGGACATGTTGCTCAGCCGATACGCTCGGGATACCGCGATGTGGCCGACCTTTCCGGCCCTGGTCTGCTCGGCCAGCCGGGCATAGAGCGCCGAACTGCGGCGATGCGTGCCGACCTGCACCACCCGGCTGTTGCGCCGCGCCGCCTCGACCATTCGGCGGCCTTCGTGGACCGTAACCGACAGCGGCTTCTCCACGTAGACGTCTTTGCCGGCGTTGCAGGCGTCGATCGTCTGGATCGCGTGCCAGTGATCGGGGGTGGCGATCACGATTGCATCAAGATCGTCCCTGTCGATCAGGCGGCGGAAATCCTCGTACGTCTCGGCCTTGCCCTCCAGTCGTGCATCGGCCTGGGCGAGCGTTGAGCGATCGACGTCGCACAGGGCGGCGATCTGGCAATCCGGGTGGGCAAGAAACGCCGTGATCAACTGCCCGCCACGGTTGGCAACGCCAATCACGCCCAGGCGGATCCGGTCGTTGGCGCCCAGCGTGCGCCCGTGGCTCGCCTTCGATAAGGCGCCCAGTCCGATGGCGGCCGCGGCGCCGGCCTTGGTGAAGGTTCTTCGCGAGATTCTGTTGGGCATCGTCTCCTCCAGCCAATCGAGCGCAGACAAAAGAGGCACTCCCACACGGGCCGCTCGGCCCCGGCATGGTTCCAATCGTAGCCCCCCGCGTGCCGCGCCGTCAACCAACTCGGTTGACAGTTCGCGAAATGCCATGAGGGATTCTGGATGGGGGGACGGGCGCACGCGGAGTCGCGGAGTCGCGGAAGAGAAGAGGGGGGAGGGGAGGAGTTGGAGGATTTGTTGTTAGAGGGTGTCGATCGTTGAAGAGGGATTTCGGTGGGAAAGTAGGCGGCCTTCCACTCCCGCCGGGCCGTGAGGTGCTTGTGGATCGTCACGAACAGGATTCCTTCCCCCCGATCCGCGTCCCCGCGTCTCCGCGTGAGCTTTCCCGCTGTTTCCTGCTCTTACTCTTC
>JAAYCB010000379.1 GCA_012744395.1 Pirellulaceae bacterium
AAGGAAGTCAACCGGATCGAGCAGCCGCGCGCTTAGCCCCACGGATTCCCGCACGAGCCGAAAGTTCTGCCCGAGAGCGTTTCGCCGGGACAGAGGGTCTCGAGGCCGCAACCGCCCGAGAGGCCCGTCTTCAGGTCCGTCTTCGGAAAACTTGCCGGACTTGTTGAAGCGACCTGGCCAAGAGGTCGATTTCTTCGCGTGTATTGTAGAGGTAGAAACTCGCCCGGGCGGTGGCGTTGACGCGGAATCGTTTGTGCAGCGGCATCGCGCAATGGTGCCCGGCGCGGATCGCCACGCCCTGCCGATCGAGCAGTTGCGCGATGTCGTGGGCATGGGGCCGGTTGCCGTCGAAGACGAAGCTCACGATCGCCGACTTCTCTTCCGGCGGCGGGCCGAGAATCCGTAGGTCGCCCAGTTCGCCGAGCACCTCGTGGGCATACCGCGTCAGGTCTTGTTCGTGCCGGGTGACGGCGTCCAGGCCGACCCCGTCGAGGTAGTCGAGCGCGGCGCCGAGGCCGATGGCGGAGACGATCGGCGGAGTGCCGGCCTCGAATTTCGCCGGCAGGTCGGCCGGTTCGAAGCCGTCGAGCGTGACGCGGCGGATCATGCTGCCGCCGCCCAGGAAGGGCGGCATCGATTCCAGCAATTCACGCCGCCCGTAGAGCACGCCAACGCCCGACGGCCCCATCATCTTGTGCCCGCTAAAGGCGAGGAAATCGACGTTCCAGGCCTGCACGTCCGTCTTCAGATGCGGCACGCTCTGGGCCCCATCGACGAGGACACACGCGCCGGCCCGGTGCGCCTTGGCGATAATCTCTCCGATCGGGTTGATCGTGCCCAGCACATTGGATACGGCCGTCACCGCTACGAGCCTGGTCCTGTCGCTGAGCAGTCGGTCGAAGGCCTCCATCTCGAGGACGCCCCGGTCCGTGACCGGCACGTGGCGAACGATCGCGCCGGTCCGCTCGGCCAACTGCCGCCAGGGGACGAGGTTCGAGTGGTGCTCCATCTCCGTCAGCAGGATTTCGTCGCCGCGGCCAACGTTGGCATCGCCCCAGCTTCTGGCCACGAGGTTGATCGAAGCGGTCGCCCCGTGCGTGAAGATGATCTGCTCGGGCGCGGGCGCGTTGAGCAGCGCGCGGACCTTTTCCCGCGACTGCTCGTAAAGATCGGTCGTCTGGTCCGAGAGCCAGTGGATGCCGCGGTGGACGTTGGCGTAATGCTGCTCGTAGGTCTCGACTATCGCCTGGATCACCTGGCGAGGCCGCTGGGTCGTGGCGGCGTTGTCGAGGTAGGCCAGCGGGACCCCGCCATGGAGCACCTTGGAGAGGATCGGAAAGTCGCCGCGGATCGTTGGCGGTTCAAGGCCTGTGTGGCGGCATGGCGCTTCGCTCATCAATGGCTTTCTTTCCCGTTGGCTCGCTCGGCCGGCTTCACCGGAGAAAACACCGCCGATTGGAGGACGCGCCACGGCAACAGGCAACATTTCTGGCGGTTCGGCGTCAGTTTGGCGCCGAACAGTTCCAGCATCTCTTCGGCGCTGAACCGGCGAACCTCGTCGACCGTCTTTCCATCGAACTTCTCGATCAGCATCGAGGCCGACGCCTGGCTGATGCAGCAGCCGTCGCCGTCGAAATAGGCCTCGCGGAGCCGCCCCTGCGGATCGATGTTCAGCTCGATCGACACCGTGTCGCCGCAGAGCGGATTGTCATCCTCGTGGGCGTGCGTGCAGTCCCGCGCCCGCCCCCGGTGGTAAGGCTCCTCGTAGTGATCGAGGACGTGTTCTTGGTAGATTTGCTCTTCGTCCATTGTTGGCCAGAAGTCGGAAGCCCGGGGCCGGAAGTCGGGAGATCGTCGGGAGCAAGCCGCACCTGCCGCCCCGGGCTCTCCCGGCGGGAACTCGGGGACGAGGATCGCGTCGCGGGGCGGGCGGCCTGCGCGGTGAATTCTAGCCGCCGACGGGCCGGGGGCAAGAAACCCCGCCGCGGCCCGGCGTCCGGCTCTCGACGGCCCGGCCTGCCGGCAGGGTCGCCTCGCGGAAGACAGTTTCGCCCGGCGACGCGGCAATCGCCGCCGGCCCGCGGTGCGACCGATCGCCTTGGCCGCGGCAGCGCCCCTTTCAGAATTTCCAGAGCAGCGTGATCGTGTAGTCGAGATCGTTCGGTTTGACCCCGTTGGGAGTGCTGTCGTAGCGGTCGAGGATGCTCAGCTTCAGGCTGAGGTTCATTTCCTCGTCGAGCAACACCTCCCACGCGGCCTTGCTCGTCAAGCGGTAGTCCGAAAAATTCGTCACGTCGGGCGTGTAGTCGGCCGATGCGCTCAGCTTCTGCCGCTTGCTGAGTTGATGCGAGAACTCCAGGCCAAACACCGCCTCGGGGACCCAGGAATCGTCCGGGCCGCCGATTTCCCGCGATCCGCCGGCACCGGCACGGGTCACGAACGACGTGGTCTCGTTGTCGATCAGGGCATACCCGAGACCCGTGTCGAACGTGAGGCGGACATCGTAGGCCGTGAATTCATCGTACTCGGTGAGCTGGCGGACATACCACGTCCACGGGGAATCGGCGAACAGCCATTCCCAGCGGGTCTCGGCAAACAGCCGGTGACTTGTCTCGATCGAGTCGGCCGACTTGCGGTAATACTGCAAATCGAAGTCCAGCACCGTCTGCTTCGTCTTCCGCTTCGCGTCGACCCCAAGCTGGTAATTCAGGGTCTGGCTGTTTCCCTCCGACCCGGTGACGCCCAATTCCAGGCTGCCCGTCCAGAAGTCGAGCCAATCCCCCATGTCGTACATCCACCAGGGGGCGGGCTCCGCGACCTGGATCGGGTCGGCGAGAACCGGCGTGTCGGACGATCCGCCGGCGGCCTGGTCCGCCGATGGGGCGGGAACGGTTTCGGGCAGGATTTCCGGCGGACCAAACGGCGCCGAAGTCGGATCGTTAGGCAGACTCAGAGGCTGCGGCGCCATCTGCATGGCGTATGGGGAGGCGCTGGGCGCCGTGGAATAAGCCGGCGGCATCGGCTCGACGTTCATCGCCGGGTTTTGGTAGGCCTCGGTGAAGTAGTCTTGCCCAAAACCCCACGTGGCAAGACATCCGATGACGAGCGCAGAAAGCAAGCCTGCACGAACCACCTTTGGTGCCTCCTGTTGTCCCTTGTCCCTTCCGCGCCGGCCCTGGAGCCGGCATTCCCATTGATCCACCCGCTGCCCCTTGGGAATGGGACTGGATCTGTCACCTCTGTTGGCAGGCCGCCAGTCGCTTCAAGCACCGTGGATGCCCCAAGGCGAGTGAAGAAAAGCGGCGGAAGAGTAACAACAAGGCGGCAAGCTTACAAGTTCAATCCGCCGCAGTTTTCCGGTCTCTCGGCGCCGGCGGCCCGTTTTCGATCTCCTCCAGCAGCAAGCGGATCATTTCCTCGGCGGCCGCTTGAGCCACCCGCCGAATCCGGGCCCGGTCGGTATTGTCGCCGACCTCGTAGATCACCGCCGGAATCCGCAGGGTCTTGCGGACCCACATCTTCGAAAGCGGTCTCGATCCGGCGGCCGTCTCCCGCCGGAGCTTGTAGTCGGGCAGCCGCTCGGAGACGGCGTCGAGCCAGCGGTCGGCAAAGTCCACCGGCCAGACCGGTTCCTTGCCCCCCTCGATGTAGAACACGTCGCTGTGCGTCGAGTGGAAATCGAGAAAGAAGACCAGCCGCGGCTTGTCCGCGCCTTGATGCTTGAGGATTTCGTCGCGGACGGCCGCAGTCTCCGGCTGGCGGAAGGGGCCCCAGTCGCGGTTCAAATCGTAGCCGTGCATGTTGTGCCGCCAATTGCCGGCGGCCACGCCGTCGGGATTGACGAGCGGAACGACCACCGTCTGGCAGGCGCGGCGGAACTCCTCCGCCAGTTCCCCGGGGCCGGCGATCGTCTCCACGAACGCCATCAAGGCAAGCGAGCCGGTGACCTCGGGCGGATGCTGCCGGCCGATGATGAACACGCCGTATCGGGACGTCTCCGCCCCAATCGTCAGTTTTCGGATCGCGCGCCCCTCGACGGAGCGCCCGACCTGCGCCGCCTCGATGCCGGGCCGCTCGGCGAGCCGGTCGGTCCAGGCTTCCAGTTCGCGGAGTCCGATCCGCTCCTGCGCGGAGATCCAGACGGGTTTCGGGCCGGCGTCGATCGACAGCGTGGCGGATTTTTCGGCGGTGCGGTAGGCGCCGGCCGGGAGCCGCTCCCAGTGGAGTCCATCGCTGCTCGTCCAAGGATGGTAGCGGTGGCTGCCGCCTTGATACCGCAGGTGGACGGTCACGCGCTGGGCCGTCGTGGCCGAGACGCGAAACGCATACCAGGCGCTGTTGTTGATCGGCTCGTCCTCGGCGCGGATCAGGGCATCGAACTCGGCCGGGCCGCGCTGCGTGCAGCCGCTGAGCCGCGCCCCTTCGAAATCCGCGTCGAAGGTGATTCCGTTTTCGGGAAAATGGAAGGTCCGGGGCGGCGGGGCCGCCTCCCTGCCGGCGGCCATCGACCCGCTTGCGGCGAGCAGCAGCGCGAGCGTCAGCGCCACGCTGCCAGGATTGTCGCGAAGTCTGGCTGGATGATCGCCCTTGGGCACACGGTGGTTCATGGCGGCTCGACCTCCAATCAGCGGCGGTTTTTGTTACGCTCTGTATTCGGGTTGGCGAACGCGCACGCCTTTTGAAGGAATGGCCAAAGCTGGGGCGGCCCCGCACTTGCGGCGTTCGCGAACCCACTCAGCGCACGATCTCCAAATCGCCCCGTCTCGGGGCAGCCGTCACTATATTTCGCGACACAATGCATTGTCGAGCAGACGGGTTGGGCAAGGCGTTTTTGCGCCCGGCGTCCCGGCGTCCCCACATTCATTCCCAGTCTAAGGTTGCAGGCAGGCAGCGATGACCAGGCGCGAGAAATCCAGACCGTCGACGAGCACAATCGGAGCTTTGCCGGCATCTCGTGCCTCGAGCACTGCGGCACGCGTGAAATGGCTTGTTGTGACGATTGTTCCCCGCGCATAGGGATGAAGGCTGCCGCGTAGCTCCGCCACCTCTCGCCGTCCAACGGAATGTAGCCAGCGCTTGGCCTGAACCTGGACCAACGTCTCCCTTAGCGGCCAAAGGGTGCGGCCTGCGTAAGCGCTGACATCGATGCCTCCATCTTGGCTGTAACGAGTTACTGTCACTCTCTCAAATCCAGTTCGCTCGAGTACCAACCTAGTCAGTTCCTCGAACTTCTTCGGTGGCATGTTCAACATACTCCGGCGAGTATTCTCCAGTTCTTCCGCGGGCACGGCACCTTCGGCAGATACAGCAACCGACTCCGGCACGCTAATCTCACGGTCCGCGTCTGGTAAA
Organism: Pirellulaceae bacterium; assembly: GCA_012744395.1. Taxonomy (GTDB): domain Bacteria; phylum Planctomycetota; class Planctomycetia; order Pirellulales; family Thermoguttaceae; genus JAAYCB01. The sequence continues at coordinate 5,353 of JAAYCB010000379.1, forward strand.
CATGGAATCTCGGACATAAGTCGCGAAGATAGTGTTGCGTCAAGGTGGACTGGAACGTCCTGCAGCGAACTATGGATGAGCAACTCGAAGATCCATACGCCCCGTCGATTACCCTTCGTGTCCGGCTGCATCTCCTGTGAATAGCGGAAGAACTGAAGGAGTCCCAGAAAACGCCACCGCCGTTTTCCTAGCACCGTGTTGCGTCGGCTCCCAATGTTAATGAAGCCATAAATCGGAAATCCGGATACGGCCTGTTCCGTGAGTCTTCGGTTCACGCCGCTGAGCAACTGTTCTCCTTCGCGGCCAGCAGCCGTGAAAACAAGCACATCACCCTCGATCCGGTCGTGGTAAGGGTTTTCTCCGGCAATCTTCTGACTAGGCTCAGCAGTCATCACGACCAGGCGGCGCACGGTACCGTCGCCGTTCAGAGCCGGCCTGATGCCGCCGGCATTGCCAACGCCAAGGGAATTGTAGACCTCCTCATGCGTGTAGAGATGGTCTACTCTAAACACCGGAACCGATTCGTAAGCTGCCATAGAATAGGGGGGTTGTGCGGTGGTAAGGCTTCGATTCTCGCAGCGGCCAGGTAACGCCTGTCCATAGTCCCGCGACGATGTCTTGATCGGTCTGCGCGCCGCAGTCGGGATGCCAGATTGCCATCGCAGAATCTGCAGATGTGTCAAGTGAAGTCCCATCGAAGTCCACCCACACCCATGCCTCCACATAGGCGCCGTTGGCACTGGACTCGCTCACCGCACAATCATCATCGAACTCGATAGCGCCGTCGCACCCAAGACGATTAACGGCCAAGTGGCGGATGGAGCGTCTTCTGCGATCTTGACGTTCCTGATCCAACGTTTTCAATTGTTCACGTAGGTTCGCTATGCGTTGATAAAGTTCATCACCACTGGCGAGAATGACAGCCCTCGCCGCATCAACCAATCGATGACTAGTAACATCCATTTCCGAATCTCGCAACTCTTTGGTTACACTTCAAATAGGCCAAGCCTCTGTAGCCTCAAGCACAACAAGAGTGCTCATGTGTTCATAATATTATCATTTGACCATGTTATTTCAAGTGCCACCCAAACGGATGAATACCGGGTGGTGTATGGAAAGCTGGAAAACGTACCGGTTGCGATTGAGGGCCTCACGTGTCCTCCGACGGCAATTCTCGTCCTCGTCATTTGCACTGTACCGAAGCCGCCACGCACTTTCAATAGTCTTCTGCGTGTTCTGCGGGCCGGAACACGCCCCCCCACGGAGCAAGAGTGCCATTTGGTACGAAGCATCGACGGGGCGGGCGCAACACAGAGAACCTCAATACTCGGAGAGACGCAGTTGCAGCTACGGTCCGACGCCAACGATGGCGGATCACTTGGACATGCAACGATCACGAACACACAGCCCCTACGCGGGGTGTCCGCAATCGAGATTCTCCAGAAGGTGTAGCGATTGGTCCGCATTTGTGTGCATGCCGCAGAACTTCTGTGAGCGGTCGCTATCTTGGATCAATCGCCAAATCTCTTCGTGTGGACCGTAGCTGTCGTGGCTATGGGGATAGGCGCGCGGTGTATGGGCGTTTTTTAATGTGAAGAACGGCCCGTCACTGAGTACTTCGCGTGCTACGAATCAGTCTGTATAATCCCCTAAGTGAGGGGTCTTGGTATTCGAGCGAGAAAGCCGGCAGCTTCAAGGGTGCTGAGGTCATTCCTAAAAGCTGACGGCTGAAGACTCCAGAGCCGATCGCCTGAAGGCGGTCGGTTTGGGCAGAAAACCCGGAACAAATTCCGCGCTACGAACCTGCCGGCGCGAGCCTGGCTGCTTGCCCTGCGACCCGATCCAGTTCCGCCAGGCGCCGATGGTATTCGGCAATCGCCTGGAAGTAGGTCTCGCGCTGGTTGTTCAGTTGCCGCTCGGTGTCCAGGAGGCGGAGAAAATCGAGCTTGCCGCTGGTGTAATTGGCCAGCGCCGACTCGAGGCTCCGCTCGGCGGCGGGAAGAATCTTCTGCTCGTAGAGCCCGACGACTTTCCGGCCCTGCTCGACGCGCGCGCAGGCCGCTTGGACTTCGTATCGGACCTGGTCGAGCCGCGCCTGGTATTCGGCCCGCCGCTGGACGACCCGCTGCGACGCCTCGCGGACCGCAGCGGAACGGCGGGCGTGGCGAATCGGCAGGTTGATGTCGACGCCGACTTGCGCCCGCATCTCCTCGGGCATGAAGCCATCGTAGCGGGCGACGAGGTTCACGTCCGGATAATAATCCCGGCAGGCCAGGGCCACGGCCGCCTCCTCGGCGCGGATCCGCGCGTGCAGGGCATACAGGTCGGGCCGGGACCGGATCGCCGCGCGCTGAAGGTCCTCCGCGCTGGGCAGCGAATCGGGAATCGCCAACTCGGCGGGCGGAGGCGGCAGGGGATGATCGGCGGCGCGGTGCAGCAGCGTGTTGATCCTGGCGGCGGCCACATGCTCGTCGCGCACCAGCTCGGTCCGGCGGCTTTCCAGGCTTGCCAGTTCGACATCCGCCTGGAGAACGTCCTGCTCGGTGGCCTGGCCCACCTGGTATTTGCTCGCGGCAACCTGGCGGAACTGCGTGACAAGCTGGCGGGTCGATGCGTTGACTTCCATTTCCCGCCGAGCGAGATAATAGTCGTAGAACGCGGTTCGCGCCGCTTCCGAAAGCCGCAGCCGGGCATCGCCGATGTCGCCTTTCATCGCGTCGGCCTCGGCCGCGGCGGCGGTCCCGCGGAGCGGCCGCTTGCCGGCCCAAGGGACTCTCTGCGAGGCCTGCACCATCCAGCCGCCGCCGTCATCCATCCCGGCGCTGCTCGGGCCGATCATCCCGCCGAGCATCGGGTCGTCGAGCGAAACGACCTGCGGGTAGCGCTCGGCGGCCGCCCGCCACGCCGCCGAGGCTGCCTGGATCGAAGGATTGCGGGCCTGGACTTCGGCGACGAGCAGGTCCAGGGCCAATTCCGTCTCGCCGAGCAGTGGATCGGCCGGATCGCCGGCTAGATCAGCCGGTTGCGGTGAATCGGCTTCGCCAGCCGGCTTCTGGTAGGCGACCTGGGAGACGGCGCGGTTCTCGGCGAACGTCCGATGGTGCGGCGGGGGATCGGTAGAAGATATCCGGTTTTGGCTGGGCATCGGCAAGGCCTGCCCCGCGCCGCCCGGCCACGCGCAGCCCCCCAAGAGGGCGATCATCGCAAGCACCGCACGGCAATCGGCTTTTTGCGAACGCTTCATCGTCTTTCGGTTCCATCAGGGCCGTTTTTGGCTGTGGAGTGGCGCGCCGGACACCACCGGCCCGGGGCATTGGCTGGCGAAGGCCGCGCCTGTTCGATCCATCGTCCCCGCAGAATCCGATCGGCGAGCGTTTTCCTAACGCCCGTTGCGACCGGAATTTCCGGCATAATCGGCGTCTTGCGGCGGCGGTAAAGCTTGACTCACCCGGGCAACCGGACAAAATCAACAAGCATTAACGATTTCGGTCGATTCTTTGCGGGAGAGACCATTGCCCCGGAGATGGCACGGCGACGAGGAGGGGCTGGACTGGGGGGTAGTGCAACGACGGTCGCTGGCGCCCGTCATGCTCCCCACCGTATGCTGCCGGTGTAGAATTTGGCAATATTTGCGATGGACAACTCGGTTTTTCTTCGCGCGTCAGCGAAGCTTGCCGCGGAGAGTTCAGGGGGTCGCGGGGCCGATTGTGAAGTGTACCCTCGACGGAGGGCCGGACATGTCCAAGATCGACGATATCGAAAAAGAACTGGAATCGCTCTCGCGAGCCGAGAAGGGGCTTCTGCTACAGCGAATCGTTCGAGACCTGGGCGACTCGTTTCCGGGCGTGGAAAGCACGCGCGGGGTCTGCGGCGGGGAACCCTGCATTGTGCGGACGCGGATTCCTATCTGGATTCTGGAGCAGATGCGGCGGTAGGGCGTGAGCGAAGCCGACATCCTGCGAAGCTATCCCACGCTCCGAGCAGAAGATCTGGCAACAGCGTGGGCCTACGTTCGCGCCTACCGGGAAGAGATCGAACGGCAGGCAGAGGAAAACGAGGAGGCCTGAGCGGTGGCGAGGCTGTATGCCAACGAGAACTTCCCGTTACGCAAGGGAGTACGGGGGAAATATGCCAAACGCTACGCCGAGGGTTCAAACGTCGTCGTCTTGGCCCCTGATGTCGCGAAGTTCTTCCCCGATTCGGAGTCCGTGAATCTGGCACTGCGTGCACTCGTGGATGTTGCCAAGTCGAGCGTAAGGAACGCCGGAGCTTGAACACGCCGCCGTCTGCTCGAATCGCTCGGTGGCTTGAAATGGCCGATCCGGCGAAGGCTTTGCAGCCGCATTGAATCTGGCACTGTCAGTGAGCGTGAGCAAATGCCGCCGAGCATCCCCAGGCCCCTCCTTTAAGGGGAAGGGATAGGCACGAGCGGAGAATCTGTCTAATCTGGCAAGCGCAGCCGGGCGGCGTCCGGTCTGATTTCCGGCTGGCAGTCTGCCAGTTCGATGCCGTAATTCAACGCGGGGGAGGAAATCATGGGCGATCAGGTCAGTCGTCGTAAGTTTATTGCCACCACGACTTCCGCCGGCGTGGGGTTGGCCTTCACGCGGGTCGGCCAGGGAGCGGACAAGCCGGCCGCCTTGGGCGGAAAGCCGGTCCGGGGCAAGGGATATGCCTCCTGGCCGCCGGTCACGTCCGCAACCGAGAAATTGGTCGGAGAAGTGGTTGCGTCGGGCCGCTGGTATCGCGGCCGGTCGGTCGACGAGTTCGAAGAGGCCTTCGCCAAGATCAACCAGGCCAAGTATTGCGTGGCAACCGCCAGCGGAACCACCGCGCTGCTGACTTCGCTGGGCGCTTTGGGGGTCGGGCCCGGCGACGAGGTGATCGTGCCGCCGTATACGTTCATGGCCACGGTCAGCGTGGTTCTCATGCACTACGCGATGCCGGTCTTTGTCGACTCGGACCGCGAGACGTTCATGATGGACCCGGGCAAGCTCGACGCGGCGATCAACGAGCGGACGGCGGCGATCATCCCGGTGCATATCGGGGGGGCGGCCGCGGATCTGGACAGTATCCTGGCAATCGCCAAGGAGCGCGGGGCGCCGGTGATCGAAGACGCCTGCCAGGCGCACCTCGGCCAGTGGCGCAAGCTCGGGCTGGGGACCTGGGGCACAAGCGGCTGCTACAGTTTCCAGGTCAGCAAGAACCTCTGCTCGGGCGAGGGCGGGGCGATTCTGACCAA
>JAAYCB010000380.1 GCA_012744395.1 Pirellulaceae bacterium
GCGGCCCTCCCCTCGTTCCCAAGCTCCGGCTTGGGAACGCGTCAGGAAAACGGCCCGAGCACGGCGACTTTCCAGCATAGCGTCCCGCCGCGGTCGAGGCCACCTCGGCCGGCTCACGTCAACCGGACGCCTCCGCGGCCTGGCGGGCAAGCGATCGAGAAGACCATTGTACGATTCGCGTGTTTGTTTTAGCATGACGGCAGTCGCATCCGGCTGGGGCTCTGTTTTGCCGGCCGGGCCGCCTCCCAATCCACCGCAGTTGATCGGCTCATGCTGGAGCAAAGAATCGGATTCATCGGCGCCGGGCAGATGGCCACGGCCTTGGGGCAAGGGTTGGTCAAGGCCGAACTCGTCGGCGGCCAGCGGCTGTTGGCCGCCGACGTGGACGCCGCTGCGGCCGCGCGCTTCGCGCAGACCACCGGCGGCTCGGTCGCCGAAACAAACCGCGAACTGGTCCGCCGCTGCGACGTGGTCTTCCTGGCAGTCAAGCCGCAGCAGATGGCCGCGGTGCTGGCGGAAATCCGCCCGGCGGCGACTCCTGAACGACTCGTCATCTCGATCGCGGCCGGCATCTCGATCGCCAGGCTCGACGACGCGTTGGGCGGCCGGGTCCGGCTGGTCCGCGTGATGCCCAATACGCCCTGCCTGATCGGCCGGGGCGCGTGCGGATTCTGCCTCGGGCCGACGGCGACATCGGCCGACGCCGAACTGGTCGAACGCCTGCTGTCGGCCGTCGGCATCGCCTTCCATGTCGAGGAGAGGCTGATCGACGCCGTGACCGGACTGTCGGGTTCGGGGCCGGCGTTTGTCTATACGATCATCGAAGCGCTCAGCGACGGCGGGGTCCGCATGGGCCTGCCGAGAAAAATCGCCACGCTCCTGGCGGCGCAGACCGTCTCCGGTGCCGCCGAAATGGTCCTCGCCACCGGCGCGCACCCCGGCGTGTTGAAGGACCGCGTGACCAGCCCGGGCGGAACGACGATCGCCGGAATCCAGGCCCTCGAGCAGGGCGGTCTGCGAGCCGCCTTGATGGCCGCCGTCGGGGCCGCCGCACGGCGCTCCATCGAACTGGGGCAATCGGGTTCCGCCGCCGCGTCGGGGGCGAGCCGGCACAACGACGAGACCGACCTGTCCGAAGAGGAAGATTGACGATGTCGATGTTCGAAAACAACCAGTATCGCTGGCGAGAGACCTACTTCGTGCTCTTCCCCTCCAAGAATCGCCCCACGCTGAAGCAGATTCACAAGGCAATCACCGGCCTGAACCAGCATCTCACGCTCACGAACCTTGTCGCCAACACCCAGGGGCGGCTCGAGTCGCTGACGGTGCTGGCGCCCGAAGACTTCTCCGCTCTGGACATCTCCTACCTGTCCGGCGAGGAAGTGAAGGAACAGGTGGCCACCCTGGCCGAGGAAGTTGCGCCGACCTGCTGTTGCGAGGATGAAAAGCAGCGGCTGGACATGCTGCGCGAATGCGATGCCCGGCTGGACATCCTCCATTTCGAGCAGATTGTCGACGGCGACGAGGACGGCGACGAGACCTTCGACCCGAGTTCCCTGCTGCTGGTCCTCGAGAAGCTCGCCGAGTTGACGGGGGGCATCTCCGTCGATCCGCAGGGGGGGGCGATGTTGTAGGTTCGCGGGCAGGACGGCCCGGCCTGCGGCGCCGTCGTCGATCTGACCGGGATCGCCGAGACGCCCCAGCTGAGCTGCCCCTTCTGCCACACGATCTCCACGCTCCGATCGGGCGACGGCTGGCCGGTGGCCGAGATCGAGCGGGGCTACCGGCTCTGCGACCAATGCGGCATGTACAGCAACCCCCGGCAGTTCACGATCTTCTATTTCGATCTTCTCCTGGCCGTCTACGGTTGGCGGTCGGGCACCACGTGGCGATGTCCCGGGCGCATGCGCGGCGAGGCCTGGAAGATGTTCTTCGGCAACCTGATCTTCCTTCTCGGCGTACCCGTGGCTCGGATCCAGTTGTTCCGGTCTTATTGAGGGACCAGGCCTTGGCGGGCTCTATCCCGGCCTCGACGGCGCCAACCTCAAGGCCAGTCGCGGCGACCTGACCGGCGCGATCGAGGCCTATCAGAAGCTCGCCGAGTTGAAGACCGTCTGGGGAGCGCAGGACGCGCTGCTCGAGCGTCCGGAATCCGCCGCGGCGGGCCCGGCCGCGGACTGAAAGAGATGGGAGAATCGCACCAGGGGGGGCGGTTCTCGCGCGCCGCCCGGCTTTGCCCGTTGCCTGGGGCATGGCATAATGGAGTCGTCTGCTTCTGGCGAACGGTTTCGCCCAGACCGGCCCCCACGATCCCAGGTGTTGCCATGCTTGCCAAGGACATCAAGCGCGGAGTGATCGTCAACTACAACGGCGGCCCTTGCATCATCGAGACGATCTCGGTCCAGTCGCCCAGTGCCCGCGGGGCGGCCACGTACTACAAGTACCGGGCCCGAAACCTCGTCTCTCGGCAGAAGGTCGACATCACGCTCCGCGGCGGCGATTCCCTGGAGGAAGCGGATTTTCAGCGGCGGTCCGTCAAGTATCTCTACGCCGACGGGACCCATTTCCACTTCATGGACAACGAGAACTACGAACAGTATCCGCTCGCCAAGGAAGACGTTGAGGACCAGGCCCAGTACTTGACCGAGGAGCTCGAAGGGATCCTGGTCCTCATCTACAACGACCAGGCCGTGGGGATTCAACTGCCGCTGACCGTCGAGTTGAAGGTGGTCCAGTGCGACCCTGGCATCCGCGGCAACTCCGCCACGTCGAGAACCAAGCCCGCCACCCTGGAGACCGGCCTGATGATCCAGGTGCCGGAATACCTCAGCGAAGGCGAACTGGTCAAGGTCGACACGCGAACGGGCGAGTATCTGTCGCGGGCCTGACGGCCGCCCGCCGCGGGGGCTTGCCGGGCGGGACGACCCGCTGCGGCCGCAAGGTCCGTGACCCCGGGGCCGCGGCGGCTCTCCGGCTTACTGCCGCTGGGGGACGGCGAGCCGTTCGACCTCGAACGCGGCTTCCGCAGGCCGGTCGCCGGCGGGATAACGCGCCGTGTTTTCACCCGGCGAGGCGCTCCGCGGGTAGCAGGCGTCGGGGAACAGCCGGCCGGCGGGGCCAAGCGAACCGTAAAGCTCTTCGTAGAACTGCACCCCGTGGCTCTCGAGGATTTTCCCGGTTTCAACCTCCAGGGCCGCCAGTTCAGAGTTCAGCCGCAGCAGGGCCTCCGCCTCGGTGCTGACCGCATTCCCCCAGCTGGTGATCGCTTGCAGCAGGTTCAGGTAGATCGTTCTCCCGATCCGGTACTCTTCGCGCTGCAATTCGAGGTTCACGTGGGCCGCCTGGCGGGCCTGCTTGACCGTCAGGTACTCGCGGTAGTACTGGGCCACGTTGCGGTAGCGCGTGGCCAAGGCCTGCACGGCGAAGCGGAGCGTCTGTTCCAGGTCGGCGCGGTGGCGGGCGAGGGCCAGCTCCTGGCGGCGGAGTTCGGCCCGGGCCTCGCGGAGCCCGAGGGGCAGGCTGATGTCGACGCCCATCTGCCAGCCGGTGAAATCGCCCGCCCGCGTCCGGATATAATCGCCCATGTACGTCCGCCCCTCCAGGCCGCTGAACCGGTAGAGGGCCGTCGCGTCGACCCGGGGCAGGGCGGTGTTCCGCGCCATCAGCAGCCGCTGCTCGCCGGCTTCCACGGCCAGCTTTCGCTCGATCAGATCGCAGCGATTCTCCTCGGCCGCGCGGAGCAGGTCGTCCCAGGCGATTTCGGGCGGCTCGCCGACCGGCGGCGTGACCGGCACGAGTTGGACCCCGTCGAATGGCGCCATGTTGAGCAGATCGCGGAGCACCTGTTCGCGCTGGAGGACCGCCGACTCGGCGGCGATCTGCGCCGTCTGGAAACTCCGCCAGGATGATTCGGCCTGGGCCTTTTCTCCCACGTTCAACCGCCCCACGGCCAGGTTCGCCTCGGCAATCTCATAGGCTTCGTAGCCCTGCCGGGTCTGCTGCTGCCGCACCGCGACGTCGGTGCGGGCGAAGACCAGGGACCAGTAGGCGTCGATCACGCTCTGCACGAGCCGCTGAACGGAGTACTTCAACTGGTAGAAGGAGCGCTCCGTGTCGATCCGGGCGAGCACGATCGGCGCCAGGTTCGCCCGGCGGCCGGCGCCCTGCAAGAGCGGTTGGGTGACGAAAAGATCGACCGAGGACTGGGAGTACGGATTCAGCAGCAGGGGATCCGTCGTGTGGACCGTCGTCGGGTTCGTGCGGACGTCGACTCCCGCGCTGGCCCCGCTGGTCGTCGTCTTCGAGACGCCGAGAGCCATCTCGTAGTCGTGGACCGCGTCGCCGCCGATCGAGACCCCCGACGCAGCGCCGCCGTCGAATTCCGCCACCGGCGCCCGCTGGCGGTGGAAACGGTTCCGCGCCGAGACGGCCGGATCGAAGCGCCCCCGCTCCTGGTCGACGCCCATGCTGGCGATCGCCGGATCGTAGATCGTCTGGCCGCTCGAAGCGGCGCCGCCCCCGGACAGCACGCGGACCACCTCGGTTCGCGCCAGCGCGATCCGGATTGCCTCGTCCAACGCCAGGTGGCGGGCCGGCGGCGGGGGCTGCTCGATCGCGTCAACCACGGTCGAGGGGACCGGCACCGCGGGCAGGCGGACGCGACGCAGCTCGTCCGGCGCGCGGATTTCCAGCCGCCGCTGTTCCGGCAGGATCGCACGGCAGGGCTCCTCCGCGCGGGCATCGCCGCCGGACAACGCCGCGCAGGGGACGCAGACCGCCAGGGTCACCAGCGCTGTGGAAAAACCTCTCATACCCGCATCATCGGCCGCGAAAATCGGGCACAATCAGGTCAAACCGGAGAATCGGCGCCCGCGGCGCCAACGGCCGCCGGGCATATCCGCTAGAGTCTGCCGAGATTCCGCGCGGGACGGCGCCAGGCACCCGCATGCCTTAACCGAACGGAAAAGTCCCCCCCAATCGATCCGCTCCGCCTGAACCGCTCCGCCGGGCTTCAGTCCAGCCGGTAGACCGCAACGTTGTCGAACCAGCAGACGTCGTTGGCGGTCTGCTGGCCGCGGACGCCGAGCAGGACGACGAGTTGGCCAGCGGCGGCAGGGACGGTAACCACGCCGAAGGCCGTCTTCCAGTCGCCGCCGGCCGGCTCGAACGCCAACAGGGCGTCGTCCGCTTCGTGTGTCCACCGGCCCTCGCCGGTCTGCCAGCGGATCGTGACTGCCGGCGTCGTCGTCCCTTTGGCCAGGCAATCGGCGCTGACGGCGAATGTCTCGCCGGGCACGGCGGCCAACTGCTGGAGAAAGCAGCCCCAGGCGACCTGCACCGCGCGGGCCGAGCCGCCGCCGACGGTCTCGTCCCAGGCAAAGCTGCCGGTCGGGTTCTTCTCGTCCTGCCACGACGACCAGCCGGGCGGCAGTGTCCCGCCGGTCGGCGGCTGACGGAAATCGGCGTTGACGGCGAGATTGGCCGCCGTCCCGCGGGCTTTTCTCTGGGCGATTTCCGCACGGGCTGCCGCCCGCGCGTCGCGCGTCCGGGCGATCGCCCGCGTGATGCCCGGCAACGCCTCCTCCCAGGCGCGGCCCTTGCCCGCCGTGTTCTTCAACTGCTCCTCGCGCCACGGCTTGTCCTTGGCCAGCCCGCTCCACCAGCGGCATTGCTCCCCGTAGATCCAAACGTACTCGTCCGACGCGTCGCGAGCGGCCGCAAGGTTTCGCGAGAGCCGCTTCAGCCGCGATCCTTCCAGCGGCGGCCGGTAATACCGGTGGCCCTGCGGATTGACGAACATGTCGAGATAGAAGCCGAAGCCGGCCTGAACCTGCTGCCGGTAGCGGGCGCGGCTCTCCGGCGCGACGAGCTTGATCGCCGGGCCGTGCCACGAACGCATCTCCAGCGCGGCGCGCTGGTAGGCCTCCAGGCTGTCCATGTAGTATCCGTTTTCGCAACCGTCGACGAGGACCATCTGCGGCGTCGCGGCGTCGAGCATGCCGTTGAAGAACGCCGGCAGCAACCCGTAGTGTTCTTCGGCGAGGATCGCCGCCGGATGATCCACACGCCCCGCCCGGGCGACAACGCTGTTCAGGAACAGGGCAAGGATCACTGCCGAGGGCATTTCCGACCCGATGCCACGGGCCAGTTGGGCGCCCCGTTGCCGGGCCAGCGCCGCCGTTTCGGCGAACGAGCGCCCCGTGGAGGGATCGAACTTCCACTGGTTTTCGCCGTAGGGCTCGAAATCCAGCGCCAGCCCCTTCGCCTTTCCCTCGCCAGCCAGCCAAGCGCAGATCCGGAGCTTTTCTTCCAGCGCGTCCCAACCTTCGCCGTCGGTCCATTCGATCCGTTGGGGCGTCGCGTTGAAGAGGAGAAAATTGTGGCTGAACTTCGTGAAACGGCAAGCCTTCAGGTCGCCGCGCGCGTCTTCAAACCATTCCTTGTTCCATCGCTGGCGGTTCCAGCCGGCCTGCGTGCTGACGCTCTTGCCGTCGCCGGTCTTCGCCCCGGCGCGGAAGATAACGCCGTCGAACGGGCCCTCCTGCTCCATCGCCAGGTGCTCGGCCCGCAGAAATGCCGTGTCGGGAATATCCCAGCCGAGTTCGATGAACTTCTTGTCGGCCGCGCGGGCGGCAAGCCCGCCGGCGAACAGCACGAGGGCGCAGACCGCGCCGGTTGCCAGCCTGCCTGGCCAGGGCCCGCCGCCCACCGCCCGCCGCCGCGGGCCAGCCGACGTGCTGCGGCCGGCTGCCGCGGTGGACGTGCTCCGTGTCAACTTCGGACAGATTCGAACACGCATCGCCTTGTCTCCCCGCGCGGGGTCCGCGCATGACGGGTGGAAAAAGGGCGGCCGCCCGGCCCCGGCGGGCAACCGCTGCCGGCCGCAGGCCGATCATACCCCCGCACGGACCGGCGGTCCAGCCTGCGATTCCGCTTGACGGATCGCCTCCGGGAGAGCCCGGCGGGTCGATCTGCCGCGGTTCTCGCCGGCAAGGGCTTTCGTTCGCTGCCCGCCTTGGGGAAAATGGAGAACCCGCCTGTGGCGAGCATCCGCTTGCCGCGTGCGGGCCTGCCGCAAGTCTGCATGCCGACGAAGTCAACCAGCCACTTCCCAGGGAGACCTACTTCATGAGGTTAACGCTCGCTGCCTGTCTTCTGCTGCTCGCCGCTTCGCCGATCCGCGCCGCCAACTGGCCGCATTGGCGCGGCCCCCATTTCAACGGCTCGGCCGACGAAACAGACCTGCCGTCCACCTGGAGCACGACGGAGGGGGTCCTCTGGAGCGCGGACCTGGAGGGGCCCGCCGCCTCGACTCCGATCGTCTGGGACAAGCGCGTGTTTCTCTCCGGCACCGACATTGCCCGGGATGTCTTGCAAGCGATCTGCTTTGACCGGGCCGGCGGCAAGCTGCTTTGGAAGCACGACGTGGCCAGGGGCATCCGCCGCGACCATCGCAGCACGTATGCCGCGCCATCGCCGGTGACGGACGGCCAGCGGGTGGTCTTCTTCTTCAGCAGCGGCCAGCTCGTCTGTTACGACCTGGCGGGCGAGCGGCGCTGGGCCCGAAACCTCCAGGACGACCACGGCACGTTTGCCTTCAACTGGACGTTTGCCAGCAGCCCGACGCTCTACGGCGGCAAGCTCTACCTCCAGGTGTTGCAGCGCGATGTGCCCGTCGCCGGGCGCGGGTTCGCCGATCGGGAGAACGAGTCGTACCTGCTGGCCGTCGACCCGGACAGCGGCAGGACCCTGTGGCGCGTGACCCGCCAGAGCGGCGCGGTGGCCGAATCGCGCGAGGCGTTCAGCACGCCGATCCCGTTGGAACACGCGGGCCGCCGCGAACTGCTCCTGGCCGGCGGCGACGCGATCACCGGCCACGATCCGGAGACGGGCAAGGAACTCTGGCGCTGGGACAAGATGAACCCGGTGAAAATCTCCCACTGGCGGCTCGTGCCCTCGCCCGTCTCCGGTGGCGGCGTGGTGCTCTTGTGCGCGCCGAAAGGAAGCCCGATCTATGCCATCAGGGCCGGGCTGGCGGGGCTGTTGGGCGATGCCGATCTGGCATGGAAGAGCGGCAAGGTTCGCGAGATCACCAGCGACGTTCCCACGCCGGCGTTTTACGACGGCGACTTCTTCGTGCTCAGCGATCTCCGCAAGGCGCTCGCCCGCGTCGCGCCGGCCAGCGGCGAAGTGAAGTGGATCACCCCGACGCCGGGCCGGGCCAAGTACGAAGCGTCACCGCTGGCTGCCGATGGCAAGATCTACCTGGTGAATTTCGACGGCCAGGTCGACGTGCTCGACGCCGCTCGCGGCGAAGTCCTCAATTCAATCCGCATGGATCAACCGGCCCGCGGGGAAGTCGTCCGCTCCTCGGTGATCGCCTCGGACGGGCAACTGTTCATCCGCACAACGCGGCGGCTGTATTGCATCGGGGCGGAGGCAGCGAGGGGAACCACGCGCGGAACCGAGCCGGGGGCGGGAAAGCGGTAGGCCACCTGATGGGCGCAGGACAACGCCCTTTCCAGCGCTGGGCGTGGAAAGGGCGTGCTGGTTCCTCGTGAGGCTCGGATCGCCCGCTGGCGGGCCTGCCGCGAGGGCCTCGGGTGGATTGTTGCGATTAGGGCGCCCGGCGGAATCGCGGCCTAGTAGCGTCGCCCGCCGCCGCCGCCGTATCCCCCCCGCCCGCCACCACCGCCGCCGCCGCCATAGCCGCCGCGGCCGCGTCCGCCGCCGCCGCCGCGTCCGCCGCGGTCTTCCCTTGGCTTGGCTTCATTGACGGTCAGGGCGCGCCCGCTGACCTCTTGGCCGTTCAGGGCGTCGATCGCGGCTTGCGCCTCTTGATCGTTGGCCATCTCCACAAAGCCGAAGCCTTTGGAGCGGCCGGAATCCCGATCCACGATCACCTGGGCGGACTCCACGGTCCCAAATTCATCAAACATCCTTTGCAGGTCACTGTCGGTCGTGTCATACGACAAGTTGCCGACATACAACTTCTTTGCCACGTTGGGCCTCCTAGAGAGAAAACGATGCGATACCAGCTTGGCCCACGACGGGCAGAGGTCGTCGCACGAAATGCCATACATGATTTGTGACGGAGCGCGGTGCAAAAAGCAAGGGGTCCTGGCCGGTTGGTGGAGCCTTTCCGCTGTTTCCTCGGCCCCCCCCCGGTTCGTCCCGCATGCTGACGGAAGGCCCCTTTTCTTGTCCAACGATGCCCCTTGGAGAGACGCCGCATTTGGCCAGTGGTATCTCGGAAGCGTCGAGGCGGGCACATTGTAGCAGGCGTGGGGGTGTGCAACCAAGCCGGTGCTGAAAAGAATTGCCGGAAAAGCGCCAGAAAAAAGGGGCCTTTCGGCCCCTTCAGGATTGTCCCCGCGTACAAATTCGTACGGGCCGGCGGGGCGGGCCCTCCCGATCCGAGCGTTCAGCTGGAACGGGACGCCTGGGTCCGAGTTCGGGCACGCCGAGTGGGGGGGGAGACGCTCCATTCCTTCGTCAACGTTTCGAAGATCTCCGGCGATTCATAGCGGATCACGTTCTTGCCCTCCGGCATTGGGCCGATCAACCCGCGGAAGACCGGCAGGCCGCGGAGCTCGAGGTCCGTGCTGCAATCGTCGATCCCGATCTGCGTGTGGCGCTTGAGCAAGTCCTCTTGACTGTCATAATCGCGAATCCGAATCTCTCCGTCGGCGCCCCGTGTCACGACTCGGAAGGTGTCTTTCTTCATGAAACGTCCTTGTGGAAAAGGATGCCTTTCTGACCGGTCCCAACGCAGGTATCGTCGCCGAGCGCAGCGGGACGAAAACGAAATTCCCCGCCCCGACATAGCGGAACCATTCGCAAGATCCGGAACATCAAGCACTTTGGCCACGCCCGCTACGAACGGGTGGCTCGCTGCGGCGACGAGACGCAGTTGTTCCAGCTGTACGGGTTGTCCCTGGACGGCTGCAATGCCTGCCGCCGCCGCTGCTCGCCAGCTGGCCGGCCTCGGCTGGCGCGGGGCTTTCGCAGCGGGCGTGGGACAGCCAATTCGGCGAGGAGTGTAAAGTGCACAGTTTGAAGATTTCGGGAGATTTCTGCAAGGTCGGGGAATTGACCACCCCGGCACACTCCCGGGGTGGTGCCGAGGCGGCACGGTCCCCCCGGGCGGCTGCCCGGATTCTTGCCCGATCCGCACCAGCGGCAGTTTTTTTGGGGCGGCCAAGGACCGCGCCGCTGCCGATAGGGAGTATTGGGCCGGCACTTCCTCGCTGGCAGACGGTCTGGACCAATCCCCGCCGTGCTGCCATTTCCAACCCCCGGGCAAGACAAGTCAGTCTTTGCGCAAGCCAGGAGGCGCTCGTGATGCACCGTCTCGTTTCTTTTCTACTCTCCGCCATCGGGCTCGGCTTGCTGCTCGGCGGCACCGCCGCTGCTCAAGATGCCGGGACGACGCCGTTGCCCCAGACCGATTCGAACGCGATGGCGCCGGCTGCCGCTTCCCCGCTCGGCGCCCTGCCGCTTGAGCTACAGCCGGCCGATCTGGCCCCGTTGCCGTCCCCTGCCGGCGACCTGCAAACGCCGGTCGCCGCGCCCGCCTGGACATGGCAACGCCAGACGCAGAACCCGCAGGGCTCCGTGACCAACTTGCACGAGCGCGTGGAGAACCAGGATGGCGGCTCCTTTCGCTATCAGCACGCGGTCTCTCGGCCGAATGGCAGCCACACCCAGTTGCGCGAGTACCAGCGAACCGAAGACGGCTACTCCCTCCTCCAGCAGCAGAGTTTCTACCGGCCCGACGGCACACTGCTCCGCGAACATGCCATGTCGGTCACCGGAACCGATCCTTACAACTACCAGAGGCAGATGACCCACACCTTCCGCGACGGCCGCACGATGGAAAAGACCTTCACCCGATCGTACGACGGGGAAGCCGGCACGATCGCGCAGACGTTCGTCGGACCCAATGGCCAGGTCCGCCACCTCGAACGCCCCTGGGCTCCGGATGACCCGGCTACCGCCGGCCAGGGCCTCTTGGCTCCCGACCCGCTCCCGACGCCGGAACGGGCCGGGCTTCCGACCCGCGAGCAACTCGCCACGTCGCCGGCCGCCCGTGCGGACGAGGGCGGCTTCTGGAGCCGATTGAACCCATTCAAAAAGCGTCACGCCAAGCAGACTGCCAACTCTCCGGCTCCGAAACGCTCGGGGTTCACCGTCGGATCGTTCGGCCGCTCCCAAGACTCCACGATTCCGCCGGGCCTGGCCCGGAAGACCGCCGGCGAGAGCCCCACGCACGTGAGCCGGTCGGCCGCCAAAACCAGGCAAACCGGGCCGCCGGCGCACGCGCTGGGCGCCGCTCGGGGAAGTGCGGGCAAGAACCGATAGGCGCAGCGTGAACAAGAACCTCCTGGCGATGTTGATCGTTCCGGCCATCGCCTCGGCCGCGGCCCTTCCCGCTGGCGGTCAAGGCCCGCCGGACTCGGGATCGTATTTCGAGCCGGTCGGCGATTGGGAGACCCGTCCGCCGGGCGAGCCGGACTCAAGCCGACCGGCAACCAGCGTGGTTCCCGCGGCCTGGGATCAATCGTCGTGGTTGATTGACCGCGATCAGGCCGGGACGGCGAACGAAGATCGGCCCGGAGTTGTCCGCCGGCTTTTCAACACGGCGCGCGGGCGGGTTCTTATCGAAGGCGGATACGCCTACGTGACCGACTCGGCCGGGCCCTATCGCGCCAGCGAGCAGATTGTGCCGGACCTGTTGCTCCGCGTGGGCGTGACCGAGCGGCTCGAGGTCCGCGTCGGCTGGCCCGGCGTGTCGATAATCGACGAGCGGGGGCCGCTGGGGGATTCGAGCGATACGCGCGCGCTCGACCCGAACGTCGGCTTGATGTGGGACTTGTTCGCGCAGGATGGCTGGGTGCCGCAGGCGGCCGTGCTGGCGTCGTTGCCGATCACGCTCGCCGGCGAGCGTTTCTCCATGAACAGCATCCAGCCGCTGAGCGGTCTTCTGTACCAGTGGCGGCTAACCGACGCCCTCACGCTCGGCGGCGAGTCGAGCGTGGCCTTCTTCCGCGACCAGGGCGACCATTACCTGCAATGGCAGCAGGCCGCCGACCTCGACTATCTGCTCACCGAGCGGGTGGGGGTGTTTGCCCAGTGGCAGATGCTTGCCGACGACGGCTCCGCGCAGGACCTCACCCGGCAGATGCTCAGCGGCGGGCTGAGCTGGTTGTGCACCGACCGGCTCCAGATCACCTGGCGGATCGGGGCGGGGCTGAACGACGCGGCGCCGGACCTGCTGACCGACATCCGCTTCGGGTACTTGTTTTGAGGCCGGGTCCCCCTGTGTGAGATGGAGTCTTGACTTGCCTGAAAAGGTTGCACCGACCTGAAGACGATGAGCCGTCCGGATGCTCATTATTTCCCCCGGACGAGTCATGAGCCGATCGTTGACCCGAAGCGTAAGCGAGGGCGGCGGACCCGAGTTGGCCTCGCTCACGCTTCGGGTCACGATTGGCCTCGCTTACGCTTCGGGTTACAGCGGCGCGCGACACATCGGAAAATTCCCGGCTCATGAATAATCCGGGTTCCTGTTTTGGCCCCCCGGGCCATGCGGGATCGAATCCATCGGATCAGCGCGCCGACTGGA
>JAAYCB010000381.1 GCA_012744395.1 Pirellulaceae bacterium
AAGCGTGAGCGAGGATAACTCGTTTGCGGATTCTCGCTGACGCCTACGACGGCGCGCGTTGTCGCGACATTTGAAGTACATGAATAATCCGGGCTCAACCGTTTGAGGCTTTCGTGGGAACAAGGAAACACAGAACCGATTCGCCCCCCGGTGACCTCTGCTCTCTCCCGTTCAAAATCCAGGTAACCATCGCCGTCGGGAATTGCTGAGGGGTTACGCGCAGGATAAATACAACACGGCATCGCCATCGAAGGGGGCGGCGAACTCGTGGTCCGCGCCGCCTGTTACCGCATCACCGCCGACCGCTTTGCCGGTTGACGGATGGATCCACTCCACGGCGAAGCGGTTCTCGGCCTGGCCGAGCGACACCTTCACGTTGCCGGCGGTCGGAATGTAGACTGCGTCGGCCTTGGCCGGATCGGCCAGGCAGTACTTCGTCGATGCCAGATCGTCTTGCGGGGTCATCGCCGCCAGGTCCAGCCGCCGGGCCAGACGGAGTGCGTGGCCCAAGTTGCGGCGGATCGCGCCGATTGCGGATCGAACCGGTTGCCAGGCACCGCTCCGTTGGATCGTGTCGTTTCCTCGTTGACTTTGATCATGGAGTCTGATAGCGCGCCGCCACACAACCGCGGATTATCGACACGAGCGCCCGCCTGTCAAACACTCCGGACCCGCTGCCCGCGTTGCCCACCGGCGGTTGACGTGGCCCGGTCTGGCCGCGAAACTTGGCCCTATCCGCCGGCCGCCGATCGGCTCGAACCCGCCCCGGACTGGGTCCGGGAGGCGGAAGTCGTGACCAGTTCCGCAGCAGTCTTGAAGGGTTATGAATTCCTGTTGAAGAAACCCCGGTGACTCGCATTCTCAGAGCGAGGTCGGGTCATCGGAAAACGCAGGTCGCCAACTACCACCCGGTGGAGAATTGGCTGAAAGGAAACAGTTACGTGCGTTTCCGGACCGTATCCGCCTTGTTCGAAACGCAGAGGACATTGGTTCAAATCTAGTCGCGCTGATTTTTCAGCAAATCACGCTGTGACAAGGACTTCTGTTGGCTTTCGAGAGTCGGCAGGGCGGCTTGGGAAGTCCGAGGAATCCAGTACAGGTACAGGATTTACTCAGTTCGTCAGCGATTGAATCGGAGCCGGAATACGGCCACCGAAACGGATGAACGTCTCGCTGGCGCCGGCGTTGCGGACGTCAATCACCGGCGTGGAGCCGAACAATCCGCCGAAATCGACGAAGTCGCCGGCATGGGCCCCTGGTACGGGAATCAGGCGTGCGCCGGTTGTCTTGTTGTTGATCACGCCGATAGCCATCTCGTCTGCAATAATGGCAGCAATGGTTTCTGGCGGCGTGTCACCGGGAACGGCAACCATATCCAAGCCCACCGAACAGACGCTAGTCATGGCCTCTAGTTTCTCCAGGACGAGGTGCCTTGCCCCGACCGCATCGGCCATCACCGCGTCTTCGCTAACCGGGATGAAGGCACCGCTCAATCCACCGACGGAACTGGAAGCGAACACTCCACCTTTCTTGACGGCATCGGTAAGCATTGCCAACGCAGCCGTTGAGCCGGGAGCACCAATCTGACGGATGCCCATCGTCTTCAGAATATCGCCTACGCTGTCGCCCACGGCAGGCGTGGAGGCAAGCGACAGGTCAACCACTCCGAACGGCAAGCCGAGTTCGGTCGCCACCTCGCGGCCGATCAACTCGCCGACACGCGTGATTCGGAAACTGGTGATCTTGATTTCTTCAGCCAAATCGCCCAGGGTAATCTTGCCCGCCATCGCCAGTCGGCGGCGAAGTGCGCTGCCAACCACGCCGGGTCCGGAAACACCGATGTTGATAGTTGCTTCCGGTTCCCCCACCCCCATGTATGCCCCAGCCATGAAGGGGTTGTCTTCCGGGATGTTGGCGAACACGCAGAGCTTGGTGCAGCCACAGCCTTTGCGATCGGCGGTGGCCTCGGCGATTCGCAGGATAACATGCCCCATCTCGCGAACCGCATCCATGTTGATGCCTGCCTTGCGCGAGGCAAGATTGACCGAAGCACACACACGATCGGTTTTGGCAAGAACCTCCGGCAGCGAGTTCATCACGACCGCATCAGCAGGTGTGGTGCCCTTGTGCACCAGCGCGGTGAATCCGCCCACGAAGTCCACGCGGATATTCAGCGCTGCAGCCTCAAGAGTCCTGGCGACTTGCACAGCGGCCTCATGCCCGTGGCCGGCCAGAATTGTCGCGACGGGCGATATGGCCAGACGCCGGTTAGTCACCGGGATTCCGTAGCTGGCTGCAACCCGGTCACAGACTTCCACCAGCCCGCCCGACCGAGACACAATCTTTTGGTACATCTTTCGACACATGTGGTCGACATGAGGGGCCGCACAGTCATCGACGTTCAGCGCCAGGGTTACGGTCCGCACGTCGAGGTGCTCAGCGTGCAGCATTTCAATGGTCGACAGGATCTCATCTGTACGAAGCATTGGTGGGTTTCTGCCTGCAAATGATGGTTCAAATGTGGTCAGCTGAGAAAGAGCATAGTGTGCTCCGCGGGCCATGCCCTCTGAGGTCGTGTGGGTTCAGCCGCATTCAACCGCTTGCCGGCGTATTTGCGATCACGGTTCGCGGCACGTCAAAGTGGTCTGCCAGACGATTGGCGAGGTCGATGTAGGTATCGGGCGCACACTGTTCTTGACCATCACCGCAGGCCGGGGCCAGCGAGACGTCAAGCCGCGCCTTGGTGGCCTCGGGCAAGGCTTGGGCGATCATGGGAAACAGACAGTCCTCCTGCTTGGCGATAAACTCCAAGAGCAGCTCGATGTACGCCTCCGCATGCTCCGTGAACGTTTTCAGCGCTGCGGAGTCACCACTCGAGGCAGGTTCGATCGCCACCTCCATGGCGTTCACGTGGAGACGGGCCGCCTCGCGCCGTTGAAGCATGGAACAGCCCAGGCAGCGCTCCGGCACGACACCTATTGCCCGCATCGTCGGTAACAGCACGGTCAGCACTTTGACGTTATGGCAACGTTCTGTAAAGCCGCGAAAGAAGACAATCGCATCGCGTGCCGGCGCGCTCTCCAACCTCCCTTGGGACACACAACGCTCCACCATTCTTTCGAGGCAGTTGAGCACTTGTTCAATCAGCCGATGTTCGTTGAGGAGGATGCTCGTGGACTTCACCATGGGGCTCCTTGGGAAGGCGTGCTTTGCAGCAAAGCGAGATCAGTGTCCCGGATTGGCAACGTGGGTTGTTCAGCGTCTAATGGAGGAGTCACAGAATGCGATACTGCGAGGTCCTGCTGTGGCTGCGGCGCCCGGAATTGTTTGGCCGGAATTGTGCGAGTTTGAACGGCCGAAGGTTCGGTGAGGATGGGCGAGCGTTGGGGACTGCGTGGAAGGCGCAAGAGAAC
>JAAYCB010000382.1 GCA_012744395.1 Pirellulaceae bacterium
CGCAGATTCTCCAGTTGGCGTCGCCGCAGGCCCAGGTCAGCCCGGGGCCGGAGGCCAATCAACTGATCGTCTGGGCGCGGCCCGAGGACCACGTGCTGATCGAGCAGACCCTCGAGCAGATCGACGTCGAGGGGCCCGAGGAGAAGCAGGCCAAGGCGGTGGTCTACAAGCTGGGGATCAGCGAGATTCGGCGCGTGTTCTATGTCATGCAGTTCCTACAGAACGCGGTCCCCGCAGCGCGGCTGACGCTCGGCCAGTCAACCGACGAGATCATCGCCTGGGCCCGGCCCAAGGATCACGAGGAGATCAAGAAGCTGGTCGATGAGTTCGTCGAAACGCCCGAAACGGCACCGAAGGTCATGGTCTATACCTTGGAGAAGACGACGGCGGCCAGCGCGATGCAGCTGCTGGCGAGCGCGTTTCCAATGGCCCGGTTCACTCCCGGCAGCGACCCCTACCAGTTGATCGTCTGGGCCCGGGGCAACGAGCAGCCGAAGATCGAGGCGGCGATTCGGGACCTTTCGCAGAAAGAGCCGGAAGAGACAGCGCCGCGGATGGTGATCTATCCTCTGACCGCGACAACGACGACCCAGGCGACCGCCTTGCTCCGTCTGATCGTCCCCCAGGCCCAGTTCGGCGTCGGGGCGAACACGCGGCAACTGGTCGCCTGGGCCCGGCCCGCCGATCACGAGCTGATCAAGAAGGCCGTCGAGGAGATGGGCAAGGAGGAGCCGGCGGAGACGGCGCCCCGGGTCGAGGTCTACACCGTCGAGACGGTCGACGTCCAGACGGCGATCAGCGTGCTGCTGAAGACCGTGCCCGAGGCGGCGGTCAATGCCGGCAGCGACGCCCGCCAACTGGTCGCGCTGGCCCGCCCGGCGGAGCACGAGAAGATCAAGGCGACGCTGGACCAGCTGGCCAAGAAGGGGCCGGAAGAAAAGCAGCCGAGCATCGCCGTCTATCCACTGGGGACGGCCAGCGCCGCCGCCGCGATGCAGGTCCTCACGCCGATTGTCCCACAGGCCAAGTTCACCGTCGGCCAGGACCCCTCCAAGCTGATCGCCTGGGCCTATCCCGAAGACCACGCGACGATCAAGGCGGCCGTCGACCAGATCGAAGCCGACAGTTGGCTCGATGGAAACCGCGTGATGTCGGTCTACCCGATGAAGCCGGAAGACGTCACCACGCTCCTCTCGCTGCTCGACCCGGTGATCCGCCAGCACGCGCAGTTCGTTCCGGACGCGGAGCGCCAGTGCCTGATCGTCTGGTCCGACAAACGCTACGCCGCCGCGATCCAGCGCACGGTTGAGGAGTATACGGCCACGGTGCCGCCGGTCGTTAAGCCGACGGCGGTCGTCTACCGGTTTGAAGAGGCGGACTCGTTGACCGCCTTCAATGTCGTCCGCACCCTGGTTCCGGAGGCGATGATCGCCATCGACTATCGAACCGGGGCGATCGTGGCCACCGCGTTGCCGGAGGATCACGAAAAAATCCGCTCCGCGATCGAGGAGATGAATCGCGACGCGATCGAAAAGGCGCCGCGCCTCCAGGTCCATCGGATCACCTCGGCCGACCCGAACAACGTGCTGACGACCATCCAGAACCTGTTCCGCATGGAGCGCAACGTGCAGTTCTCGCTCGATGCAGCCACCGACAGCCTGATCGCCTACGCCTCGCCGTTGCAGCACCAGAAGATCGACGAACTGATCCAGGAGATCGAGAAGGGAACGACCCTCGACAGCGCCCTTCAACTGAAGCTCTACTCGCTGAAGAACGTCGATGCCTACGCGGCGACCGAGGTCCTCACCGACATGTTCCAGAAGCAGGGCGTACGGGCGGACCTGACGGTCGACCGCTACCGCAACCAGCTCGTCGCCATGGCCCGGTCCGAGCAGCACGCGAAGATCGAGGAAATCCTCGAACAGTTCCGCACCGAAGAACGCATCCTGGAGATCTTCCAGCTCGACTATGTCGAACTCGACACCGCAAGCCTGGCCATTCGCCGGCTGTTCACCGACGAAAGCTACCTGAGCCAGCCGGACGTCGATCCCGATCCGACCTCCGGCCAGTTGATGGTCCGGGCTTCCGCGGAACAACTCGAAAAGGTCCGCCAACTGCTGATCCGCATGGGCGAGACCGGTTTGACGCCCACGAAGCGTTCCTCGAGCGGTAACCTGCGCGTCGTGCCCTTCAAGGGGAACGTCCAAGAGGTTCTCAAGGAGCTCCAAAAGGTCTGGCCGACGCTCCGCACCAACGAGATTCGCGTCGTCACGCCGGCCGACATCATGGTCCCCGTCGAACCGGAAGCAAAGACGCAGGAGTCGCCGGAGCCCGAGCCGCAGGCCGCCCCGCCGGCGGAGCCCCAGGCCGGAAAGGCCGACGGGCGGAAGCCCGCCACAGCGGCGGCCACGGCCGAGCCCGCAGCCACGGCCAAGCCCAAAGCGGAGCCGAAAACGGAAGCCAAGGCGGAGCCGAAAACCGAGCCCAAGACGGAAGCCGAGGTAAAGCCTGAGCCCAAACCGGA
>JAAYCB010000383.1 GCA_012744395.1 Pirellulaceae bacterium
CACGATCGTCCCGCCGACCAGGGCGACAACCAACCGCCGCGCGTAGCGGTAGGCTCGTAGAGCGATGACCTCTTGGGGCGGCGCATGCGGCTCCTGGCGGTTCAAGTCGGCAGACTCCGGCAAACGGATCACGAAACCGGCGCGGAAACAGTGTTGATCGGCAGCGTCATCGGGCCGATCGCCGCCCGGGGGGCGGGGCGATTCTTCGCCGCCCGCGTGACGGAGGGGATCTTCAAGGTAATCGCCGTGCCGACGCCGGGGGAGCTGTCGACGCGGATTCGTCCGTGGTGGGCCTCGATGATCTCGCGGCACATCGAGAGCCCCAACCCCGAGCCCCCCTTGCCGCTGGCGTCGGGACCGCTCTTGGTCGAGTAGAACGGGTCGAAGATGTGGGGCAGCTTGTCGGCGGGAATCCCGCAGCCGAAGTCGCGAACCACCAGGTCCACCAGGTCGTTTTCCGCGTCGTAGGCCAGCTTGATCAGCAGGCGGCCGCCGCCGGGCATCGCCTGCCGGGCGTTGATCATCAGGTTCAGCAGAATCTGTTGAATCTGGTTCCCGTTGGCGTAGACCTGGGGCACCTCGGCGTACTGCTTCTCGACCTTGATGCGGTACTTGTTCATCTCCCGCTCGAGCAGCATCAGCGTATCCTCGACCACCTGGGCCAGATCGACGGCATCCTGGCCGCTCGAACGGTTGCGGGCGACGCCGAGGACGCAATTGGTGATCTTGGCCGCCCGATTTCCCGCGGCGAGAATCTTCTCGAAGGCCTTCTCGCGGGATGCGCGATCCTGGTGGCGCAGCCCATACTTCGCGTAGTTGATGATCGTCATCAACACGTTGTTGAACTCGTGCGTCGTCGTGCTGGCCAACTCGCCGAGGGCCGTCAGGTTCTGGGCCTGCGCCAATCGCTGCTTGAGAATCTCGACTTGCTGTTCCAGGGACGGACTGTCGTTGTTCGGTGCCATAAGATTCTGCTACTCCCCCTTGGCGTCTTGGCTGATTGGTCTGGCCGTTACAGTTCCGCAGGCAAGTCCAGGCTCGCCGAATTACCCGGTCGCCGAATTCTTTGCTGCCTTGCCTGGGACCTACGTCTTAACTTTAAGCGAATCAACAGGTTAGCTGTCTTTCTGTCCTATCGTCGAAGATGCCTCGGCATCTGTAACTCAAGCCGTTATAATCCGCATGTCGTCCTGCACCGTCGGCGGAGCAGCGGACCGGGTCGGCGACGGGCACACCCGCCCAAGAGCGGTCAGGCACTCTGGGAAGACGGCCGGGGCAGGATGGGGCCTGGTCACGGATGCTGGCTAAGTGGAGAAGCTAGGATGCACACGGTCGAACTGCTCAAGCAGGCAGCCGCCCTTGCCCGGCGTGCGGGCTACCGCATTCGCCAGGAGTATCTCGGCGGCGCACTCGGCGGCGGCTGCGAATACGGCGGGCAGAAGTGGATCTTCCTCGACATCTCGCTCGGCCCGAGCGATCAACTCGAACAGATCGCCAATACGCTCCGCCAGGATCCGGCCGCTTCCCGTCTCCCCATGCCGGACGAGCTGCGCCGCTACATCGGCCTGCGCAAGAGCGCATAGGTCACCCGAGCAGGCGCAAACGCCCGCCCCATCGGCCACACGCACTTCACCCGCCGGACGAGCCGCGCGCGGGCGTCGGGCGGCCCGCTAAAGGCCGCCCGCCGCCGCTTGACGATCCGCTTTCTGGCCGCTGCCGCCGCTAGACCGTCTCAGGCACGGCGAACGGTTCCCGATACTCGCGCGTGAGCAGCCTGTTGGCGGCCTCGTTGCCGACGAACCGCTCCTGCTCCGGGTCGAATTCGAGCAGCTTGCCAAGTTGATACCGGGTCGAGGCAAGGTCGAGCCCCAGGGCATCTTTGAGGCCCTGCTTGATCCGCTGCCACGATTTCTGCACCTCTTCGTTGTCGCCGAAGACGGGGATCGGCGTGTCGCCGGGGACCTCCTCGCCCAGCCGGTAGGAGATGTTGCCCAGGTGGCAGAGGGCCGACGAGAGGTGGGCTTCGAGCACGTCGGCGTGCAGGTCTTCGCGCTTGCGGCTGCGGACGCCGTGGATGAAGTTCTCGAACTGGCCGCCCGGCCCCATTTTGACGTCCACGTCGAGCGACTCGCTCTTGCCGGTATCCTTGGCCGTGAATTTGCCGCTGGTCAGCACGCCCTTGGTCGTATAGAACTCGTTGGCGACCTTCGTCTGGGGCTTCGGGTTGCCCTCGATCATCGTCTTGTTGTTCAGTCCGGCGACTTCAAACACCAGCAGGCAGTCGCCGTAGTCGTAAACGGTCACCTGCATGTTGGGCGTCTCGGCCTGGTCGGTGAACGGGGGCTTGCCGGCCGTCGAATCGACCCAGCGCCCGCCCATGCTGAGCACGCGCTTCGGCAGCGTCCCGCCCGGGATGCCCCAGCGGGCGATGTCCATCTGGTGCACGCCCTGGTTGCCGATCTCGCCGTTGCCGTAGTCCCAGAACCAGTGCCAGTTATAGTGGACGAAGTTCCGGTTGAAGGGCCGTCTCGCGGCCGGTCCGAGCCAGAGGTTGAAGTCGAGCGTCTCCGGCGCCGGTTCGTCCTTCTTGAAGCCGATCCCCCAGCGGACTTTCGAGGCGTAGCCCTTGGAGACGCGGAGCTTGCCATACTTGCCGCTGGCGATCGCCGCGGCCGTCTTCTTCCAGCCGGAGCTGGAGCGGCCCTGCGTGCCGTGCTGGACGATCCGCTGATACTTCTCGGCCGCCTCGACGCACTTCCGCCCCTCGAAGACGTTGTGGCTCATCGGCTTCTCGACGTAGACGTCCTTGCCGGCCTGGCAGGCCCAGATCGTCATCAGCGCGTGCCAGTGGTTGCAGCTGGCGATCGAGATCGCGTCGAGATTCTTGTCTTCCAGGGCCTTGCGGATGTCCTGCACGCAGACGGGCGTGTTGCCCCCCAACTCTTGGATCTTCTTCGCCCGACTGCCGTGCAGCGACGTGTCCGGGTCGATCAGGTAGGTGACCTTCACGCCCGGCATCCTGGAAAACTCGCTCATGTGGCTCTGGCCGCGGCCGTTGATGCCCGCCACCCCGATCCGCACGGTCTCGTTGGCTCCGAGGATCGAACCGGAGGACTTGGTTCCGGCAATCGTGAAGACCGCGCCCGCGCCGGCAGTGGCGGCGGCGCGCTTGAGGAAGCTGCGTCGTGAAAGGTTGGACATCGGAGGCTCCTTGATGGACTGGGAGGTTTCGCGGAGGCAGGATCGGCTCCGCAGCCGACGGAAAGGGCGGTTCGGGCCGCCAGGCGACAGCCCCGACCGCGGTTATTACAACAGACCGCGCCGCCCGTGTCCAGAGTTTTCAACACCCCCGCAGACTCTCCCCGCGGCAACGACGGACCGGCTCTGTTCGCGGAGGAGTCCCCGAGTTGCGGACTGGTTTACACGCGTTCACTCTCCGATCACCTTCACCAACACGCGCTTCGGCCGCCGGCCGTCGAATTCGCCGTAGAAAATCTGCTCCCACGGCCCGAAATCGAGCCGCCCCTCGGTGATCGCCACGACAACCTCGCGGCCCATGACCTGGCGCTTGTGGTGGGCGTCGCCGTTGTCTTCCCCGGTGCGGTTGTGGTGGTATCGTTCGGGCGAGGGATCGAACGGGGCGAGCTGTTCGAGCCACCGTTTGTAGTCCTCGTGCAGGCCCGGCTCGTCGTCGTTGATGAACACGCTGGCCGTGATGTGCATCGCGTTGACCAGCACGAGCCCCTCGCTCACGCCGCTCTGCTCGACGGCCGCCACCACCTCCGGCGTGATGTTCACAAAGTCCATCCGTTTGGGAATGTTGAAGGTCAGGGTCTCTCGGTAAGATTTCATCAACCGCTCCAGAGAATTCGCGTCGAAAAATGGCCAGGTCCACATCAAACAACCCCCCCCGGCCGCCATTCTCTCATCGGCGCACCGGCGTGCAACCCCCGGCTCCCGCGCGCGCGAGCCGGCCTCGCGGCCGCCCCGGCAATCGTCCGAACGGCACGGCGAGCTCGGAACATCCATCCCCGGGCGGTGTTATAATACCGAACTGGCTGGACGCGCCCGGCCCGCAGAGCGACCGCCCCGGCTTCTCCCCGCGGCACGATGCACAAGGCCTCCTCTGCGGTCGCGATCCGCCCCTCGCCCCCCCCCCGATCCGCAAACCTGACCGCCGCCCGGCGGCCAGCCCCTCCCAGAGAATCCTGGAGACTCCACCCGTGAAACGAGCCCTGCTTGCCCTCACAACCCCCATCGTGCTCGCCGCCGTTGTCCAAACCGCCCTTGCACAACGCCCCGCCGGCCCGGATCGCGATCCCGGCCGCTTCAATCCCCTGATGCGGCTCTTCGACGCCGACCGGGATGGCGTTCTCTCCAACGACGAGATCGCGGCCGCTGGCAAAAAACTGGCCGAGCTGGACAAAAACGGCGACGGCAAGCTGACCGAGGAGGAATTCATCGGAGCGATGCCCGCCGGCAGGGGACGTGGACCGGGGGGACCGGTCGGACCGCCGCCGCGAAGGCCCGCCGGACCGGCCGGCAGAGGCGCGGCGGCCAGCGCAAGCAGCCTTCAGGGGCAGCCGTTGCCGAAGGACGACCAGGAGAAACGCATTCTCGACGCCCTCCGGGCAATGCGCGGCGGTCCCCGCTATGCCAATGTCTCCCCCACCGACGGCCGACTGCTCCGCTTGCTCGCCGAAGCCGCCGGCGCCAAACGGATCGTGGAGATCGGCACCTCGACCGGGGAATCGGCCACCTGGCTCGCGCTCGCCCTGCGAAAAACCGGCGGCCACCTGTTCACCCACGAGGTCGACCAGGCCAGGGCGAAGGTCGCCGAAAAGAATTTCAAGGCCGCCGGCGTCGACGATCTTGTCACGATCGTCATGGGCGACGCCCACGAGACCGTCAAGGACCATCAGGAACCGATCGACATCCTCTTCCTCGACGCCGACAAGCAGGGCTACATCGACTACCTCGAGAAACTCCTGCCCCTCGTCCGCCCCGGCGGCCTGATCGTTGCCCACAACATGAACAGTCGGCAGTCCGATCCGCAATTCGTCAAGGCGATCACCGAGGACCCGAACCTGGAGACCCTGATCCTGCTCAAAGAAGGCACCGGCGTCAGCGTCACGCTGAAGAAGCGGTGAGCGGAGTCTTCGCTTTCCGCTTTCCGGACGTCAGTCATCGAAGCCGAAATTCTGGGCAAACAATTCCGCCAGCGCGTCGAGAACCTCGTCGGCGTCCGCCCCGCGGGCCGAGAGGGTGATCTCGGCCCCTTCGGGCACGCCGAGCGACATCACCTGGAGGATATCGTCGGCCTCGGCCTGCTGGTCGCCAGAGCGGATCGCGACTTTCGACGCGAATCGCGAGACACAGGCCACGATCGCCAGGCACGGCCGCGCGTGCAGTCCAGCCTTGTGCGTTACAACCACCTGGCGCGTGGCCGCCTGTTCGGTCATCGATTCGGCTCCCGACGGGGCATTCCGTGCCCTCGGATTATCGCCGAAAAGCGGCCCGATCAGCAAGCTGGAAATGCGTGGAAACGGCATCGCCGCCGGCGGCCCGCTCACGCCGCTGACCGCCCGGTGCGCGAACGCTGCCGTTGCCGCGGCGAGCAGGGCTTGATCCGCCGGGCGGCTGGCCGGATACTGGCAGAGTTCGGGGAAGCGCCGCGCGGAGGCACTGGCCCTTTCGTGGGCAGAAATCCGCCAGGGACATTTCCGGCCGCTCACCTCCCCCCGGCAAGGAGTCGGCGCGATGCTCGATCTGATCTACTTCCTCTTGATTGGCCTGGCAGCGGGCTGGCTTGCGGGCCAGATCATGAAGGGCCAAAGCTTCGGACTGGCCGGCAACCTGATTGTCGGCATCGTGGGGGCGATCCTCGGCGGGTTCCTCTTCCGCCTCGTCGGGCTGGCGGCCGTGGGACTGCTCGGCAGCCTGATCGCCGCGACGGCCGGAGCGATCGTGCTGTTGTTCATCCTCCAGAAGATCAGGAAGTGATCCGGCGTGCAGGACGTATAGGGAGCAGGAAGGATGGCGATACTCAAGAGACTGACCCTAAGAGGGTTCAAGTCAATCAAGGACATCGCACTGGGCTTGCGTCCTCTGAGCATCTTGATCGGAGCCAACGGAGCCGGAAAGAGCAACCTGGTGTCGTTCTTCAAAATGTTGAACGAAATGATGGGCGGTAGGCTTCAGCAGTACATTGGTACGTCCGGGCGAGCGCACTCGCTGCTGCATTTTGGGCCGAAGACCACTCCCCAGATGGAGGCGATACTCGAATTCGAGGTAGCCAATGGCGTCGACACTTACAGGATGAGGTTGTTTCATGCAGCCGGAGACACGCTGGTCTTTGCCGAGGAGACGCTTAGCTTTCTCCAAGCCGGCTGGCTGGGGCCACCCAAGGTAGTCTCGCTCGGAGCAGGTCACCAGGAGACCCTCATCGGCGAGGAAGCTAAGAAGGGCGAGCCAACGGCCAAGGTGTTCCGGCACCTGCTGAACAACTGCCGGGTCTACCACTTTCATGACACGTCTCCCACTGCGCGCATACGCCAGTATTGCTACATCGGCGACAATCGCTGGCTGATGCCCGACGCCGGGAATCTGGCGGCCTTGCTTTACCGTCTGCGGGGCCAAGACGACGCGACAGCCTATGACCGCATTGTGCGGACCGTGCAACTGATTGCTCCCTTCTTCCAGGATTTTGAGTTGGAGCCAACCGGTCCAGGTGGGAAAGAGATCATTCTCAATTGGCGGGAAAAGGAGTCTGACCAGATCTTCGGGCCACACCAGCTTTCTGACGGTACACTGCGGGCCATGTGCCTGATAACCCTGCTACTGCAACCCGAAGACGAACTGCCCGACTTGATTGTCGTCGATGAGCCGGAGTTGGGTCTGCATCCATACGCACTCAATACGATTGCCTCGTTGTTGAAGAAGACCTCTCACCATGCACAGGTTCTTGTCAGCACCCAGTCCAGCCCATTTTTGGACAACTTTGAGCCAGAGGACGTGATTGTCGTGAGTCGCGCGGGCAAGGAATCGGTGTTTCAGCGGATTGAACCCGCTGAACTTGATTCCTGGCTGGAGGATTACACGCTGGGCGAGGTGTGGGAAAAGAATGTGGTCGGTGGAGGGCCTCATTGATGGCGCGGCTCTACCTATTCGCCGAAGGGCAGACCGAGCAGACATTCGCCGATACGACGCTCAAGCAACATTTGGCTCTGCACGGCACGTACCTTCAAAACGCCGTCTTGATCGCCCACGCCAGAAAGAAGGGTAGAGTACATCGGGGCGGAGGGCGAAATTACGCCGCGATCAGAAAGGACATACGGCGATTCACCAAGCAGGACCGGCATCCCAACGCATTCTTTACGACAATGATTGACCTCTACGCGATACCTTCGGAGTTTCCCGGCCTCAGCGAGGCGGAGTCGTACCGGATCGACCCGATCAAGCGAGTCGCGCATTTGGAGTCGTCCTTCAAAGCGGACATCGCCGACACGCGGTTTATTCCGTTTATCCAATTGCACGAGTTCGAGGCGTACCTCTTCTGCGGCCCGGAGGGCTTCCGCCAATTCTACACCAGGTGC
>JAAYCB010000384.1 GCA_012744395.1 Pirellulaceae bacterium
ACCCGAAGAAGCTGCCCGACGATCGCTACAACCTCCCCAACAACGAGCGCCACCGGCTCGCCCTGCACTTCTCGACGAACTGCGTCGATTGGTGTTTCGCGGGGATCGTCAGCGACAGCGGCCATGCCGGCCAGGGGCGGCACTACGCCTCGATGGCCTTCAGCGGAGAGGACCTGCTCGTCCTCTCGCGTTCGGGCGACGGCCGCGCGAAGGACGCCCACAACGGCAACCTGATCACCTTTCACCGGGTCCGCCAGTTCCGCCAGCTGGTCTATTGAAGACGGCGGCGAACGGACGCTGGCCGCTGGCGGCCTCAGCACGCGCAAACGTCCAGTGCCGGCTCATGGTGGGCCGCCGCTTGCGCTGCCGGCGCTGCCGACGTTTCCTCTGCTGGTGTGCGTCGCGGCAATGCGTTCGGCCGTGGGATGGGCCGCGTTGGACCACCCTACGGCTCATGGTGGGCCGCCGCTTGCGCTGCCGGCGCTGCCGACGTTTCCTCTGCTGGTGCGCGTCGCGGCAATGCGTTCGGCAGGTCTCAGAGCTTGAAGGCGAACGTCTGGTTGATCAGCCGCAGGGCGCGGCGGGCGAGCGTTTGCGGTTGCGCGTGGATCTTGGCCTTCCCCTTCAGGCCCGGGCGGAGCATCGAATCGGCCTCGTGGACCTTGCGGATCTGCTCGACGACGTACGTCGCCCGGTCATCCCCCACGCGGCCGCGGATTTCCACGTAGTCGCCGTCGCCGTACGTCCAGGGGACCTGCGCTTCGTGGATCTGGAACGTGCCGCCGTACTCGTCCTTGTGGCTTTCGGGATGCAGGTAGGTGATTCGCCAGGCGCCGCCCTGCTCGGGATGCTCGAGCCGCCCGCGGAGCACGCCGTAGTCGAGCCCGTGGCCGTAGAGCCCCATGAGGACCTGGGCCTGGTAGGAAGTGCTCAAAGGGCGCTCCCTGCCCGAGGCGTCGGTCTTGGTGGCCACGTCGCCGCCGGCCTTGGCGGAGAGGTTGTCGGGGCTGGCCCGCATCTCTTCCGGGGCGATGTCGACGAGGACGCCTTCGAGGGTCTCGTGGGGCATGTTGTCGAGCTTCATTTCCACGCGTTGGCCCGGCGCGACGAAATCGATCACCGCCTGGTCGATCACCAGGTTGGCCTCCATCGATTCGAGCCAGCCGATCTTGCAGACCGGCACGCTCCGCTCCAGCGTGGCGCCGAGGTTGACCTCCTCCAGCGGCGTGCCGGCCCAGCCGGGCAGGCGCCCGTCCGGCTCCTCGCGGCGCGGTATCCACTTGGGCGGCAGGACGATGCCCGTCATCCCGGCGCGGAGCTCCAGCCGGCGGCTGTCGTCGCGGCGCTCGGCGAGCTGCTGTTCGATCGAGCGGAGCGCCTTTTCGATCTGGGGGATCTCGTTGCTGGCGCGGGGGTTCTCGTGGCGCTGCTCCTTGAGGGTCGCCAACTGGATCTCGTACTGCCTGCGCTTGCCCTCCAGGTCGAAGAGTTCGTGGACCAGCTCGGGGCTCTCCAGCCGCGCCAGCAGGGCCCCTTTCTCGACGCGCCCGCCCGGCTTGGCGCTGATCTCGACCAGTTTGCCGGGCACCGTGACGTAGACCGACGCGGCGTCGCGGGGCTCGACCTCGAACGTGCAGAGGATCGAGTACGGCAGCGGGACCCAGAAGATCACCAGGCCCACCAGGGCGAGCCCTCCGAGGGCGGCGTACATCCGCGGCTTTTTCACCTTGTGAAGCCTCCCGGGCACGTAGAAGAACTTGACGAGCTTGTAGATCGGTTGAAACAGCAGGCCCCAGATCGCCATCGCCGCGATCGCCTGGCCGATGATCTTCAAGCCGTAGGGCTCGAACACCTTGTAGAGAAAGAACAGGATCGAGGCCAGGATGAACCAGCGGTAGATCACCGCGGCGATCGTGTAGAAGGCGAAAAAGGCCTGGTTGCGTTCGGGCAGAAAGGGGTCGTCCGGAGGCTCCAGCCCGAGGAACCACTGCCCCATCTTGCGGTTCAG
Source organism: Pirellulaceae bacterium (assembly GCA_012744395.1). GTDB lineage: Bacteria > Planctomycetota > Planctomycetia > Pirellulales > Thermoguttaceae > JAAYCB01. The sequence continues at coordinate 2,009 of JAAYCB010000384.1, forward strand.
GATCGAGGTCGCCTTCTGCCGCAGGTTCGGGATCTCCACCAGATCGGCGAGGATGTAGTAGCCGTCGTAGCGGAGCAGCGGGTTGGCGTTGAACAGGATCGTGCTCACCGACGAGATGAACATCACGTTCAGGCACAGGTAGTGGACCAGGCCCGGTTCGGTGAACCACCAGATGAACGTGGCGATCGCGGCGAGCGTCAATTCGACGTAGATTCCCGCGGCGCCGATCGCCGCCCGGTGCCACTTGCTGGGCAGCATCCAGGAGTCGGAGACGTTGCAGTAGAGGCAGGGGGTGAGGACGAGGATCATCACGCCCATTTCGTGGCATTCGCCGCCGAAGTGCTTGCACGCCAGGCCGTGGCCGAACTCGTGGCAGACCTTCGTCACCGCCAGGGTGATCGCCAGGAAGATCGCATTGGTGGGGCTGAAGAAGTTGTGGAAGCTCGGCAGCTTCGAGCGGAAGACGTCGAACTCGACCACGACCAGCGCCGCCGCAGCGCAGGCCAGGATCAGCGAGAGCACGAACACGGTCCGCGAGAAACACCAGCGGAGCCGGGGATAGAGCCAGTTCAGCAGCCGTTCCGGATCGATCCCCTTGAAGCGGATGCAGAGGATGTTGGTCGCCGCGCCGAGCAGTTCCTTGCGGCGCTTTTCGTCGCGGCGCTTGCGGAGCTCGCGGCCCTGGCCGGGCACGTTGGCCACCACCAGCCCGCTGCGGTGGAGCATGCCGAGAAACTGCTGGAGCTCCTCGAGCGTGATCTTCTGCGGCGGGAACTCGGCCTCGAACTCGTCCTTGATCTCGTCGAGGCTCCGCGTGCCGTCGAGCATCTTGAGGATCGCGTATTCTTCGTCCTGGAAGCGGAAGTAGTTCAGCCCCACCGGGTCCTTGACGACCCAGTAGCTCCGCCCGTGGTAACGCTGGCGCTTGACCGACAGGTCGGCCCGAACGCGGACGCTCAGCCTCCGCGCGGAACTGGAAACCAGGCTGTCGGTTAGCGTGACCATCGGTGCTGAACAATCCTCTCGGGGAGACACGCAGCGGAAGGCCTTGGCGAGCGGCTCGCCGGCAGCCGCGCCGCGACTATTGCTGCCAGTGAATCTGCATGTTCGCGATCATCCCCCCCATCAGCGCCCAGTGCTCGCCGATCTTCTGGTTGATCACCTCGGCGCGGACGCGGAAGCGATTGCCGCCTTCGATGATCGGGTCGATCGAATCGATCCGCCCCTGGAACGTGCCGACCTGGCCCTTGGCCAACTGGACCTGGACGGTGACCGGCTTGCCGTCGACGTCGGCCGGCGAGATCGGCCCATACTGCAAATAGCCCTCGATCCGCAGCCGGTCGAGCTGCACGACCCGCGCGATCGGATCGCCGGCGCGGACCCAGGCCCCGACGCGCGGAAAGACCTCGACGACGACGCCCTCGACGGGCGATCGGATCACGCGCCGCCCGAGCTCATAGCTGGCCAACTTCTTCTCCGCCTCGCGGACGCGGACCGACATCCCGGCGAGGTTCTGCTCGTGCTCGGCCTGCTCGGTCTGGAGCATGTATTGCCGGTACTGGAGCTCGAGGACTTTCAACTCCGTGTAGGTGTAGGCGTCGGGCACCTTCTCGCTGGCCTCCATGGCCTGCTTGAGGCGGAACTTGTAGACCTCGGAGGCCATTTTGGCGTAGCGCACGTTGATGTCGTTGCCCCACTCCTCCTTGGCCATCTCCAGCCGCGCGATCGACGCCTCTTCGTTGGTCCGCTCGATCGAGTCGTCGACCTGGGCGAGAATCGCGTCGACCGCCACGTGGTCGCCCTCCTTGACGTTCACGCTGCGGATCACGCCGCCCTGCTGCGCCGGCAGATCGGCCGGGATGTTCGTGTCGTAGATGAACGTGACGACGCAGTCCCGCAGCAGTCCCGGATCGTCGGCCGCCGCCGTCTCCATGTTCTGCGTGCCGAAGGCGGCCAGCGCCGCGGCAAATACAATCGAGGCTAGTTGCATCGAATCAATTCCTTTCCTGCTCGCCCTCCTGCAATCCGGCCCGGCTCCACCCGCTCAAAATCGGAACAGGATGTTTCTCTGGACATACGCGATGGCATCGCACAAGAGGACATAGCCCACCGGCCGATAGCCGCACATGATCTTGGCGCTCGCCTCCGCGCCGGGGCGGAGATTCTCGGGCAGCTTCTGATCCGGCCCGAAACGGACTTTGATCAGCACCGTGTTCCCCTCCTCGCTGCGGACCTCGGCGCGGTCGTTGATCTCGACGACGGCGCCTTCGTAGGTCTTGTCCGGGTCGGTCGCCAGGACGAATTCGACCTTCAGGTCGCTGGCCGGGTCGGCCTCTCTGAGGGCACGGCGGTAGCGATCGATGTGCCCCATCCGCTTCTCCGGCATCCGCAACTCCAACTGCCACTCCCCGGCGGAGTTGGCCACCTGCATCAGCATCTGGCCGCGCTGCACGGGCCGGTGGAGGAGCAGTTCCTGGACGCTCCAGGTGATCACTTCGCCGTCGATCGGGCTGCGGACCTCCAGGTCCTTGAGCTGCTCGGAATACAGCTCCTGCTGCTTGAGCAGGGTCGCGCGGCGCTCCTCCAATTCCCGCAGCCGCCCGACCAACTGGATCTGGTCGCTCTTCTGCATCGTGCGGGCGTGCTGGATCAATTGGCTGTTGGCGGCCGCGATCTGCTCCTGGGTGACGAGCAGTTCGCCGGCGTTCTGCTGGATCTTCAGGTTCAAGTCGCTGCTCCGCAGTTTGGCCAGCAGCGTGCCTTCGACCCCGGCGGCCGGATTCGGGGCGACGACCCGGTCGCCGTGCTCGACGAACACCTGGTCGACGTCGCCGTCGATCGCGGCGAACACGTCGCGCCGCTCGACCGGCTGGAGATTGCCCGAGGAGTGGGCCTTGAACGGCCAGGGGCAGAGGACGAGAAACAGCAGCACGGCCACCACGGCGATCGAGACGGCGATCGTCTTCGGCAGCGTCCGCGCCTTGACGAGCCAGCGGCTCTTGCCGATCGTCCGCCAGACGGGCATCAGGAACAGGTTGCTGTGCTCCAGCGAGTTGGCCAGGGCCGTCGCGCTGTGCTTGGCGACGACGTCGACCCGCTGGACCATCCGCTGGGGCACGCGGGCGTCTTCGATCTGCTCGACGATCAGCGCGCCGATCGGCGGCTCGGGCGCCTCGCGCTTGTCCGGATCGTCTTCTTCCTCCAGCGGTGCGGGGCGGATCAAGGGCAACACGGCCACCGTCTTGGAGTGCGCGTCGTCGACGTATTCCTGGATCGCGTCCTCGACCTGCGGCGCCAAGTTGCTCGTGTCGCCGGTGTACCAGACCGGCTCTTCGCTGGCGACCACCGCGGCGGCCAACTGGCCGAGCAGCCGCACCGTGTTCGATCGCTTGTCGAACAGGTCCTGCCCGCTGACCGCCTCGACGGTGCACTTGCGGCCCCGCCGAATCGCCACGCTGACGCGGTCGCACTCGATCAACCGGCGGCCCTCGTTGGCAATCGTGTAGGCCGTCTCCCGCGGGTCGAGGCTGGCATGGATCACCCGGGTGAACTCTTCCAGTTGGCTCCAGAGGACCTGCCGATCGCCGAAATGGCGCAACTGGCGGCTCTTGAAATAGTCGCCGGCCAGGTCGCACATCTGGTTCAAGAAGCGGAGGTAGCCCTTCTGGGTGTTCGGACCGGAATCGGCGCGCTGGAAAATCTCCACGACCCCGATCGTCTCCAGCTCGGTCCTTACGGGACCGAGGACGAGGAGGAAATCCGTGGGGTTGGCCGCCTCCTTGTCGTCGCCGGAGCCGGAATGCGGCGGGACGAGCTGCGTCTCGCCCGAGGTGATCGCTCGATGCAGGAGGCGCCCGTGCTGCATCTGGGCCTCTTCGCTCTCGCGCAACCGGGTCTGCTGCAAGTTGATCTGATACTGGAGCACGAGCCGGCCCTGCTCCTCGATCGTCCAGACAGCGCCGCCGATGGCCGCCAAAGCGGAAACCACTCGGGGGAGAAATTCCCCGTAGTACTGCTCCGGGGCGATCTCCGATTTGGAGAGCTGGGCGATCTCGTTGACCAGCGAGCGAATCTGCTGTTTGGTCTGCTCGATCAGGTTCGGATCGAGGGATTGTTCAGTGCTCATTTGGTTACCGTCTTGCTAAGCTGCGCTCGCCTCGGACGAGCCATGCCAACCGATTCGTGGCATGCATGCCGTTTCAACGTCCGGCGGGCACAACATCGACCTGCCCCACAGCCGCCTGAGTTTTGATCCCTATTCTATGACGCTCAGCCAAGGCTCTTTGTTTGCCCGCATTTCTCGGGTTTGCCGCGTTTTTTGCCCATGCTCAACAGTAGCTCAAGCTTGGCGGCCGCGCCAGGCACATCGTCCACGAAGGCCATCAGCGATTCGCTTCAGGGGTCGGGCGGGTTGCGTCGCGCGTCCCTTTCGTCCGTGGCGGCTCAATCGCGGGGCAAGCCCACGCGTTGACCCATTTTTGTCGCGGCCAAAACGCGGAGTCGCCGGCGTGCAGCCAGACCTCGCAAACCTCAACGCCTGCTTTTCCTTGCCATTTCGCCCAAACCGAGTTCGCCAGCCGGAATAACCCCAACTCCACAGATGCCGCAAATCCTCGCCTCCGGTGGCCAACCTGTTTAGTTCTTTTTACCATAAACTCCACATTTTCACACGAGCCCCCATCGCTTCCGTAAATACCATTCGACCCCCAACAACCCGATCAATAGGAAAAACAGGAACCAGGTGTCCCACAGGGTAAGTTTGGTTTCCGTGGTCTCCACGAGTGTTTCGGCCTGTTTGACCAGTCCCTCCAGTGCCGAAGGGAGTTCTTCCGGAGCCAGCGATTGGCCTCCGGTCATCGCCGCCAGGCCGTCCATCACCCCCGCGTCGGCCGTTGCGTTGTCCAGCTCGAGGTCCTGATCGGCCACGAGGAACCTCGCCCGAGCGGTCCCCGCTCCGTCGCCGTAGCGCACGCGAACCTCGATGCGGTAGTCGCCCGCCTGGGCCGTCTCGCGGAACGAGCCGCCCAGGCGGCCCATCGTCTGGCTGACTTCGACCTCTTCCCGCGTTCCGTCGGGCAGGGTGACGAACGCCTCGCCGGTGGCATCGATCACCGGATCGCCCGTGGCCGCCAGGACCCCGACGGCAAATTCCACCCGGCTGCCGCGCTGGAACTGCCGCTGCGGCAGTTCCACCCAGACATTGCCCTCGAGCGACTCGTCTTTTCGCGCGAGCCAAAGCACCACCTGCCGCCAGAATCGCTTGTGCGCGTTGCCAAACCCCTGCATCTGCCAGCGCCACGTCGAGTCGCCCGCAAAACCCATCACGCGGCCGCCGCCAAACAGGTGGGC
>JAAYCB010000385.1 GCA_012744395.1 Pirellulaceae bacterium
GCCGGAGGACCGAATGCCAAAAAGAAAACGGCATGATCCGCCGGCAGTCCTTGGATGAACTGCACGCGAATCTGCCGCTTACCAGCGTTCAGAATCCGCTCGCCGCCGAGGGTTCCGCCGCGAGCCTAACCAGGCCCGCAAGCCGCCTCAGCGGTTGCTTGATGGTTGAATTGTCACACTCACTTTACACGGGTGGTGCAAATTGTCAAGTAGGATCACGGACCGACCAATTCCAGCATTCGCTTGGCCGCCGCCAGCCGCTTTCGTGCCTCCTCCGGTTTTTCCTCCGGCACCCGGCTGCCGATCACCCTGGCGGGCGCGTTCCGATAGCGCCCCGGCGGCACCTTGGCGGCCACCGAATACGTCGCCTCGGTCACGGTGTCTATCAAGCCGGCCGCCTTGGCGTCCGCGGCCGAATACCACGTCTCGGCCCGCATCGCCGCCCGGATGGCGTCCCGGTCGACCCCCTCGCGCCTGGCGTAAGCCGCCACGATCGATTCGGTCACCTGGTCGAGGGTGTCTGCAAGCTGGCGGAAATCCTCCGCGTTGCCGATCCCGATCGACCAAGGGTCATGGACCATGACCATTGAGGTGGTCGCCGCGTTGATCTCGTCGCCGGCCATCGCCACGACCGAGGCGGCCGAAGCGGCCAGGGCATCGATCGCGGTGACGATCTTGGCGCGATGCCTGAGTAATGCCTGGTACATCGCGAACCCCTCGAAGACGTCGCCCCCTGGGGAGTTGATCCTGACGACGATCGTCTCAACCGAGGATGGCAGCGCCATCAGGTCCTCGATGAACGCCTTGGCGGAAATCCCATCGCCCCACCAGTCCTCGCCGATCTCATCGTAGAGCCAGACCTCGGCCTCACGTGCCTCGTTGCGGACATGCCATTTCGCTCGCTTCATGCTTTCGCCTCCTGTGGAAATGCCTCTCGTACCGCCGCATCGACCCGCGCCGGCCACTCGGCCAGCGACTCTTCGATCGCCGCGGCCAACTCCGCCGGCGTGGCCGTGCTCACGACCAGGTCGAGAATTTCTTGAGACCGGCGGCACCAGGTCTCCGCGAGGTCCGCCTTGCCCCAGGGAACCAAGTGGTCGCGGAGCCTGGCGACCCATTGGCCGTCGCCGTAGAACCGATCGAGCCAGTCAGTGAATCGTTTCGGATCGGCCGCCTCATGCCTGATGCGTTTCGCCTCGACGTCAGCCCAGTAGCGTAATTGCACGCGGAATGCCTCCCGCGTCGCGTTCTGCGCCACGCCATCCTCGCCGCTGTCCGCCGGCTGCCGCTCCTCATTGTCCGCGCCGCCTGGATCGTCCATGTTGAGTGGGTTGCGGATTTCGTCGCCGCCGTCGACACCCGGCATCGACTCGAATCGCCGGACCTCGTTTTGCGTGAGGAACGGCGCACCGCCAAGGCCGATCTGGTATGCCTCGTAGCGGCTCTTGATGTCGCCGCGGAGCAGGGCCGCCACGTTGAACTCGAAGAAATGCGAGTCCTCCGCCTTCTGCTCGTCGGTCAGCAGTTTCTCGCGGCACTCGACCTGCCACTTGACCAGCCAGCGCATCAGCGATGTTTGCAGGTAGCTTCGGTTCTGCTCCTCGATGTTGGTGAACGTCGCGCGCTCGAGGTCCCCGACCTTGTGTGGGGGCAGATTGAACCAACTGGCAATTTCGCCCCGCTGAAACTTTCGCCCCTCAAGCCACTGCGAGTCGCGGTTGTTGAACGACATCGGGTTGAACTTCATCCCCTCTTCGAGGATCGCCACGCGGCCGACGTTGTCCAGACCCTCGTGCAGGCTCTTCCAGTCGGACCGAATCCGCTTCAGCGTATCCTCATCGCGGAACCTTCCGGGGTATTCCAGCGTCCCGGTCGGCATCGCGTGATTCGAGAAAAACTTGTTGGCGTACTTTTCCTGCGCGAGTCCCAACCCCCAGGAGTTTCTCGCCTTCGAGATCACGCTCATCCCCCAGAGTCCGTCCGAAGACAGGCCGCGGATGTGGAGCACGTCGCGAGCCCTGATCTTGCGATAACTCGCCAGGTCCTCCCGGTTCTTGCCTTGCCGCGTGACATACCAGAGCACGCCGTTGTCCCAGTGCGCCTCGGTCCTGTCCGGCAACAGCGGCGTGAGGCGGATCGGCCGGCTGCCGCGGTCCCATTGAATCTCCGCCACGCCGTTGCCCCAGAGCAGCGCGTAGGCCATCATCGCCTCGGCGAAGTCCTGCCAGCTCATTGCCGGGTTCGGCCGGTGGCGGACGAGTGCGAACGCCTGGTGCGCGCGGTCGACCTCCTTGTCGAGGTCGTCGTCGCCGGTCCTGCGGTAGACGTTCAGCGGCAACTGGCCGACGTCGCCGGCCAGCACGGTCACGGCCTGCCAGATCGTCGCCAGAGTCATCGCCGAGTCGGCGGTGATCGAGACGCCCGAATCGCTCGACCCGCCGCGGACCCAGTCGATCAGCCACTGCCTGGGAGTCTTCGTGTCGGACGACTCGTTGCGGACGACCAGCGGAAAAACCGCGAACGGCGCCATGATCGTATCGAGCAATCGCATCAGCGTTTCTCCTTGCCGCCGTAGGCCGCGACCGCCATCGTGCAGAGGACCGTCCCAGCGAACACCAGCGCCAGCGGCGGCCAGGCCATCCACAGCCC
>JAAYCB010000042.1 GCA_012744395.1 Pirellulaceae bacterium
GACATCCGCCTTCAGCGGGGACGTTTCGGACAACCACGTTGCTTGTTAACCCGGGTGATTCATGAGCCGACGTTAACGCGAAGCGCAAGCGAAAGCGGCTGATCCGCGATTGGCCTCGCTTACGCGTCGGGTTACAATAGCGCGCGACAGTCAAGAAATCCCCGGCTCATGACTCATCCGGGCTCGAGGTGATCCGATGAAACACGTGTCGCTGTTCCTGAGTGCCTGCTGCCTGGCCGCCGCCGGCGCCGATGCAGCAGACAGGCCCAACATCCTGTTGATTCTCGCCGACGACCTCGGCTATTCCGACCTGGGGTGCTACGGCGGCGAGATTGCCACGCCGAACATCGACCGCCTGGCGGCCGGGGGGCTGCGGTTTACGCAGTTCTACAACACGGCCCGCTGCTGGCCGACGCGGGGGGCGCTGTTGACGGGCTACTACGCCCAGCAGATCCATCGAGACGCCTTGCCGGGCCTGGGCGGCGGGGGCGGCGGCACGCGGCCGAAGTGGGCGCGGCTGCTGCCCGAGTTTCTCCGTCCGCACGGCTACCGCAATTACCACAGCGGCAAGTGGCACATCGACGGCAAGGTGCTCGACGGGGGATTCGATCATTCGCTGGACATGCGGAACCAGGGCAACTACTTTACAGCCCAGGGCAACCGGATCGACGACGCGCCGGTCACCCCCGCCGCCGATGAATCGGGCTATTACGCCACGACCGCCACGGTCGATCACGCCATCGCCTGCCTGCGGCAGCACGCGGCCAAGTACGCCGATCAGCCGTTCTTCCATTATCTGGCGTTCATCGCGCCGCATTTTCCGTTGCACGCGCCGGCCGGCGACATCGCCCGATACCGAGACAAGTATCTCGACGGTTGGGACGCGATCCGCCGGCGGCGATTTGACCGGCAAAGGGAAATCAACCTGCTGAACACGGCGCTCGCGGAGCTGGAGCCGGAGGTGGGTCCGCCCTACGACTTCCCCGACGCGCTGGCAAAGCTCGGTCCGGGGGAGACCAACCGCCCGCTCCCTTGGAAGGAATTGACCGAGCAGCAGCGGCGGTTCCAGGCGACGAAGATGGCGATCCACGCGGCGATGGTCGACCGGATGGACCGGGAGATCGGCCGCCTGATCGACGAGCTCCAGGCGATGGGTGTCTATGACAACACGCTGATCTTGTTTGCGTCGGACAACGGCGCCAGCGCGGAGATCATGGTCCGTCATGGCGGCCACGATCCGCAGGCCGCGCCGGGCAGCGCGGCCACCTATCTGTGCCTCGGTCCGGGCTTCTCCAGCTTGTCGAACACGCCGTTTCGCCGCCACAAGACGTGGGTCCACGAAGGCGGCATCAGCACGCCGCTGGTGGTTCACTGGCCCGCCGGCATCCGGGCGCGCGGCGCGCTGCGGCAGACGCCGGCCCACGTGATCGACATCGTCCCCACGATCCTGGAGATTGCGGGCATCGAGAAGCCGGCGGAGTGGGATGGAGAGGCGATCCCGCCTGCGCCCGGCCGCAGCCTGGTCCCGGCGCTTCACGAGGACGCGACGATCGACCGCGACCTGTTGTGGTGGCTGCACGAGGGGAATCGGGCGATTCGCGTCGGCGACTGGAAGCTGGTCGCGGCCAGGGATGATCCGTGGGAGCTCTACGACCTCCGCGGCGACCGCGCCGAATCCCGCGACCTGGCCGGGGAGCGGCCGGAGAAAGCCAAACAGCTCGCAGACCTCTGGGACCGCCAACTCGAAGCGATGATCCGCCTGGCGGCCAAGACCGCCCCGCCGCCGGGCCAGAAGAAGAAAGCCGCCAAGTCCGGTTCTTCCGAGAGATCGCGCTGAACCGATCCGGTCCGATGCGGACGTCGCGCGGTCGACGACGCGCCCGTGGGGCGTCATCAAGAGCATCGTCTCTGCATCCGTGGCGCCGCTTCAACGCAACACGCGAGGAGGGTCCGATGATGACGAGGCTAACGCGGCGGTCGTTCCTGGCTAGTTGGCGCGCTCGGCGCTGCGGAGCCAGACCAGGGGCACGAGGCAGTCGAGGTCGCTTGCCGTCCCGTGCGTGCCGCCGGTGGTCCCGTCCTTCTTCGCCGTCTCATGCTGACCGTGGTCGGCCGTGATGAGGATCGCGTAGCCGCGGGCGCGCAGCCACGGAACAAGCTGTTCCAGCCACGCATCGGCGCCGGCGCAGGCCTCCGCCGCTTCCTGGGAGAACGGTCCGCGGGCATGGAATACGTCGTCGGTCTTCCCATACTGGACGATGACGAATTCCGGTTTCTTGGCCTCGATGACTTCCATCATTCCGGCCAGCACATCCTGGTCGCTAGCCATGTCGGCAACCGAGAAGTCCGCGTAACGCCCCAGCAGGCGGTCGCCCGTGTAATCCTTCCGGCCAAACCCTCCGCTCTTCATCCCGTTTGCCCGCAGGACGCTGCAAAGGTCCTCGCACTGGAGTTGCGAATCCTTGGTGAGGATGCCGGTTGTCTTCTGAGACCCCCCGGTGATCATGCAGCCGAAATTGACGCACGTCACGCTCGGCAGGACGGATCGCAGTTGGGCCTGGTTGGCGCCGGTTGCCAGGCTGTTGAGATAAGGCGTCTTGCCGCGCATCTTCTCCCAGATCGCCGCGCCGAAGGCGTCGACGCCGAGAACCGCCAGCTTGTTCGACCCCTGCAAATCCTTCACGATGCGGTCGATCGGCGGCGCTTCCGCCTGCTTCGGCGCGGGCACGCCGAGAATTGCCGCGATGGTCGGGGCAAGCGCCTGCATCGCGTAGGTTTGCGGCGCCGCGCCGCTCGGCGTTGCTTCGGATGCCGCGGCGGGCAGGATCGCGCACGATATCGACACGAGTGCGAGTGAAGACAGTCTGAATACATTCATCACGGATTCTCCAATGGGGTCGAATGCCTGGACTCAAACGTTCTTGGCCCCGGTTCAGACGCCGCCGGGCGAGCTCGCGGGCAGAGGGTTCGGGCGCCCCCGGCGGGGCGGCGGAACGATGGGGCGCGGTGGAACGCTTTCGCACGTCTCGCTCCGAAGATACCATGGCTGCGCGCTGCAAAGAAGACCGCGGTCGGCGGAACCGACAAGAAATGGCTGGACGATGACGATCGTCGCGATCGGGAAGATCGACGGTCGGGCCCCGTCTCGTCCAGGAATTGGCTCCAGCCAGCGCGGCGCGAACTCGAGCCCGACGGGGTAAAATATCAGGGCCGCCACCGGTTCCAATCCTTCGAGGGTGTCGAAATGCCGACTCGTCAAACCATGCGGATCATGATTCCGGTCGTGCTCTTGTCCCTCAGCGGCCTTCGTCCGGCAACCGCCGGCGGGCCGCTGGACGACGCCGTGGCCGTCTGGCGGATGGATGCGGCGGAGGACCCAGCGAAGACGAGCGGGGCGTTGGCGGTCGAAGGGGCCGTGGAGCTCGGCCGGGAGCTCAGCGGCGCCGAGCGTGCTGCCTCGCTGCGCCGCGGAGGCGACGGCCGGGTTGCCGAATTCCGCGGCGGCTATCTTCGCGTCGGGACCTCGACCGGACGGCCGCTGGCCGTTGCCGGCCGGGAGATGACCCTGTCCGTGCGGCTGCGGGATTCCTCCGGAGACTGGGCGGTGCCGCTCGTCGCTCGCGACGACCCGGCCGGCGAGTATGCCAATCTTCTCTACGGGCGCGATGGATCGCTGCACTACCTGTGGCAGACCGAGCCGATCGAGCGCCGCGCTTTTGGCCAATTCGGCTCGGCCGCCGGCACGTACGGGTTCAACGGCGAAAGCAACGACCAGCACCACTTGTCGCCTTACCAGCCGGGCGAGTTCGCCGTGAGCACGTTGAGTCTGAACGCCGAGGGTCTGGTGACCCTGTTCCACAATGGCCAGAAGAAGACCGGGACGATCGACCTCGCCAAGCAGAACATCGGCGACGCCGTTTTCCGCGTGGGCGCCAAGCACGACGATTGCGAATTCTTGGAGGGCGCGATCGCCGAGATTCTCGTCTACGACCGGGTGCTGGCCGACGCGGAGCGGGCGGCGATCGAAAGCGGCTTGCGGCTGAAGTGGGGTCTGGGCCCGGGCGGTCCCGGCCCGGACGCGCCGCCCCCGTCGCAGGGATTGGTGCTCCACCTGGACGCCGCCGACGTCCACGCGGACCGCGGCCGCGCCGGCCAGCCGGGCCCGCTGCCCGTCTGGCGGGATAAATCGCCGCTGGGCCGCCGCGTGGTGCAGAACGATCGCGGCCGCCAGCCGGAGCTGGCCGCCGCCGGGCTGGGTGGCAAACCTGTCGTCCGCTTCCGCGGCCAACAGTTCCTCGAAGGCGCCGCGGTGCTGCCGGCCGGCTGCCGCGAGTTGACGTTTCTGGCCGTCTGGAAGCGGGACCACGCCTCCGGATCGGAGGTCATCTGCGAGCAGAGTTCGCCCGGCGCCGGCCGGCGCGCGTGCCTGCTGACCACGAGCGGAAGCGGCCGCGGCAAGGATTTCCTCGACGGGGTTCTGCGGCTCCGCGTGCCGCTGGCGCTGGTCGGGTCCGACTTATGGCACGACGTCCTCGTGCGGTTCCGCGGCCCGAACCTGGAGCTGTTCGTCGATGGGGTGCTTGTCGACGAGGAGTGGCCGCACGGCCGGCTCGTCGGCTTCCGCGCCCCGCTGTTGATCGGCGCCGGATACGAACAGGGTCACATGAGGGCCGGCTTCCGCGGCCAGATCGATCACGTGGCCGTCTGGGATCGCGCGCTTGGCGACGAGGAGATCGCCGCGCTGGCCGGCGGGCCGGAGGAAGTCGGCCGCCGCGAGCGGCAGATCAACGGCCCGGTGCGGACCTCGGCCCAATACTGGAAACCGCGCGGCTACAACGCTTGGGCCGGCGACTGCATGCCGATGTTCCACGACGGCACGTTCCGCTTGTTCTACCTGTTCGATCGGCGCCATCACGGCAGCAAGTGGGGTCAAGGCGCGCACCAGTACGGCCAGTTGTCGAGCCGCGATCTGGTGTCCTGGGACGAACACCCCCTGGCGGTGCCGATTGTCGAGCAGTGGGAATGCTCGATGGGCACCTGCGACTGCATCTGGCACGAGGGCGTCTACCACATGTTCTACACGGACTGCGGGAGCCGCTGCGAATACAGGGACAAGCCGCAGCGGGGGAGCTGGATCTTCTGCGCCACGAGCACCGACGGGGTCCATTTCCAGAAAGACCTCAAGCCGCTTGTGCCCGGCGGCGACTGCACCGTGTTTCGCGATCCGGCCACGGGCCTGTTCCACCTGGTCCGCGGCGGCGGCAGTCGGCTGGTCTCGAAAGACCTCCGCAATTGGGAAGAAGTGCCGGGCGATTTCGTCGAGCGGAAGCCGGGAACAACCGGCGAATGCCCGCACGAGTTCGAGTGGAACGGCTGGTACTATTTCATCCTGGGCACGAACGCAATCTGGAAATCGCGCGGCGCGCTGGGCCCTTGGGAGGAGCTCGCGCCGACGATCTACGACGGCCTGTTCGTGCCCAAGGTGGCCGAGTTCACCGGCAACCGGCGAATCCTGGCGGGGTTTCTCTTCGAGCGCGGTTGGGCGGGCCACCTGGCCTTGCGGGAACTCACCCAGAAGCCCGACGGCTCGCTGGGCACCAGGTTCGCGCCGGAGCTGATCCCGGCAAGCGGCCCGCCGCGGCGGCTCTCGTTCACGGCGCTCAGCGCCGCGGCCGGCGGCGACGGCAGCCGAATCCAGATCGACGCGCCGGGGCGGTTCGCGGCGGGGATGCTCTCCGCGGCGCCGCGGAACGCGCGGATCACGTTGCGGGTTGTTCCGCGTCCGGGCACGGCGGCCTTCGGCCTCTGCCTGCGGGGACACGGCGAGTATCAAGGCGGCTGCGAGCTGCGCTTCGAACCGGCCCGGCAGCGGGCCCAATACGGCGCGCCCGAAGGACGCGGCCCCGCCAAGGACTCGACCGGACGGGTGGCCTTGGGCCGCGACTACGCGATCGAGGATGTCGACGGGCTCGACCGGCCGTTCCAGCTCGAGATCATCGTCAAAGACGACATCATCGACACGTGCATCGACCAGCGGCGGACGATGATCACGCGCCGGGATCCCGAACCGGACGGCGACCGGCTGTTCTTCTTCGCCCGGGATGGAGAGGTGCGTTTCGAGGAGATCAGCGTCCGTCCGCTTCGCTGACCCATTCCGGGCACGAGCGGCCGGAGCCGCCAGGTCGGCATAGCCGCGGATCTAGGCTTCGCTCGACGGCCAGTCTGGGGGGCCGCTGGCGCCGGGCGCCTGGCGCGGCGCCTCGACATCCATGGTGACGAGCACATGAATCTGTTTCTTTGTTGTTCAATCTTGCGATACGGACCCCTCTGGTTTCTTCGCGAGAGTCACCACCGCGTAGTCCGCGAATGGTGGAAGGTCGATTGTGTAGCGGTCCGGCCCGGCGGCCTTGGCGGCGATTGCGGCCTCCGGACGGGTCTCCATGGGCGCGGCGAACGTCGAGCGGCCCGGGTCGAGTTGCCGGGAGAACTCGACGCGCACGGCCGATTTGACCGGCTCGCGGGCATAGTTGACCAGGTGGACGTGGAACTGGTCCTGGCTGCGTTTGACCTCCGCCAGGACGGTCGCCGGCGCCTCGATGCGGATTGGCGGCGACCACAGCGCGGCAAGGTCTTCCAGCAAACGCCGGCCGCCATCGGTCGGCGGAGCCACCTGGATCGTCCACCCGGAGCCCTTGATCGGGGCCTGGTCGACCTGGCCGCGCCGCCTTGCAGTGCGGCATCCGGCGAGGCCTTTTGCCAACGGATTTTCGCGCCGCTGGCGGTAGGACTCGTCGTACCAGCCCGACTGGCCGGTGACGATCAGCCGCCCGCCGCCGCGGGCGAAACGCACGAGGGCCTCGATCTGGCTGCCGGCAAGGCAGCGTTGATCGCAGACGAGCAGGACCTCGCAATCGCCGGGGATCGGCAGCGGTGCGGCGGCCTCGGTGGGAAGCAGCCCGTAGGGAACGTGGTTGCGGAGGAGAATTTCCTCGGCGCTGAGCAGGGCGCGATGGGATTGCTCGGAAAACATCAGCGACTCGCGCGGATAGAGGAGTCGCACCGGTTGGTAGCTCTCGGCGGCAAGGCCTTTCCGCCCGCTGCGGACGGTGGCGTTGAACCGCTCGAGCAGGGACCGATGCAGGGCCACGCGTTCCGGCGAGACCATTTCACGGTCGGCCTTGAGGACGGTGCGGTCGGTGGGAATGCCGCCGAAGACGGCGTCTTCCACGAGTGCCAGGGCCTCGCCCTTGGTCTTGTCCTCGGCGGCGCCGCCGGCGTCGCTGTCGCAGAGGGCGAGGATCGACGTCTTCGCGGCCCCGGCCAGCTTCAGTTCGCGGACCCGATTGACGACGCAGCCGTCGACCACGCCCGGCGCGTTGCCCGACTGGGAGACGAACACGTCGAAACAGTCGGCCAGGTCGGTCGCGATCAGGCCGGAACGAGCCGCCATGTTGGCGCGGCGGATGTTTTGAATGTTGCCGCTGACGATCGCCGACGGCTTGCACGCCTTGGCGTGGCGATAGAGGCGGCGGTAGAGGTCGCCGAGACGCGCGGAGTGGAACCGGATCCACTCCTGGTAGACGGGGTCCTGAATCTCGCCGAACCCGGTCCGGACCGGCGGGAGGACGTGCGCGACGGTGGGCAGCCCGAACCGATTCTCGGGGTCGGGGATTTCGGCGAGGTGCTTTCGGAACAGCGCCGCGCAGCGGGGGCAGTGGCAGGGAGGCGCGTCGCAGTTGTCGAACATGATGCCGTCGAAGCCCCCCTCGCCGAGGGCGATGGCGACGACCTTTTTCAGGTACGGCTCGAACCCCGGGGCGTTGATGCAGGGCCGCCAGCGATAGTAGGCCGGGCCGTGATAGGTGCGTTTCCGCCCGTTCTCGTCGATCGCGGCCCAATCGGCCAGGTCGGGAATCTCGGCGAGCATCGTTTCATAATAGAGCGTCGAGAACTGCACGTAGGCCAGCACGCGGATGCCGTGCTTGTGGCAGTTCTCCACGAACCGCTGGACGTTGGGAAAATCTCGCGACTCGTATTGCCATCCCAGGCCCTTGTAGAACCGGCAATGGAGGATGTTCAGCCCGAGGTCCTCCATCAGCCGCGTGCTTGCCTCGCTGTCGAACCAGCGATGCCAGTCTTCCAGCCAGAGGGCGCCGCCTTCCATCCCGCCGGTCGCGCGGCTGCCCGCCCGCCGATACATGGCGAGCGGCTCGTGGTTGCCGAAAGTCCAGCGGCAGTCAAGGCGATCGAGGTCTGCCTTGGCGGGAGCCGGCGGCTCGGCGGCCGCCGCGGAGGCCGCGATCACAACGATCGATACGAAACACGCAGCACGCATCATGGCGATGCCTTTCTCAGGATGAGCGGTGGTTGGGCCGCCAGCTCACTCTTCCCAGTCGGCCGGCAAAGCAGAGAGCGACGGCGACGGGGCCGCCGGGGATTCGACGGCCGGGGCCGATCGGGGCGTCGAGGGCAGGGCCGAGGGCCAGGTGGCGCCCAGAGGCTGCCTGCGAATGCGGGTGGTGATCGGCCGGCCCAACGCATCTCGTTGAACCGGGAATCTCGAAGGTTGACCACGCGTTGCCGGCCCGGCCGGTGAAGTCGCCGGCGCGGTTGGCGAAGGCGCCGGCGCGGTTGGCGCCAGGTAACTCGCCTGCTGAACCGGCGACGCCGGCAGCCCGGCGCCGGCGGCGACGCCGGGGGGGATCACCGCCACGGCTTGCGCGGCGGGCGGCAACGATTGGCTCGGCGGCGCGGCGCGGATCTGCCGGGCCAAGGTGGGAGACAACTGGATCGTCGCCGAGGTCACCCCCGGATTGGCCGTCTGGGGAGGCGCGGTCTGGCCCGGCGGCGTCTCCTGATCCGCCGGGCGGATTTCGCCGTTGAGCCGTTTGCTGTAGCGCTGGAGGAGCGGGCTGGCCGGCTCTTCGCTGGGAATGCCGGGCAGGATGTGCGTTGACGGCTTGGAGAGAATCCGCCCGCCCAGCCGAGGCTCGAACCGCACGATCAGCGTCAACCTCCGCTCCGGGCCGCCGACCTTGTCGATCGGTACCCAGAAGCTGTACGAATGCCCGACCTCCGACTGGCTGTAGTGTTTCTCCATCGTGTCTGCCGGGAAGACGAACTTGTGGGTGGGCGGCTCGCGCAGCGGGTCTTCGCAGCGATCGTCGAAGACGTAGGCGGTCAACGTCCCGTCCACCTTGACAGGGTCCTTCGCATCCCTGTGGTAGAACACGATCCGTCCGCCGAAGCCTCGCGTGGAGGGCTCGCCGGATCGGTGCAAGACGTCGTCGACCCAGATATCGACGATCCGGTCGGGGACGCGCGGCTTGTCGTCACGGCCCTTCCAGGGGAGCCCGTCAGAAAGGCGCCAAGGCGAACAACCGCAGGCGAGCAAAGCCGCCAGCAGGCTGGCCGCCAGCAGGCCGGTCCGGCAGACCGGCGGCGAAAGACTCCTGCCAGGTGATTGATTTGCATTCATGATTTCTAGTGGAATGGGGCAGGACAGGGCTCGGCGCTCGGGAGTCAGGGTTCCGTCTTCACGTCGTTCCCAAGCTCCGGCTGGGGAACCGCCGCGGGGTGCGAACCGGCCGGGCATTTCCCCTTCAGCATTCGGTCATTATTTCGACATTCGACATTCGACATTCGACATTCCCGTCCGCTCGCTCTTTTCAATACGCCGGAACCTGCGGGAGGCCTGGCGGCGTTGGGGTCGCGGTGGATGGTCCTTGTGCGGTGTTGTAGGATGGCACGGGGGGATAGGCGTTGTCGGCCACGGCCGGACTTGCCGCCCCGTAAGGGCCGGCGGCGGGCCCGGTGTAGGCGGCGTAGCCGGTCTCGCCGGTCGCCGGCGCGGTGGGCGCGAAGACCGCGCTGTCCGCCGATTGCGGCTGGTTCTGGCCGGGCGGCGGCGCGGCTGGCGTGGGCTTTGGCGCCGGGTTCGCGGGCGCCGGCGTCGGTTGCGGCGCTGCGGACGAGGGCGCCGGCGTCGGTTGCGCCGCCGGCGGGCCCTCCAATGCCGGCGGGTGGACGACTTCCACGTCGTCCCAGTTGCCGTCGGCGGGCGGCTCGAGCCCGATCCCCGCGGGATCGGCGTCCGGATAGATTGTCTTGGCGTTTCCGTCGGTCAAATCGCTGACTTCCTGGAGATTTACCAGTCCGGTATCGCCGTGCAGTTGGTTCACGTCGGCCAGGCACCAGTGCATCCGCGCGGCTTCCACGCGCTTGAGCCGTTCGGCCTCCTCCTCGTCCTTGACAACATGCGGCGTCAGAACGATCAACAGTTCGGATCGCTTGCACGTCATGCTGTCGAAGCGGAACAGGTGGCCGAGCACGGGGATGTCCGACAGCCAGGGAACTCTGCGGTGCATGGCCGCTTCTTGCTTGGTGATCAGGCCTCCGATCACGATCGTCTGACCGCTGGCGGCGCTGACGGTCGTCTGGGCCGTGGCGACATTGATGCTCGGGGAGCGGATTTCGGTCCCTTCGGAGACGGCCACGGGGATGCCTTCGGCGAGCGGTCCGAGGTCGGACTTTTCGGCGTCGAGCTCCATCACGACCATGCCCTCGGGGCTGATTCGCGGCGTGACGCCGAGGATCAGGCCGACATTTTCCAGGGCGATTTCGTTGACGAGCCCCTGGGCCCGGGCGGTTGAGCCGGTGATCCGCGGCACGCGTTTGCCTACCTGGATGAACGCCGGTTGGTTATCGAGCGTCATGATCTGGGGCCGGCTGAGCACCTCCAGGCGGCGGCTCTCTTTGAGCGCCCGGAGCATCAAGCTGACGCTGTCGCTGCTTGCGGAGAGCACCAGTCCGCCGAATCCCAGTTCGCTGTTGATTCTGCCCGTGCCGAAATTGGCGATTCCCTGGCTGCCGATGATGTTGGAATTGGCCAGCGCGGCCCCGCTTCCCGAATTGCCCAGCGAGGCGTTGTTCGGCTGGCTGTTGAAGAGAAAGCCGGGCGTGTTGGTGGCCGCGACGACTTCCTGGGTCGTCACCTGGGGCAGGCCGGCCTCGGTCACGGTCCGCGAGATTGTCTCCAGGTCGGCCAGCAGGCTGCGGTCAAACAGGATCGAATCCTGCAACCCCAGCTCGACGCCGAATTCCTCCGTGTCGTTGAGCTGGACCTCGGCGATCAGCACCTGGATCATCACCTGGGAGGGCGCCTCGTCGAGTTTCTTGACCAGGTCCATGATTTCCTCGTGGAACTCCGGCGTCGCGCTGATGATCAGCGAGTTGCTGACGATCTCGGGCACGACGATGACCTCCCTTTCGATCTGTTCGAAGGGGCTGACAACGCCCGGCGTCGCCTGCTGGAGCAGCCGTTCGCTCCTTAAGAACTCGTTGATCGACTGGGCGACGTCCAGAGCGGGGGCGTTCCGCAACCGGTAGACCTCGTTGATCCGCTGCTGGACGTCCTCTTCATCCAGCCGCAACAGCAGCGCCTCGATGATCGCCAGGTCGCCCTCGCTGCCGGTGGCAATGATGCTGTTGGTGCGGGTGTCGACGGTGAACCGCACGGGAACCAGGGAGCTTTCCCCTTCGGCGCCGGCCAGTTGCGGTTGGGTCGCCGCGCCCGCCGCCGACGGCAGCAGCGACTGGAGCATCGTGGCCATGTTGCTGGCGTCACCTTTGCGGATGCGGAAGACTTTGATCTGGGCCACGGCGGAGGGCTTGTCGAGGAATTCGATCAGCGCCGCCACGAGGTCGATGCTCTCGGCGGGCGCGGAGATGACGAGGGTGTTGGTGCGGGCATCCGGCGTGATTTGCACGTCGTCGAGCACGCCGGAGCGGATCAGCCGCTGGCCATCGACGTCGAACAGTTCGAGGGCCGCCGCCTTTTGTGTTCCCATCCCGCCGGCGGCCGCGCTGATTGCCTGCTGGATCGTCATCGCCAGATCGGCGGCCAGCGAGTTCTGCAATTTGAACACGCGGGCTTGGGTGACCGGTCCGGGCGTGGCCACATCGAGCCGCTGGATGAGCAGTTCCACCTCGGCCATGTCGCGTGGTGCGGCGCGGACAACCAGGGCGTTCAGCCGCATGTCGGGGCTGACCTGCACCACTGGGCTGAGCCCGCCGCCGCGGTTGGTGAACGACTGGAGGATCGTGGCGCCGACGGTGGCCACGGGGGCGTGCTTCAGCGTGAAGACGCGGAACTGCGTGCCCGGCCCCACCGGCTGGTCCAGCTTGCCAATCAAGTCCTTGACCGCGCGGACCGCCTCGCCCCAGCCGATCAACAAGAGCGCGTTCGGCTTGGCCAGCGGCGTGACGATCAGCCGCCCCTGGCGACCGCCGAGCAATTCCATCGACACGCTCGTGACGACCTGGCTGATGCTGGTGCTGTCGACGTGCCGGAGCAGATAGATGTCGATCTCGGGAATCGTCTCGGCGCTGATTCGTTCGATCTCCTCGATCAGCCGCGTGAGTTCGTCGACGTCGTGTTCGCGGCCGCGGAGGATGATCACATCGAGGTCCGGCAGGATTTCATACTCGACCTCCGGCCCCAGCGAGGGGAGCTGATCGGTCGGCTGGCGCTCGTCCGCGGCGTTCGCCTCGGCCTGGTCGGAACCGGCGGCATCCGCCTCGCCGGGCTGCTGGAGCATGTAGGCGACCAGTTCGATCCCCATGTTCCCGTAGCCGCCGCGGCGGCTGTCCTGGTTGGGCGCCGCGGGGCGCCCCGTTTCGACGGCCTGGCCGCCGGTCCGGTAGGCCTCGACGGCCTCGCGGACCTTGGCCGGGTCGGCGCGGCGGACGGGCACGATCTTCATCTTCTGGCCGAGCGCCATCTGGGGGCTGTCCAGCCCGCGGACAAGCCGGCCGAGCTGGTCGGTCAATGAGACTTTTCCGGAGATCCGCACGCCGTTTCGCGTGCGGTCCAGATACAATTCGACGTGGTCGCCTTGGCCATCGGAGAGAAGGTAATCGGGCCAGCCGGTCTCCTTCGCACCGACCGCTTCGAGCCGCGTGCCGAGCAGGTCCCGCAACCGCGTCTCCAGCAGATCGAGCGGGACATTGCCCAGCGGCACGTATTCCTCCTTGCGCGGTTCGCGGCCGGCCATCGCCCGCTTCAGAATCTGCCCGGTTTGGACTGGATCTTGGACCCCAAGGGCGCGGGTGTGCGGCAGCGGCCGGGGAATCGCGTCAGCGGAGACCAGCGGGCTGGGCGGCGATGCAAGCTGGCGGGCGATCAGGGGATGGATCGAAGGCGGCGCGAGAACCAGCAACTGAGGCGCCCGCGGGTCGACCGCCACGCGGACGGCGAAATTGGCGAAGCTGGCGCGGATCCAGTCGGCGGTCTCCTGCATATGCGTGGCCTGACACGGGTAGACCTTCACGACCGGCTGCTCGGCGGGGCTTGCCGGGTTGGGGCGGTCCGACGACTCGATCACCTGCTTGGCGATTTGATGCACCTCCTCGGGACCGCGGAGCAGCACCTGGTTGGTCTGCGAGTCGGCCATCAAGTGCACCGTCGAGCCCAGCCCCGGAAGCACCTCGCGGAGCATCTGTTCGATGTCGGAAGCCGACTTGTATTGCAGCCGATAGGCTCGGTAGTCCGCGGGGCCCGGCACTTGCGCGCGGGCCATGCATGCCGACAGACAGATCGCCAGAATCCACGTCAAGGCGGCGATCGAGCGCACGCCGAGCGCTCGCCGTCGCGCATTGTGTGATCTTCTCACCGCAATGGCCCAATCTTGGTTTCGTGATACGTGCCGCGAGCGGTCGGCAGACCGCTCCGCTTCCTCGGCACCGGGGCCGCGGGGCCGCAAACGAGACAGCGCCTGGCAATCTCTTCCACCACAGCCCGCCGAAAAGGATTTAAAACGCATGTCGCAGAACACCCGTCCCGATGCGGCGCGGCGCACCTTCTGCACCGGCTCGCGGGGGACACGGACCCCGCGCCCCTCGGGAACAGCGGGCGGATGCTAAAGACTTGCCCGGGAACATTCAAGACCAATTCTCCCCCCGGATGACGGCCCGTGAACCTCCGCGCGCTGTGGCGGCGTCAAATTGGAGGGCCTGGGGAAAGGAGACGCGCGGTCCGCGGCGGCCCGCGCCGCGCAGACCGGTCCGCCTGGGGTGGCCGCTGCTGCTTCGCGCCCCCCCAGGACAAGGCTCCCTGCCCGGGTACTGCCGGCCCGCAAGCCCCCGCCCGGCAGCCCTGCTGCCGGCCTGTCCCCTCACCACGGACCGGTTGGGGCCATGAAGACCGGGCGACCAGTGCCCCCCAGTGAGTGGTAGTTCTTTCTCCGGTGGAAGGAATAATCCAGGTCGCGGCGCGTGTTTTTGGTTGCATTTCCATCCGCGTTGTCTAAAAATAAAGGACGCCGATCAGGAATCTGATTCGGCTCCTGCGGAACGGAAAGAAGCGAGGCTCAGGCCGTTTGAGGCGGGTTGACGGTCCTGGGATGGTGGTTCACCATGATCCGCGGTTCTCAGTTCGAGGAGCCTTCCCCATGTCACGTCTCTCATCCAGGCGGGGATTCACGCTTGTCGAAATCCTGGTGGTGATCATGATCATCGGGATTCTCGTCGCCTTGCTGCTGCCGGCTGTTCAGCGAGCGCGGGAGACGGCACGCAAGACCCAGTGCCAGAACAAGCTCAAGCAGATCGGCATCGCCCTGCACAACTACCACGACACCCACAGCGTGTTTCCCTTCGGGCGGGGCGGCACCGGCGACCCGACGAGTACCTTCTCGCGAATTCTCACCAACCGCGTGACGATGAGCGGATTGGTCGCGCTGCTCCCCTACCTGGAAGAGCGAGCGCTCTACGACAACATCAGTTCGCGCTATGAGAACTACGATGGTTACGTGTTCATGCCCTGGGGGAAGCATCCGGACAAGTACGCCAACGAGCCCTATTACCCGCTCTGGGACATTCCCATTCCGGCATTCCTCTGCCCGTCCGACGGCGAAGGCTGGAAGAAGGATGTGAATGACTTTGGCCGGCTGAATTACGTGATGAGCCGCGGCGATACGATCTGGGGGAACCAGATTTCGCCGTCGGTCCGCGGCTGCTTCGGTTTCATGAACCACACGAGCTTCGAAGACCTGCTCGACGGGACGAGCAACACGATCATGTTCTCCGAGCGGTTGGTGGCGACCAGCGCCAACTACGTCCGCGTCAAGACCGGGATCGCGCGGGACCGGGGCAATATCGGCGGCACGGGCGTCGGCGCGCTGCCCCAGGGCAATCCGACCCGCTGCTTCGCGGCCAAGGGGCGCGACCAGGTCCTGCTCGGCGACGTCGTCCCCCGCCCCTTGAGCGGCCAGCGCTGGTGCGACGGGCGACCCGTGTTTACAGCCTTCACCACCGTCCTGCCCCCCAACTCGCCGAGCTGCATCCCCACGCTCGACTGGTGGGAATGGGGCATCTTCACCCCGTCGAGCAACCATGACGGCGGCGTCAACGGGCTGATGGGCGACGGTTCCGTGCGGATGTTCACCGACCAGATCAACACCGGAGACCTCTCCCTGCCCGAAGTGGTTGCCGGACCAAGCCCCTACGGCGTCTGGGGCGCGATGGGCTCGCGAGCGGGCGGAGAGTTGCTGCGGGAGTTCTGAAACGACGGAGCGATTCCGGCAGATCCGATTCACGGGGCCGCGCGAAAGGGGGGGCGCGCGGCCCTGGCATTATGATTCCTCCGCGCAAACGGCCGCCGCCGCGGTCCGCCCAGCGCCGCTCACTTGCTCGTCAGCTCGAGCTCCACGTGGTTCTTGGCGCCGATGCTGATCTCGGCTGTCAGCCCGGATGTCTTCCGGTTGGAGTACTTGTCGGGAACGTCGTTGACGAACTTGACCTGCGACGCCTGATCGCCATGCTGCCTGAGGTATTCTTCCTTCGCCGCCTCGTCTTCGAACTCGATCGCCCCCTGCGATGCCATTTTCGTCACCGTGATCAGGTACTTCCCGGCAATCGCCCCATCGCCGGGTTCGAACGTTTGGAGGGAGAACCTGCCCTGGTCATCGGTTTCGCCGAAGGCCGGCGGGCCTGCCGTCTTGGGGCTGAACGTCACGTGGGCCCCGGCCAACGGCTCTCCGTCGAGCGTCACCGTCCCGCTCACCTTGACCGTCTCCGGCCCCTCTCTCGCCGCGTCGCCGCACCCCGCAACACCGGCGGCAATGGCGGCAGCCAAGGAAACGAGAAAACACCATCGTCGCATGGCACTGTCCTTCCGTTTCGCGCTTTCTTTTGCGTCGACTCGAACACCGCAATTCCTGCCCGGGTCCCGGGCAGGCGCGCCCAGGCCGTGGCGGATACCGCCAATTGATGCTACAGGGAGCCTATTTTAGGGCGGCCCGCGCGTCAATCCCCGGCGGGGCGCAGCAGAACCGGCAGAAAGGCCGCCCGCGTGCCGCGGGCGGGCCCGACGGGCCGCAAGACGCCTTTTTCAGCCTGTCTGAACGGGATGCGATCCGCTACACTTAGGCGTCCATCCGATCCCAGTTTGGAGAGCATCTCGTGAGACTGCAATTTCTCGGCGCCAACCGGCAAGTCACCGGTTCGAAGCATCTGCTCGAGGCCGGCGGCGCGCGGCTCCTCGTCGACTGCGGCATGTACCAGGAACGCGACTTCAGCGATCGGAACTGGGAAGACCCGCCGATCGACCTCGGCGGAATCGACGCGGTGCTGCTGACCCACGCCCACGTCGATCACTGCGGCATGCTGCCGCGGATGGTCCGCCAGGGGCTCCGGGCGCCGATTCTCGCCACGCCCGCGACGTGCGAATTGGCCGAGATCATCCTCGAAGACTCCGCGCGGATCCAGGAGGAAGACGCCGTCTACAAGCGGAAGCGGCACCGCAAGGAGGGTAGAAAGGGGAAACACCCCGTTGTGCCGCTGTTCACCAGCGAGGACGTGCAGCGGACGCTGCCCCATTTCCAGCCCGTCCCCTACCGGCATCACCGGCCGATCAACGATCGTGTCTCGGTCCGCTTCCACGACGCCGGGCATATCCTCGGCTCGGCGATCGCGGAAGTCGTCTGTTCGGAAAACGGCGTCCAGCGCCGGTTCCTCTTCTCCGGGGACCTGGGGCAGCGCGGCAAGCCGATCATCCGCGATCCGGCCCTCCTTGCGGAGGCCGACTACATCCTTCTCGAATCGACCTATGGCAACCGCGACCACAACGGCCCGGCCGACGTCGAACAGCGCCTGGCGGAGGTGATCCGGGAGACGGCCGCCGGCGGCGGCAACATCGTGATTCCCGTCTTTGCGCTGGAGCGGGCCCAGGAGCTGCTCTACCACATCGGCTGCCTGCTCCGCGATCGCAAGATTCCCCCAATCGACGTGGTGCTCAACAGCCCGATGGCCGTCGACATCACCGAGGTCTTCCGCCGCCACCGCGATTGCTTCGACACCGAGGCCTGGGACCGGATCAACTCGGGCGAGTCGCTGTTCCGGTTTCCGGGGGCGAGGATGGTTCGTTCCGTCGAGGAGTCAAAACAAATCCACCAGACTCCGCGGCCGTCGATCATCATGGCGACCTCGGGCATGTGCACGGCCGGGCGAATCAAGCACCACTTGCGGCACAACATCACCCGGCCCGAATCCACGATCCTCTTCGTGGGCTACCAGGCCCAGGGGACGCTCGGGCGGAAGATCGCCGATGGCAATGCGGAGGTCCGCATCCTCGGCAGCATCTATCCGGTCCGCGCGCGGATCGCCCAGATTGACGGGTTTTCCGGGCACGCCGACCGCAGCGGCCTCTGCGGCTGGCTGGAAGCCTTCGCATCGCCTCCCCGGCGGCTGTTCCTGGTCCATGGAGAGGAGCAGGGCTCCCTTGAGTTGGCCGAGCGGGTCCGCCACGATCGCGGCTGGAACGTCTGCGTGCCCAAGTACCAAGACAAAGTCCTGCTCGACTAACCATGGGCGTCGATCGGATCGGCCCACGAAACAGCCTGCAACACGGAGGTCCCTCGCGGCGACCGGCCCCGATATCGAAGGTTTGCCGGGATCGTGGCGGGTGGGATGTCCGCCGTCCGGCCGGCGGTCTGTCTTGGCCGTCCGGTGCGCGTCAGGCGGAGACTGCCTGTCACGCAGAGAAGGCGTTGCAATACGGCAACTCCCCGCTAGACTGTGACTTGCAGAGAGTGCCCGCCTGCGCGTCAGGCCGCAGGTCCGACGCCTGCCCGTGATTGGCGGAGACTTCCGATACACAAGGCAGCTGAGTGATCGATTCATGGATACGTGGAAATTCTACGACGTCACCCATCGTGGGCACGTGGTGTGCAATCCCACGAGCGAGGAGAAGCTCAGACGCCTGGTGGACCTGGTGCGGCTTCCGGTGGGCGCGCGCGTGGTTGACATCGCCTGCGGGAAGGGCGAATTCCTGATCCGTCTGGCGGAGGCATATCAAGTGCGCGGCGCAGGCGTGGACCTCTCGCCCTTCTTCATCGCCGAGGCGGAACGAAGGCTCAAAGCGCGCGTGCCACAGGCAGAAATCACCTTCACCCAAATGGATGGCGCTGATTTCAAACCCGACAAGCCACACAGCCTCACGCTCGCTTCGTGCATTGGGGCGAGCTGGGTTTTCGGCGGGCACGCACGGACGCTGGACGCGCTGGTCGGCATGGCCGAGCCCGACGGCTGGGTGATCGTGGGGGAGCCGTACTGGTTGCGGGAGCCGTCGGACGAGCACTTGCGGGCGTGCGGGCTGACAAGAGAAGCCTTCGGAAGCCACGCGGAAAACGTTGAGGCGGGCCAGCGGCGCGGGCTCGACCTCGTGCACACTCTGGTGAGCAACAAGGACGACTGGGACCGCTACGAAGGTCTTCAGTGGCAGGCGATGGCGGAGTATGCCCGCGCCGAGCGGGACGACGCCGATCTTCCCGAACTGCTTGCCCGCCTGGAGCGGGAGAAATCCGTCTACCTGCGGTGGGGTAGAGACGCCTTGGGCTGGGCGATCTACGTATTCAGATGTCCATCCGCTCGGGGTGCTGAGGCGGTGTCGGGCGCCTGAAGAGCGGTCGCGGCCGAAAGATCGCCCCTGGCGGCCGCGGCTGAACCGCAACACGTTCCGGCCGCGGTCCGATCAAACCTCGGTCTATCGGACGCCCCTCGCCTTTTCCGAGTCGTGTGCACGGGTGGCAGCGCGCTGTGGTATGATGGTCGAGCCAAACGAGCCTGGTGTCACTTCGGACTGACCGCAAATCGGAAGGATCGGTGTCAGCTATGCAACCTCGAGATTTGCCGATGACCGACGTGAATACCAGCCAGCAACGGCTCGCATCGCTGGACGCGATGCGGGGCTTCGTGATGTTCCTGCTGCTCGGCGGCGGAGAGATCGGCCACGCGGGGTTCCTCAGCGCGCTGCTGGCCGCGATGGATCAGCCCTGGGCCCAGACGCTCTACCACCAGCTTCAATATTCCCGCTGGGGCGACGCGTTCCACGTCAAGGACTTGATCCGCCCGCTGTTCATCTTCGTCGTCGGCGCGGCGATGCCCTATTCGTTCGGCAAACGGCTGAGCCTCGGCCACAGCATGCGAAAGATACACGCCCACGTGCTCCAGCGCGTGGCGATCCTGTTTCTCCTGGGCACGATCGCCGGCGGGCACTTGCTCGCCTTGGACCGCTCGAAGTTCTTCTTGGTGAACAACGTTCTCCAGGAGATCGCCATCGGCTACCTGGTGGCTTCGCTGCTGCTGTTGAACTTCCGCGTCCGGGGCCAGTTGGCCGCGCTGGCCGGGCTGCTGCTGGGCTACTGGGCCCTGATCATGCTGGTGCCCGTGCCCGGCCATGGCGCCGGCATCATCACCCCCGAGCTGAATCTGCCGCGTTACGTCGACGACCTCGTCCTCGGCTCATTGCGCCCCGTGAAATGGTCCTTCACCTGGACGCTCAACCTGCCCCTGGCTTCCAGTGGCATCGTGTTGCTGGGCGC
>JAAYCB010000386.1 GCA_012744395.1 Pirellulaceae bacterium
ACCCGAACGGAAAGCGGCTCAATCGCAAGCCGAACATTTTCGCACGCGGCTCCAGTGAGCAGTGGCGCTACAAGGCGCGATCGTATAATAGGGGAAAGGGGTTGCTGCCGTAACGGACATGGTATGGAGCCGCACGGATCGAACCGATGAAGAAGACCTTGCCACCCAAGTTGAAGAAGTTCGCCGCCGCGAAGCAGCGGCGTCTTGACGAACTTCTGGAGAAGAACAACGAAGGGACCATCACGGCCAGCGAAACAGCGCGTCTGGAACAGCTCGTCGGAGAGGCGGAAGAGTTGATGGTTGCCAACGCCCGCCTGGTGGCGCGGTTTGCCGAGGCGGAGGGTGAGAATTCCGCGGCGGCCGCGGTCCCGGCCACGGTCTGGGTGAAGCCGGAACACGCGGGACGCTGAGGCATGGTACAGGCCGAGAGTCGTCGGGATATGGAGCGCCGCGCGCTGCCAAGCTGGAGCTTGGGAACGAGCTGGAGCTGTGACCTGTAACCTGATCGCTGATGGCTGACTGCTGATGGCTGATGGCCGACCGCTACCCCCCTCCTCAGTCCACCGGCCCGGGCCGGGCGATCCGCGGCGCGGTCTTGATTCTGGGGCGGATCGAGAGCCAGTCGATGCCCGGAAACTGGGGATCATCGATCGCCCGGATCTCCTCCGCGCCCCGGTAGGGACAGATCGCGTCGACCCAGACGATCAGCCGCAACAGGTCGATCGGGTCGACCCGCACGTCGTGGTGCGTGCCGCTGGAAGCGATCTCGACCAGCCGGCTGGCGTAGGATAACCGCTGCATTGGCTGGGGAGTCTGGTAGGCGGCCGGGTCGCGCGTGTCGTAGGCCTCGACCAGGAGCGTGCAGGCGATGCCGAAGCCGGGCGGCGGGCTCTCAGGCGGGGAATACGTCTGCCCCCAGGTGGGCCGCCCGATCAGCGTGAGGTAGGTCTCGTCAAAGAACAGGAAGCCTGTGCGGGGTGTCATGTCGAACGTCTTCCGGCCCTCGCCGTCCCCCTGGTGGCATCGCCCGCAGACCCGATCGAGGACTGGGCGGACGTAGCGGTCGTAGCTCACCGAGTCGTCGTCCCAGGGGGGCGGCTCGATCGAGCGCGGCTCTTTCGAGAGGGCGCTCGCGGCCCGGGGCAGTTCGGGCGCCGTGCTGTGCAGTTCGTGGCACCCGAGGCAGCCGCGCCGCTCGCCCGGCAACACCCCGGTGAAGCTCCGCATCGTCTGCAACGCGCGCTGGTTCTCGTCGAGCAACTGGAAATGCAGGGACTGGCCCGCGGGGGCCCGGAACGCCACCGAACCGTCCGGCTGGATCGGCACCGTGCCCAGAATCCGCTTGACCCCCTCGGACTGGACCGCCGAGACGACCGGCCCGGTCGAGAGGTAGGGCCGCTGGTTCCAGTAGGTGTAGGTCTTCGGTTCGATCGCCAGCACGCGGAGGTAGCGGACGCGACCGCGGAGAGCTTCCGGGGCGCCGTGGAGAACATTCGCGCTGTAGATCAGGCCCTCCAGGCCGGCCGGGTCCGCCCCCCGCTCGGGCCAGGCCACCCGGTCGGCAATCACCGGCGGCCGGGCGCGGGGCCGCAGCGGGATGGCGTGGAGAATGTGATTGGCGCCTTCGTGGACGAGCTCCCGATTGCCGTCGGTGTCCATCAGGTAGAGGACGAATTTGCCCGAGCGCTCCGCCGAAACGAGGAAGTCCCGCTCGCTCAACGGATAGGGCGAATAGTAGGCCGCGTACCGACCGCTCGCGTGGTAGCGGGCGGACTCGATCGGATCGACCGGTCCGTTGCCCGACTCGGGCCAGGCCACCTCGGCGGTCACCTTCGTCAACCCGTCGGGGAAATTGTAGCCCTTGTCGGGATCGAGGATGCCCACCGAGCCGGCGAACCAGTCGTGATGCGCGCTGCCGGTGAACATCACCCGGCGGCTGCCGGGGATGTTCCGCCCGTCCTTGAGCAGGTCGGGCCAGACGCTCTGGTTGCCCCAGAACGCGGCCACGCCGGTTCCGTCGGGGTTGACGGTCCACAGGGCCTGCGCCCGCCAGAGCGGCTTGTCCGTGTATTCCCAGCGGGTGTAAAGAACCCGGCCGTCGTCCATCACCGAGGGGAGGTAATCCGGCTCGTTGTTGGTGGAGACGAGGTAGATGTCGCTGCCCGATCGCTTGGCTCGGGCGAGCACGAAGGCGTTGGTCGGGGGCATGCAGCGGACGTAGCTGTGCCCCCGCGTCGTGGAGAACAGGATGTGTTCGCCGTCCGGCAGGTAGATCGGGTCGAGGTCGTCGTAGGGGCCGCTTGTCAACTGCCGCAGTCCCGTGCCGTCGGCGTTGATTTCATAGAGATGGAAGGCCTTTTCGTTGTGCGGCTTGAAGCAGAACAGGACCGTGCGGCCGTCGTGGGAGACGTCGGGCCGCCAGAACGACCCGTGGAGCGGCGCCTGGGGCATCAACTGCCGCAGCCGGCCGCCGGGGGCGAGCCCTTCGAGGACGACGAGCCGCCCGCCCGGCATCGCCATGTAACCGAGGCGGTGCCGCGTCTGGTGCCGCCATTCGCTCCCTTGGGGAAACGGCATGTCGACCATCAACACCCGGTCGAAATCGAGCAGCGGGTTGGCCAGCACGATCGACCGCTTCAGCCGGCGGACGGCGAAATAGAGATCGGCGTCTTCCCCCCGCAGACTTCTGGCGCGGGCCTCCAGCGGGCCGATCGCGGCCAGCGGATGGCTGAAGTCCACGCGGCCGGGATATTCCGCGGCGATTCGCTCGGCGAGCTGCCGCGTCCAGCCGATCTCCTCGAGAATCCGCTCGGCGGTCGGATGGCCGTCGGCCTGGTGGAGCCAGTCGCGGCGCAGCGCCTCGTCGGCCTCCTCGGCCGTCAGGTCGCGCGTCGCCGGCGTGGCGGGCGGAACGTAGGGCGCGACGGCCTCGCGCGCCGAGGGGCGGAACTCGACGCGCGCCCCGGCGGCCAGGATCAGCTCGATCCACTGGGGCGAAAACCGCGCCGCCTCGCCCGCGGAAACCAGCCGATCGTAACGCTGGCGGATTGCGTCGGCTTCCGCCCAGCGCCGCCGGTCGCCGTCCGTCTGCCCGAGCCACTGCGAGTCGGTGATTGGGCGGTATTCGAGCAGCAGGCCGATCAGCCGCTCCGCCGCGAGCCGAAACCGCTTTTCATCGCCGGCGATGTATTCGGCCGGCGTGAGGCCGGAATAGCTGACGAACTGTTCAGATGCCTGCGGGAAATCATCGCTCACGCGCCGTCCTAAAACGGAGCGAAGCCCCGCGAGCTTGACCCCCTCCTCGACGGCCCGCCGCCGCGCTGCGGCGAGCGTCTCGGCGAACGTCTCGCGGCGGACGTAGACTTCCGCCAGCGCCTGTTCAAGCTCCTTGATCTTCGCTCGCTGGAGCGTCTCGCCCTCCGTGTAAAGCTGCCGCACCTGCCGGCCGGAAAGCGCGGCGCGGTAGACCCTGAGATCGTCGAGGGCCCCCTGGAAGCACTCGTTGCCGCTGGAGGAGCCGATGCACGCCGGCGCCTCGCCGCCGCACGCGATCGCACCCGGCCGTTCCAACGACCCGATCTGGCGGCCGTCGAGATACACCCGCATCGTCCGGCCGTCGAACGACGCCGCGCAGTGGTGCCAGAGGCCGTCGAGCACCTGCTCGGGGCGGATCGGGGCGTCGCACTCGACGTAGCCGCCGACGTTCAAGCCCAGGGAGAGGATCGTGCCGTTGTCCTGAAACGAGAACAGCAGCCGGCGGTTGCCGTCTTCTTTGCGGAAGATCTCGTTGTAGCGATCCAGCCGCGTGGGCTTGACCCACGCACTGAAGCTGAGCTGGGCCAGCTCGGCGAAATCCGCACTGGCCGCCGCGGCGAGGCGGTGCTGGCCGCTCAACAACAGGGCGTTGCCGAACAGCCCTTCGGTCCGCGGGATTCCGCCGGCGGAGGCGGCAGCCAGGCGGGCCTCGTGGCCGCCGCCGGCCGCGTCGGAACAGGCGGGGCCCTCGGCTTCGTCGAATGTCCAGTGGGCGACCAACGGCGGCCCGGGGGGCGATGCGCAGCCGCTGCGGGCCGAGGCGGAAGCGATAAGGACGATCGAAAGCGCCAAGACACCAGTCAGAACGCGCTGCGGCTGCATCTGGTTGCCTCCACTTGCCTGGTCTCTGGAACGCGGCCGAGAGCGACAGTCTTCGCCTCGCGGGGGATGCGTCTCCTGTCCCGCTCGGCGGCAGATTCATCGTGGAGACGGCAACCGTCCCCACTCGAGCGATTCTCTATCCCTCCATGGCGGCAATCAACTCCCCCGCATAGTCGCCGATTTCGGCAAGCACCGCCTGGCGGCCGCGCGACTCGGCCTCCGCCATGCGGCGGACGATCGCCGAACCGACGATCAGGCCGTCGGCCACGGGGGCGAGCATCCGGACGTGCTCCGGGCGGCTGATCCCGAAGCCGATGCAAATCGGCAAGTCGGCCAGCGAGCGCAACTCGGCCACGTGGTCGATGATCTCCGCGGGCAGCTCCGCGCGTTCGCCGGTGATCCCGGTGACGGAGACATAGTAGATGAATCCGGTCGTCTTCTCGGCGATCCGCCGGGCGCGGTCCCAGGGGGTGGTCGGCGTGACCAGTTGGATCAGGCTGAAATCCTCCCTGCGGCAGATCGCGGCCAGCCGGTCGGAC
Organism: Pirellulaceae bacterium; assembly: GCA_012744395.1. Taxonomy (GTDB): domain Bacteria; phylum Planctomycetota; class Planctomycetia; order Pirellulales; family Thermoguttaceae; genus JAAYCB01. The sequence continues at coordinate 4,677 of JAAYCB010000386.1, forward strand.
TCTTCGACCGGCAGATCGGGCACGATCATGCCGGCAACACCGGCCGCCTTCGCCCGGGCGACGCAATCCTCCAGGCCGAGGCGGTAGACGATCGCATAGCTGGTCATGGTGACCACCGGGGCGTCGAGTTGCGGCGTGGTGCGGGAGAGCATGTCGAAAATCCGCGCCAGCCGCACGCCGCCCCCGAGTGCCCGGGTGTACGAGGCCTGGATCACCGGGCCATCGGCGATCGGGTCGCTGTAGGGGATGCCCAATTCGCACATGCTGCTGCCCCGCGCCACCAGCTGGCGGAGCACGGCGGCCGTGAAGTCCAGATCGGGGTCGCCGGCCGTGATGAACGGCATGAATGCCTTGTGGCCCTGGGCGCGAAGCGTCTTGAACAGGCTGTCGATTGCCGACATCGGCGACTCCTCTGGGGAACGTACGGGGGTCTCTTGCGGTGTCCCGCGGCCGATGGCCAAGGGCGACCTCGGCAAGCGGAGTCGCGGCGGACGGGGGGATTCCGGCAGTTTCCACATTGAGGATTGTATCAAAGAGGGGCCGCATTGGCGATCAGGTCACGGCCGCTCTCCGGAGCCGCGTTGCCTGAGCGAGAGCCGTTTCTAGTAGCTTTCGGGGGGAGAGGTTGCCCCCCGCGTTGCGCTTCTGCGTTATTCCTTTAGGGGTCGGTTTGCGACTTCGGTCCGGCCGCGCTCCTGGTGACCGAAATCGAGGCCGGAGGCGGGGGCGCGAAAAGCGAGTCCCTCCCCCTGGTTTTCGCGGATCCGTCCTGACGATCTTCAAAAGGTGGAACGATGAGCGGAGTTGGGTGCCCCACGCGAGAGGAGTTGGCCGAGTTTTCGTTAGGCGCGATCGGCGAGGCGGACGCCGAGGCGATCCTCCGGCACTTGGAGAGCTGTTCCCATTGCGAGGCAATGCTCTCGAGCCTGGAAGGGGCTGGCGATCGGCTGATCGAACTGGCTCGCCAGCCCGCCCCGATGGACCGTTATTCGAACGAACCGGGGTGCAGAGACGCGATTGCGCGGGCGATTGCGCTCGGCGCGGGGTTTGCCAATGCCACGGAGGCGACGCCGGCGGACACGGCGGTCGCCGCGGCGGGACAAGAACAGCCGATCCTCGGTCAGATGGGCGACTACAGGCTGATCGAGGAGTTGAGTCATGGCGGGATGGGGACCGTGTACCGCGCGGTGCACACGCGACTGGAGCGCGAGGTGGCCCTGAAGGTGCTGCCCAAGAGCCGGACCACCGACCAGCGAGCCGTGGCGCGTTTCGAGCGCGAAATGGCCGCGGTGGGAAAGCTAGATCATCCGAACATTGTCCGGGCGACGGACGCCGGCGAGATCGACGGCGTCCAGTACCTGGCCATGGAGCTGATCGATGGGTTCGACTTGACCGAGTTGGTCGACTACCTTGGGCCGCTGCCGGTGGCCAATTCCTGCGAGATCATCCGCCAGGCGGCGATCGGACTTCAGTGCGCGTACGAGCAGGGGCTTGTCCACCGCGACATCAAGCCGTCGAACATCATGGTCACCGGCGCCGGGGTGGCGAAGATTCTGGACCTTGGGTTGGCGCGGTTTCACATCGACAAGCAATCCAACGTGGAGTTGACGACCGTCGGCCAGCCGATGGGGACGGCCGACTACATGGCGCCCGAGCAGGTCGCCGACACCCACTCGGTCGACATCCGCGCCGACATCTACAGCCTCGGCTGCACGTTTTACAAGATTCTCGCCGGCCAGCCGCCGTTCGGCGGCGTCCAGTATTCCAGCTCGTTCGACAAGATGATGGCGCACCGCAAGGAGGCGCCGCCGCTGATCCTGGAGTTCCGTCCGGACCTGCCCAAGAGGGTTGTCGCCGTCCTTGAGCAGATGCTGGCGAAGGACCCCGCGGAGCGTTTCCAGAAGCCGGCCGACCTGGCGGAATCGCTTTACCCACTCTGCGCCGGCGCGAACCTGCCGGAAATGATCAACAAGGCGTGGGAGGCGGCGGAATCGGCGCCGGTTGCGAAGGCCAGGCTGGACGAGACGCCGGCCGAGGGGGCGAAATCTTCGTCGGGGTCCTTGGGGGCTCCGGTGCGGCGGAAACGCCGCGGGCCGGGGCTGGCGGGCGGCTCCGGCACGCATAGCGGATCGCGGAGCCAGTACTCGAACTTCTACGTGATGCCGCCGCCTCCGAAGCCGCAATGGGGGCTGTGGATCACGATTGGCGTGCTCGCCAGCCTGTTGATGGGGATTCTCAGCGCTTACGCGACGACCTTCTTCTTCAACCGCGGAGATTCCCGAGAGATCATCCTGCAAAAGATCCCCGGCTGGAGAGTCTCTACGGATCGTCCGGCGGTGGCCGCGCCCGCCGCTCTGCCGCTGGACATCGCCGCGACAGCCCGGCCCGTTGTTCGCGGCGGACTGTCCGACGCGGCCCTGGTTGCCGAGCCGGCGACGATCGAGGGGCTGAAGAGCTGGACCCTGGAGACGGTCGGGCACCGCGCGGCGCTGCTGGCCGCGACGATTGCCCCGGATGGCGCGGCGCTGGCGACCGGCAGCGGCGAGGGCGCGGTGCGGATCTGGGATCTTGCCGATGGTTCGCTGCGGAAGATTCTCATCCGGCCGGGCGTTGCCGGCGCGGTGCACTCGCTCGCCTGGTCGCCGGGCGGGCCGTACGTGGCCGCCTGCTACGGATCCGGCTGGCTGCTGATCTGGGATGTCGAACAGGGGCAGTTGCTCCGCGAGTTCGAGGCGCGGGGGCGATCGCCCGGCGCGGTAGCCTGGTCGCCGGACGGGGCTTTGCTGGCGTACGTCGGGGAGACGCCCGGCCAGAGCGATCGCGACGCCGTCTTTCTCTGGGATGCCAAGAGCGACAAGGTGCGGCCGGCGCTGACGGGCCACGCCGGGTCGATCGAGGTCGTCGCGTTCTCGCCCGACGGGCTCAAAGTGGCCTCCGGCGGCAGCGATCAGACGATCCGAATCTGGGAGACCGGCTCGGGACTGCCGGCGCTGTCGATCCGCGCGGAGACGGCGCACGCCGGTTCGATCTCGGCGCTCGCCTGGTCGCCCTGCGCGACGATGCTCGCCTCGGCGGCGGCGGCCGAGAAGAGCGCCGACGGGCTGGTGATCTGGGATGCGCAGGCCGGCGACCGGCTGGGTGAATTCGCTGCGCATGTCGGCGGCGATCGGGCGCTGCACTGGCTGCCGGACGGGAAGACGATCGTCGGCGCCGGTGGCGGGCCCAGCGGCAGAACGCGATACTACGATCTGACGACGGCGAAGGTCGGTTCGGAGACGGAGTCGGGACCGACCCTGCTGGCGGTCAACGCCCGTTCGGAAAAATACGCCGTGGTCTTCGGCGACGGTTCGGTGCGGGTGTGCGCGGGGGAGGGGTTGGGAGCGGCGGCGGCCGCCCTGCCTGTCCATCCGGGCGTGCCGGGTGGATTGGCGTTTTCACCGGATGGAAAGACGATCGTCTGCGGCTACCAGGACGGCTCGATGCGGTTCATCGACGTCGCGTCGGGCCAGTTGGCGAGGCAGTTGAGCGTCGGCGGCGCGATCCGCTCGCTGGTCTTCCGCCCCGACGCGGAAGGGTCGCTGCTGGCCTATACGGCGGAGACATGGAACGAGTCCTTCCAGCGAAGCGACCTGGTTGCCGAGGTGCTGGAGGCCGGTTCGGGCAACGTCGTGATCCAGTTCGAATTGCGCAGCGGCGAACGGATCGTCGATCTGGCCTGGTCGTCCGACGGCGCGCTGATCGCCAGCGCGGGCGACGAATTGCGGATCTGGGATGGGAAGACGGGGCGGTTCCAGCGAGGGTTCCGGCTGGCCGGCGATCGCGTCGCCTGGTCGCCCGACGGCCATGCGCTGGCGGTTGGCTCCGTTTCGGGGATCGAGGTCTGCGATTCCCTCAGCGGCAGCCAGTTGACCTCTTATCCCGACGCGACGGATCAGATCCGCGTGCTCTCCTGGTCGGAGGGCTCGGGACTGCTGGCCGCCACGAGCGGCCGTGAGAAACCGTCGATCGTGGTCTTCTCCGCCGATGGCAGCGAGCCGAAGTTCATTCTGCCGGCGGACAGCCATCGCGGCCCGGTTGCCGCGCTGGGTTGGCAGGAGGGGGGCAAGGTCCTGCTGTCGGGAAGCGCCACCGACACGTGCGTCTGGAGCATGGAGAGCGGCAAGCGGACGGGTACGCTGGCGGTCGGAGCGCGGCAGTTCTCGCCCGACGGCGAGCTGGCCGCCAACGCCGGCCCGAGCACCCTTCGGCTCCACCGGTTGAGCGAGGGCAAGCTGCTGAAGACGATCGTCTCGCTCCGCGATCAACGCTACGCGGTGATCGACCCGGATGGGCGGTATTCCGGTTCGCCCCAATTGCGCGATCGGTTCGTGTACGTCGTGCACGACGCCGACGACATCCAGGCGACGTTCGAGCCGGCCGCGTTTGCGGAGAAGTTCGGCTGGCAGAACGAGCCACAATAGCTCTCCGCGCCGGGCGGTTCGCCGGGCCTGCGCGTTGCGGCTCGAGCGGATTGACGGAATCGGTCTTCCGGCTTGCGGACCCGCGTGCCGGGCGGTTTGCGGGGCCTGTGCGTTGCCGCCGATGCGGGCTAGGATGGTTTCTACGCAAGTTCTTGGGTTGTGGCGGCCTTTGCGACGACATGGAAACGAATATTGCTGGCGGCATCCTGGCGTTGGTCGCAAGGTTCTTGAGCGGCGCCAGCGTGCGCTGGATTGACTGCCACCCGGACCCCTGCCAGCGGGTGTACTTCGCCAATCACACCAGCCACCTGGATGCCGTGGTGCTCTGGTCCGCCCTGCCGCCTCAAGTCCGGGCCTTGACCCGCCCGGTGGCGGCCAAGGAATATTGGATGGGGGGCCCGGTCCGCCGATACCTCTCGCGCGAGGTGTTCAACGCCCTGCTGATCGATCGGACGGAGATCAAGGTGCATCAGAGCCCCGTCGACTTGATGATCCGCGAGATCGGCTACAAGCACTCGCTGATCCTGTTTCCCGAAGGGGGGCGCTCGATGGGGCCGGATGTCGGCGAGTTCAAGAGCGGGCTATACTATTTGAGCAAGAAGCGGCCGGACCTCGAGCTGATCCCGGTTCATATCGACAACATGAATCGCATCCTCCCGCGCGGCGAGGTGCTGCCGGTGCCGATGCTGACCTGCGTGACGTTCGGCCCGCCGATGTGGCTGGAGCGGAAAGAGGCGAAGGCCGAGTTCCTTCGCCGCGCCCGCGAGGCGGTGGTCCGCTTGAAGGAAGCCTGAATTGCCTTGGACGGATCCGGTGTGGAACGGCGAGATTGATGGACGCGAAGACCCTGGGACTATTCGGCGGCGTTCTGGTGCTGCTCGGCATCGCCACGCTCGTCGTGCGCTTTCTCAAACGGCGAGCCGACCTCGGGCTCGATCCGGCGATCGTCGAGACGTTCCGGTTGAGGGTCTGGGCATGGTGGATGCTCTTCGCCCCGCTGGCCGGGGCGCTGCTGGCCGGCAAGATGCTGACGATCGTCTTTTTCGGGCTGATTTCCTTCTGGGCGCTGCGCGAATTCATCACGCTCACGCCGACCCGGCCGGCCGACCACCGGGCCCTGTTCTGGGTGTTCTTTTTCTGCACACCGCTGCAATATGTGTTCCTGATGCTCGCCGGCCGGACGTGGTTCGAAGAGCCGCTCGGGATTACCGCCTACGACGTCTACAGTATCTTCATTCCGGTGTACGCGTTCCTGTTGATACCGGCGCGGATCGCTTTTTCGGGCGATTCGAAGCGGTTTCTGGAGCGCACGGCGAAGATCCAGGCGGGCCTGTTGATCTGCGTGTATTGTCTCAGCTATGCGCCCGCCCTGCTGACCTTGAACCTCCCGCCCGAGGAACACCAAGCCGCCCGCCCCGCGGAGCCGCCCCCGCCCGCCGAAGCCGCAGCCGACGTCGAACCGGAACAGCACCCCCTGCCGGCGGGCCTGGCACAGATCGGCACGCTCGCCGAGGCCGCCCAGGGCGAAATCAAGATGCCCCATGAAGCTCCGGGGCGAAAAGTCCGCTTGCTGTTCTTCTTCGTGCTGATCGTCCAACTGGCCGACGCGACCCAGTACCTCTGGTCGCAGCTGCCGGGCCGCCACGCCATTGTGCCGAGCATCAGCCCCGCGCGAACCTGGGAAGGTCTCTTGGGCAGCGCCGCCAGCGTGACCCTGGTTGGAGCGGCCCTGTGGTTTCTCACCCCCTACCAGTGGTGGCAAGCGGCCCTCGCCTCGCTGGTCGTCTCCCTGACCGCGTTCGGCGGCGGGCTGACGATGTCGGCCATTAAGCGCGACCGCGGCGTCAAGGACTACGGCACCCTGATCGAAGGGCATGGCGGCATCCTGGATCGGATCGACTCGCTCTGCTTCTCCGCGCCGGTGTTCTTCCACCTGACCTACTTGTTTGTCAACCTCTCATAACCCGACGCGTCAGCGAGGCTGTAACCCGACGCGTCAGCGAGGCCGACTCGGGTCGGCCGCCTTCGCTTGCCCGTTGGGGTCAACGGTCGGCTCATGGCCAATCCGGGCACGGAATGCCGTCAGGCCAGCCGTCCCCATTCGCGGCGGGCCACCGCTCGCGCTGCTGCGCTGGCCGCGCAAAACCAAGACAGTCTCCGTCAACGATTGCTGCTACCGCCGTCCCGGGGGAGTATACTAGAAGGAACGGAGGAGTCGCGCAGACCGCTCCTCCGACGCTGTTCCTCTAGGACCTAAGAACCCGGCAATTGGCGTTGCTCATGCCCAGCCTGGCCGACCTGAGCCATTCCTCGTGGACGGACGAGCCGCCGCCCCTGGTGCGATGGCGATCCTGGCCACTGCGCGACAATCCGCTGATCGGGATGTTTGTCCTGGCGGGGCTGTTCGGCGCGGGGCTCTACGTCTATTGGGCGACCGGGCGAATGCACCTGGCGGTGGGGGCGGCGCTGGTTCTCGCCGTTGCCGGCTGGCGGTTCTTCGTGCCCGTCACATTCGAACTCAACGCGGAGGGCGTCCACCAATGGTTCCTGGGGCGGCATCGGCGGATCCCCTGGACCGAGGTCCGCAAGCACCGCGTGTTTCCATCGGGCACGCTCTTGCTGCCCTACGACCGCGACGCGCCGATCGACGTGCTCCATGGACTGTTCTTGCCGTGGGGGCGGCGGCGCGAAGAGATTCTCGCCCAACTGCGGTATTATCTGGAACCGCCGGCCGAATGACCGCGCCTGGCGGGCCGCCGGGGCGCGTCGGCGGGCGGATGCGGGCGGATGCGGGCG
>JAAYCB010000387.1 GCA_012744395.1 Pirellulaceae bacterium
ACGTCGACCTTGTCGGTCGCCTGGTTGAGCGTCTTGATCGTCTGCACGTCGAAGAGGCTGGAGCCCTCGTTGAACGACGCCCAGCGCCCGCTGAGGTCGACGGCTCCTCCGGCAAGCTGCGAGGCGATCAGGTCGCCGTCGAGCAGCTCCGCGGCGATCGCCGCATTGATCGCATCATTGACCAGCGCGGCCACCGCCTCGGCGGTGGTCGTCCCTGCCGGGTCGAAGTTGACCGCCACGTTGCCGGCGGCAACCCGCGGATTGCCGAGCCCGTCGACGTCCGTGTAGTGGTTCAGCTCGAAGGTCACCGTGTTGAACCCGTCGCCGGCGGTGAACGTCTCGCCGTCGTCCGCCGCGGTGATCGCCGGCGTCGTCACCCGCAGCGGCCCGCGGTAGACCGGCTGGGGCACGACCGAAACGACCTGGGCGCCCAGGTCGAGTTCGAAGCGGATCGTCTGGTCGTTGCCATTGTTGAAGGGCACGCCGGCCGCGTTGGTCAGCGGGTCCTGGCCGGGCTTGCCCCGGATCAGAATCTGGTAACTGTCGTCGGGGAGCGTCTGGGCGAACCGCATCACCACCTGGTTGGCTTTGTCGCCGGGCAGCATCTGGTAGGTGATCGGCCCCTTCGTCCCGGTGAGCTGGATCGCGCCAAAGGTCGAGTCGAGCAGATCCTGGTTTTCATTGAACTGGAAGAGGAGCTCCCGCGGGGCGACGTTCAGCGTCCCGCCGTCGACCAGTTCGCCGCCGGCGTTGGGGATGATCTTGACCAATTCCGGACCGACGACCTGGTTCTCGTTCGAGACCAGCAGGGAGAAAGCCTGGGTGACGGCGCCGGCGCCGCCGACGTGGATCGTGTATTGCCCCGCGCCGGTCAGGTCGATCTGGACCTGCTCGACATTGTCGACATGGTTCAACTGGGTGCGGACGGCCGGCGCGGCGGGATTGGCCGGATCGAGCGTCCAGGGGTAATACGTGTTGCCCCCCTCGTCGGTGATCCAGATGTCGAGGTCGTTGACCAGCGCCGCTGCGCTGTCGTCCAGCCCGCTGGCCGCCGTGCCGGCCGGGTCCGTCCAGACGAGCGTCGCCCGCAGCGGGCTGTTGCCGGCCGACGTGACGCTCCAGGTCAGCTCGGTTCCGTTGTAGGTCTGCTCGAAGACCTCCGCCACGCCGCTCCCCTCGGCCGCCTCGCTGATGAACTCGGCGGCCGACTTGGCGTTGATCAGCCCCCAGCCGTAGGTGTAGTCGGGGCCGAAGTTGCCGGCGTCGGACGCCGTGTGGATGATCAACCCCTTGAGCGTGGCGCTGTTGGGCGCGTAGCCGAGCGTCTCCTCGAAGTGCTGCTTGAGCAGGACCGCCGTACCGGCCGCGCTGGGCGCGGCCATCGAAGTCCCCTCGCTCGTCCGGTAATCGCTGTTGGAGGCGTCGCTCGTGGAAAACACCCCAACGCCGTTGGCAACCACGTCGGGCTTGATCCGTCCGTCGTCCGTCGGGCCCCATCCCGAGAACGCGGACATCTGCACGTCGGAGGCCGCATAGGGATCGATCGTCACGTCGTCGACGGCGCCGACCGTAAGGCTGTTCTTGGCCGTCTGCGCCGGCCGCAGCGAGTCGTAGCCCGAGCCTGCATTGCCATCGGCCGGCGGCGGCGGAAAGTCCGCCGCGTTGGCCAGATAGAACCCTGGCCGCGACCAGCCGGGCAGCCCCGGATCCGACGAAAAGAAAGCGGCGTAGACGCCGACGCCGGTCAGGTTCCTGTAGTGGTCGGTGCGATCGTTTCCCGCCGCCCAAACGCTCAACAACTCGGGACTGCCGCTGAGGACCTGGTCCAACTGGCGGGCTGTGTCTCGATACGAGCCGAACGCCGCGTCTTCGATCTGGCTCGTGGACATGTCGCCGTACCAGACGTCGATGTGGCCGGTCGGCGACGACGGATCGAGTTCCCATTCCCAGCCGCAAACCACGCCGTAGGAATGGTTCGAGACGTCGATCAAGCCGGCGTCTCTGGTCATTTCCGTGTAGTCGGAATTCCAGTCATAAGACCGGATCGCAACCCCGGTGGCCATCCCCTCCGCTGCGGCGTTCACACCGGCCGCGCCGATCGTCCCTCCGACGTGCGTCGCGTGCCAGTCGCTCGCCGCGCCGTCGATCACGCTCACCCGGCCGCCGAACTCCTGGTGCGTCGGCAGGACCGCGCCCGCGTCCCAGACGCCCACGGTGTAGCCGTTGCCGTCCAGGTCCAGCCCCAGCGACCCGCCCGCGGTGATGTATTCCGCGTTCGCCGTGTCGGCCGCGTGGCGATTCAGCGGCCGGATCGGCCGGAAGTCGTCCGGGCTGTCCGCCAGCGCGATCAACTGGATCTGGCCGGGCTCCGGCAGCGGGCGGACCGCGCTGCCGAAGATCGGTTGATCGTAGGCGACCAGCTCGTCGAGCGTCGATGGGGTGATGCTCAGCAGCAGCCGGTGCTCGAATTGCTCCATGCGAAGCCCACGGGGCTTAAGCGACGAAGCGCCTTTGGCGCGTTTTCGCAGCGGGTTGCGTCCATCTCCAGCTTCTCGATTCTTCTGGCTGCCGGAGATACGTCGGAACGATGTCCAGAGCGACATGGATCATCTCTCCTCAATTAGATTGGGCGTCGTGGTTCTTCGCTGAGATGGCGATTACCGAGGCAGACCTCGCGGGGGTCGCAAAACAGAGAATTCGCATCGTTCCGAAACGCGGGGCAATTGCCTTGGAAGGGGACGTGGAGCGATTATGCGGGTCCTGTTGCCGATTCTGTTTGGCGCGGATGCAAATGTCAAGTTTTTTTCGTAAAGAAGGTGGAACTCGCCAGCCGTCGCGGCGGCCGCCGGCGCCGCGACCGCCGGGTGAATGCCGTGGGCGGGCCGGCGCGATTCCGGCCGGCCTGCGCCGGCGACCGGCCGAGCTGGGCCGCCAGGGCGAATTCCGGTTCCTCGCCGATCGGTCGCCCCCGGCCTAGGCGGGTTCGCTGCCAGGAAACACGGCAACAGAGAACACGAAAAATAAGGGGCAGAGTTGCCACCCAGTCGGCGTTCTCTGGCCCCGCTATGGTGCGGTCGGAGCGCCGATCTCCAGGGCGGCCGGCGGTTGGGCGGAATTCTGGGAGGACCGCAAAAAAGATGTGCGAAGCGGGCTTCCCCCGCTGACCGCCCCCCCCATAATGGGTGTGAAGAACTTGCAGTGCGGCAGGCGCGCGGAGCGCCTGCTCGTTCGCGCTCGGCGGCTTCTCGCCATCTTGGAGCCAAGGCTTCGAGGTCCCGGGGTCGGCCGAAGGGGGGCTGCGGCGGGGGCGGTTGTCCGCCCGGTCTGGAACCGATGCGGCCGGGAGATTTTGCCGTTGGTTGCCGTGTGCGCCCGAGGAGCAGGCTCTTTTTTAGGAATATTGCCGACGGGCACGCCGCTTGCTCCCAACAAATGCCCGACATGCCGGCATCCAGCCGGGAAGGCAGAAACGGGAGAGGAACCGATGAGCGAAGAGATCAAGCAGGCCGAGCCCACGGCCGAGACGAGCCGCGATTGCCGAAAGGGCAGACCACTCAGTGCCAAGGGGTTCACGTCGCTCTTCCTCACGCTCACATTCGGGGCCGTGGCGTCTTCCGGCGCGATCCTTTACCTGACGCCCCGCGGCCGCGTCGCCAATTGGACCGATTGGACGATGCTCGGGCTGAGCAAGGACGAGTGGGCCGCCCTGCACATGAACACCTGCGCGGTCCTGGTCCTCGTGGCGGCCGTGCACCTGGCGCTGAACTGGAAGATGTTCGCCGGCTATCTCTACCGCAAGGCGACGGGGGGGCTCAATTTGAAACGCGAGATGTCCTTGGCCGCGGCGCTCGCCGCCGTGCTCGTTGTGGGCACGATCCGCGCGTGGCCGCCGCTGGACTATCTGGCCGGCCTCAACACGCGGATCAAGGATTCCTGGGAGACGCGGACCGCCGAGGCGCCGGCGCCCCACGCGGAGGAACTCAGCTTGGCGCGGTTTGCCGCCCAGATCAACCTGCCGCTCGACGAGATCAGGGTGACCCTGGCGGAGGAGGGCTTCACGGTCGACGACGCCGAGCGGACGGTCGGCGAGATCGCCCGCCAGAAGGGCGTTGCCCCCAGCGCCGTGATGGCCGCGATCCGCAAGCATCACCCCGATGCCGCCCCGGCCCAAGGCTTCGGCCGCGGGCGCGGCATGCGACCGGGGATTGGCGCCGGGCAGCAGGATTCCGAGGGACCGGCCGGGGAAGACGCCGCGGCCGAGAGCCGGCCGTCGGCTGGCGACGGCTCGGGCCAAGGACGCGGTCAGGGGATGGGCCAGGGGCGGGGGATGGGCCGTGGCATGGGCGCCGGGCGGGGCATGGGCATCGGCCGCGGCATGGGAACCGGACCCGATCCCGAATAACGATCGCATCGCCCGCCCAGCGTGAATCCAGCCGGCCGGTGGTCTTGATCGTCGGCGGGAGCTAGAATCGATCCGGCCCGGGCGCGCTCGTTGGAAGGAACGGCCATGCTGCACGTGATCGGCACGGATGAAGCCGGATTCGGACCGAACCTCGGCCCGCTGGTTGTCTCGGCCACCGTCTGGCAAATGCCCGGCGGAATCGGCGTCGAAGACCTCTTCGATCGGCTGGCCGCGGCGGTTGCGCCCACGGCCGCCGAGGCCGGCGCCGGGCGGATCGCGATCGCCGATTCCAAGAAGCTCTACCAGCCGGGCGGATCGTTGCGGCATCTGGAGCGGGGGGTTCTCGCTGGCTTGGCATCATTGGGACACTCCCCGGCAAGCTGGCGAGGGCTGCTGGAGGCCCTCGATCCGGCCGGCGGCGCGGGCACGGCGGAGATTCCCTGGTACGCCGGCTACGATCAACCGATTCCCGTCTGCGGCGAGAACGACACGGGCACGCGCGGCCAGCGGTTTCTCGACACCTGCCGTGCGGTCGGCGTTCGCCTCTGCGCGATTCGCAGCCGCGTTGTTGAACCGCACGCCTTCAATGCCCGCCTGGCCCGCTGCGGCAACAAGAGCACGCTGCTCTCGGAGGTGACCCTCGGACTGGCCGCCGAGTTGACCGGCGGCCTGCCGGGGCCGTTGTCGATCATCTGCGACAAGCACGGGGGCCGCAACCGCTATGCGGACATGCTGGCGCAACACTTTCCCGAGGCGTTCATTGAAATTCACGGCGAGAGCCGCCACCGGAGCGCGTACCGGTTCGGGCCGGCCGAGCGGCGGATTGACGCCGCATTTCTCAGCAACGCCGAGCGCTGCCTGCCGGTCGCGCTGGCTTCGATGGCCTCGAAATACCTGCGCGAATTGGCGATGCGGGCATTCAACGGTTACTGGGCCGAGCACGTCTCCGACCTCCGCCCGACAGCCGGCTATCCCCAGGACGCCAGGCGTTTTAAGAAGGAGATCGCCGCCGCCCAGGAGCGTCTCGGGATCAGCGACGCGATGCTTTGGCGGGCAAGGTAAGACAGCCGGCCCGCGCCACCCTCCCTGGTTCCCCACCTGCCTCCTGGTTCCCAAGCTCCAGCTTGGGAACCTCCGCGCCCGGCGAACCTGAAAAACCACGCACAACGCCGGATTTCCTTCAGATACGCGGCGCAAAATCGTTTACACCCCCCATTTGCGGTCGATTCTTTCGGGGGGGCTATTTCGTGCAGATTTGCGCTCTTTCCGACCTGGGAGCCCAAGAAAACGGCTGATCCGGCGAACTAATTGCGCCTGGAGGGGGCCGGCTTGCAGCAATCCTCCGGCGGGGACGCCACCTGAGGTGGTGCAAAGACTCGAAATTCCGTGCTATCCTGCAAGCGGGGCAAATCCGTCAACTCCAGTCAAGCCGGGTTATTCGGAAGGAGCAAGGACCATGTTCACACTCTTTCTGTTCTGTGCGGTGTTAGGCGGCGTGGTTCTGGTCTGCCAGATCGTGATGACGATCGCCGGCGCCGGCCTTGGCGGGGGCGACGTGGACATCCCCGGCGACGCGGGAGGATTTGGCGACGTAGATTTGGATGTCGGCCACGGCGACGTCCATGGCGGCGACCTGAACTCGGAGCACGCCGACTCGACGGCCGGGTTCCGCGTGATTTCCCTGCGAACCGTGATTGCCGGAGTTGCTTTCTTCGGTCTCGGCGGCCTGGCGGCGGACAGCACCGGAGCCGCCCCGGTCGTCGTCTGGGCGATCGCGCTGGCCGCCGGGGCCGCCGCGATGTACGGCGTCTACTGGATGTTTCGTACCCTGTATTCCCTGAAATCCGACGGCACCGTCCAGATTGCCAACGCGATCGGCCAACACGGCACCGTTTACCTGCGGATTCCCGGCAACGACTCGGGGGCGGGCAAGATTCAGATGTGCCTCCAGTCGCGCACGGTGGAGTACCTGGCGACGACGTCCGGCGAGGGATTGCCCACGGGAACCAGAATCGTCGTTGTCGACGTCGTCACACCGACGACCGTTCAAGTTGAACCGGTCCTTGAACCCGAAAGGAACGAGCATGTTTAGCTACGCGCTTCTGGCGGCAGGCAACGATACGCTGATCACCGTGCTGATTGTGGCGGTCGCGCTGGTCGTCGGCCTGTTTGCCATGGTCATGGTGTTGGCCACCAGGTATTACAAACGCTGCCCGAGCAACCGCGTGCTGGTGATCTTCGGCAAGGCCGGGCAGGGCAGATCGTCCTCGTGTGTCCACGGCGGCGCCAAGTTCATCATCCCCCTGCTCCAGGATTTTCGCTGGCTGAGCCTCGAGCCGATGCAGATCGAGATTCCCCTCCGCGGGGCCCTCTCGATGGAGAACATCCGCGTCAACGTGCCGAGTGTGTTCACCGTCGCCATCGGCACCACGCCCGAGTTGATGAACAACGCGGCGATCCGGTTGCTGGACCTGACCAGCGCCGAGATCAAGAAGCAGGCCGAGGACATCATCTTCGGCCAGCTCCGCCAGGTGATCGCCTCGATGGCCATCGAAGACATCAACCGCGACCGCGACAAATTTCTCAACAATATCCAGGAATCGCTCGAACCGGAGCTCCTCAAGATTGGCCTGGTGCTGATCAACGTCAACATCACCGACATCACCGACGAATCCGGCTACATCGAGGCGATCGGCCAGAAGGCGGCCTCGCTGGCGATCCAGAAGGCCCGCGGCGACGTGGCCGACAATGAGAAGATGGGCGAGATCCGCGTGGCCGAGGCCGAGCGTGAGAAGGCCGTGCAGGTGGCCAACGCCAACAAGGTCCGCGAGATCGGCACCCGCGAAGCGGGGCGCGACCAGGCGATCAGCATCGCCGACATGGACCGCGAGCAGGCGGTCCGCGAGGAGGCGGCCAAGTTTGAACGCGAGGCCCAGGTCAAGGCGGCCCAGCGCGACATGCGCGTCAGGCTGGCCGACGCCGAGGCCAAGGCCGTCGAGGGCGAAAACGAGGCCAAAGCGGTGATCGCCGCCTCCCAGGCGACCCTCCAGGTCAAGGAAGCCGAAGCCTACCAGATCGGCGAGTCGAAGAAACGCCAGGCGGATGCCGCCGTGCTGGAAATCGAGCACCGGGCGCGAGCCAAGGCGGCCCTCGCCGAGGCCGAACGCATCGAGGCCAAGCGCCGCGCCGAGCTCGAAGCGCCCGCCAAGGCCGAAAAAGCGCGGATCCAGGTCGAAGCCGAGGCCGAAGCCGCCAAGCGGCGGATCGAGGCCGAGGGCGAGGCGGCGGCGATCTTCGCCCGACTCGAAGCGGAAGCCCGCGGCCAGTACGAGATCCTCAAGAAGAAAGGGGACGGACTCCGCGAAATCGTCGACGCCTGCGGCGGCGCCCAGCAGGCATTCCAGATGATGATGCTCGAACACTTCGACAACCTCGTCGACGCCTCGGCAAGGGCGATCTCCAACATCAAGTTCGACAAGGTCGTCGTCTGGGAAGGCGGCGGGCAGAACGGAACCACGGCCACCGCCAATTGGCTCCACAACATGGCCCGCACCCTGCCCCCGATGATGCAGGTCATGAAGGACGTCGGCGGAATCGAAATCCCGGAAACGCTCGCCGCTTTCACCAGCGCCGAAAATCCCCCACAGAAGAAGGCAGCCGCCACGCCGGCCGAATCATCGTAGGGCAGCCGTCAGCGGTCAGCCGTCAGCGGTTAGTGGTTAGTGGTCAGCGGTTAGTAAGTAGTGGTTAGTAACTAGCGGCTGCGGGGCGTGAATTTGCCACGACCGGGATCGAAGACGGGTTTTGTCCAAGGCGTGCATACGCCGTTGGCGTTGATCGGCGGTGGGCTGCCGTGTTGCGCAAGGTGGTGCTACGCGCCGTGCGGGCTGCTGAACGCGTTCGGCTCGTTGCTCGACGCGACAGGCACACTCTCTCTGATGGCTGATGGCTGGTGGCTGGTGGCTGACGGCTCAGTCGCCCCTCAGTCCGCCGTCGCCTGGACGACGCCGGAGACCTCCGCCGTCCAGCCGTCGAGCGTGCTCCGCCGGCGATGGTTGAGCAGCTCCGAGCCAGGCTGGCGAGCCAGGCCCCAGTCGAGCAGGCTGACCGCCTCGGCGTGGCGATTCTGCCGGGCGAGCGAGGCCGCCCAATCGGCGAGGGTCTGCACCTCGACTTGCCGGAGGATTTCCCCGGCGGGCTGGCACTCCAATTCGGCCGCGCGGAGCAGTTGCAGGGCTCGCTCGGACCGGCCAAGCTGGAAAAGCCGCCGGGCCCAGCGGCGGTAGACGTCGAGCCGCAACTGGGCGAGGCGGTCGGCGCCGAGCAGTTCGGCGTCGGCCCGGCGAAGAATCTCCAGGGCCTTGTCGAAGTCGTTGCCACTGGCCAGGCGGTCCGCCCACTGGTAGTGCAGGTGGATGTAGTTGGCCCGGAAGGTCTCGTAGCGGCGATCGAGGGCAAGACCCTGCGAGAGCAGGCGGATGGCTTCCTCGTACTGGTGCTCCGCGCCAACGGTGATCGCCCAGTTGTTCAACGTGGCCAGCAGGTTGCCCCTGGCGGTCTTGCTCGTCGGATCGAGGCGCAGCGCTTTGGCATTTGCCGCCGCCGCCTCCGCGAAACGCTGCTCGGAGAGCAGGTCGACGCCCCGATTGTAGTAGATCATGGCGATCAGCTCGACGGGCGAGACTTCGCGCCCCGCGCGGCTGTCGGCGTGCCCCGCGCCGAGCGTCTTGGCGACCAGGGCCGCCTGCCGCCGGGGATCGTGGCGGAGTTGGAACCAGCCGGGGCAGGTGGTCTCCACGTCGAGGTTGACGCTGCCGAGCCGCAGCCGGGTCATGGCGTGGCCGGGCAGTTCGAGTGCCACCGGCTCCAGCCCGAACCGCAACGCCAGGCAATTGAACAGCACGGTCGAGCTGACGCAGTTGAACCGCCCGTCCTCGAGGGTCGCCGCCAGATCGGTCGATTCGAGCCGGTAGCCGCCGACGAGGATCCTGCGGTGCATGAAGTCGAAGACCTGTTGGGCGAGGATTTCGGGGTCGGACTGGCTGCCGACGAGCCTGGCGGCCTCATCGGCGAGGGCATGGAAGCGGCTCACGCAGTGATCGAGCTGTCTCTGGCCTTCGACGCCTCCGGCGATCAGGGCGGCCGCCAGCAGGCTGTGGTTGTCCCACCGTCGGTCGGCCGCATCGGCCAGCAAACGCTTCTCCAGTTCGCCCGGCGAGCCTTCGTATCGAGCATACGGGCTGGGGGCCGTGGGTGGGTGGGGCAGCGTCCCGGGAGCTGTCTCGGCGGCCGGCTCCAAGTCCCCCGGGCGGGGCGCGGCCTGGATCGAAGCGGCCAGGCCGATCCAGGTCAGCAACAGGGTTTGCAGCGCGGTCCGCGGGGACGCTGAAAAGGGTCGGCGGGACATAGGGGGATCGTTGGTTCCGGTTCGTGACGGGAATCGATCTGCGGTTTGGTGCGGTTTCCGCCTGCTCCGGCACTCGGAACGCGGGGGCGGGGCGTTGCCGCAGGGCGACCGGCGCGGCTGGCCGGTGACCACCCGGCAACCGCCGTGTACGGCCTTGGGGTATAGACCTTCCCCGCGGCCTGGCGTGCGAACGATGCCTGAGTGCAACAACTATACGTTGCGAAAAGGCAATGTGCCTGGGGAAACGGCAAGAAACAGAGCCGGGCGGCCGCGAGGGCGGGGTGCTTCTACGGGCTGGGCGGGCTGGAGCCTTAGAGCGTCTTGCACGAAGCCGGTCGAGAGTCAATGACGAGCGGACCGCAACAGTTATCCGAAAGCGATCGCTCGCGCGGCTTGTCTCGATTCTCGCGATCCGCTACTGATCTTCCGGCAGTTGATGGCCCATCTTGTCGCGTTTTGTGGCCAGATACCGGGCGTTGTGCTCGTTGATCGGGCCAAGGATCGGCACCTGGTCGACGACCTCCAGATCGAAGCCGCCGTAGATGAACGCGTCGGTCTTCTTCGGGTTGTTGGTCAACAGGCGGATCCGCGACAGTCCCAGGTCCTTGAGGACTTGAATGCCCACGCCGTAATCGCGGCTATCGACCTGGTGGCCGAGGGCAAGATTGGCCTCCACGGTGTCCAACCCCCCGTCCTGGAGGTGGTAGGCCTTGATCTTCTCGACCAGTCCAATTCCGCGGCCCTCCTGGGGCAGGTAGACAAGCACCCCGGCCCCCTCCCTGGCGATCATCTCCAGGGCCAGGTGGAGCTGGTCGCCGCAGTCGCATCGCAGCGAGGCCAGCAGGTCGCCCGTGAAACACGAGGAATGCAGCCGGACGAGCGGTGGCTGGGCGGCCTCCACCGGATTGCCGATGAGCACGGCGGCCGGTTCCATGGTCTCGTATTTCACGCCGTAGACGATCACGCGCCCCTTGCCGTACTTCGTGGGCAGATCCGCCTCCGCCTGCCGGTAGACGAGCTTCTCGATTCGGCGGCGATAGCGGATCAGCTCTTCAATTGTGATGATTGGCAGACCGTGTTGCTGGGCGATCTTGTGCAACCGGCTGCGTGTTGCCCGATCGCCGTCTTCGTTGAGAATCTCGCAGAGCACGCCGGCCGGCCTCAGTCCGGCGAGTCGCGTCAGGTCGACGGCGGCCTCCGTATGACCGGCCCGGCGCAACACTCCCCCCTCCTTGGCCTCCAGGGGAAACAGGTGCCCGGGGCGGACAAAATCGGAAGGCTTGCTGGCGGGATTGACGATCTCCAGGATGGTCGTCGCCTTCTCGTAGGCCGTGATGCCGGTGCGGGCCGTGCGGTGGTCGACCGGAACCGTGAAACTGGTCCGCAGAGGGGCCGTATTGTTCTCGACCATCGGCGGCAGATCGAGTCGCTTGCAGACCTCGGGCAGGATCGGCATGCACACCTGCCCGCGACCGTGGACGAGCATGAAATTGACGATTTCCGGCGTCACCTTTTCCGCCGCACAAATGAAATCGCCTTCGTTCTCGCGGTCCTCGTCGTCCATCACGATGGCAATTCTGCCCTCGGCGATGGCGTCGACCGCCTCTTCAATCGTCGAAAGATTCTCAGACAACTCGTTGATTCTCCACGGAGTATTTCATCGCCGGACGGAACATGCGCCTCTTCGGCGGGCCGCTTCCAGCCGTCAGAAGAGCGCGGACTCCGCTCGGCGCTGCGGCTTCACGCCCTCGAGCAACGGGACCCGATTCCATGACCAGCCCGGGATAGAGAACCGATCGCCGCATACGACCTGCACTGGGGGGATGGATGGTTGCGTCACACCCCGGATGGCTGTCTAGCTTCGAGCGGTCGGGAAGAATACGGAACGTCACCATTTTAGACGCCGTGGAGGTTCCTTTCCAGTAGGGGCCGTTGGCAGGACGGCACAACGGCAAGCTTGGGGGGGATGGGGTGTCTTTTCAGATTTTGCGGTTTTTGTCGATTCCGGCGAGTTTGTGTCCGATAAACAACGGCGAGGCGTGGGCAACCGCGGCATCCTGGGCGTTGCCTGGATCGTGGAAAGGCTTCGCGGGCAGAATTCTCGCCCAGACGCGAGGCGATGGTTGAAACGGGAGGTTCGACAGGTCATGAGACGGACGATTACGGCCTTGATGTTGGCTGGGTTCTTGATCCAGGGAACCGGCTGCGCTAGTTGCGGCTGGGTCTATGCCCCGTTCGGACCAGGCACGTTGTGCACCGGAACGCCCTGCGATGACTGTGGAGTGGCGGCGTGCACCGCGCCTGTCGCCGGCGCGGCGGTTTGCGCCGATTGCGGCACCGCGTGCGGCGGCGCCTGCCCGCCGTGCGGGCCCCTGAGCTGGCTTTTTCAACTGCTCAACTGCGGCTTCTGCGGAGACGGCTGTGGCGAGATGTGGTGGGGCGATTTTCATGGGGCGCCGCCGGAAGCCTGCGATCCGTGCAACCGCATGGGCGACTATACGGGCCCGGCGGGTGGGGTCATGCTCCCAAGCAGCGGCGGCTGTTCGAGTTGCGCGGGGGGGCAGACAATCGATTACAGCTTCCGGCAGACGCCCCGGGTGCTCGCCCAGTCGCCGCAGAGCGGGGCCCCGTCGCGTGCGCCCGTCCACCAGGCCGTCAAGCCGCTCCCCGCCGTGCGGCGGTAACCGGCGGCTACTGGTCGGGAGAGACCGTCTCGAAACGCCCGAAGACCATGCGGCCGGCACTCGTCTGCAAGACGCTCGTGACGGCAATCTGGACGTTCCTCTTGATGTAATCCCGGCCGTTCTCGACCACGACCATCGTGCCATCGTCGAGGTAGCCGACCCCTTGGCCGGGTTCTTCGCCCGCTTTGACGATCCGGACCTCGATGTGCTCCCCGGGCAGAAAGACGGGCTTGAGGGCATTCGCCAGATCATTCAAGTTGATCACGCCCACGCCGTGGAGCCGAGCGACCTTGTTGAGGTTGTAGTCGTTGGTGATCAGCTTGCCTTCGAGGTGTTTCGCCAGCGTGACCAGCTTCAGGTCCACCGGTTGGCCCGCGAACTCGGGCAGATCGCGGTCGAAGATTTTCAGGTCCACCTCGGGATTGTTGCGGAGCCGATTGAGGATATCGAGCCCGCGCCGCCCCCGGCTCCGCCGCAGCCGATCGGAACTGTCGGCAATCGCCTGCAACTCGGTGATCGCGAACCGGGGCATGACCAACTGGCTGTCAAAAGCGTTCGTCTCCACCACGTCGGCAATCCGCCCATCGATGACCACGCTCGTGTCGAGGATGTAGGGGCGGCGCCCCTTGACCTCCTTGGAAAACTCGATGTAGGGGATGATGAAACGGAAGTCGTCCCGCGTCTGCATCAGGAGGCTGATGCACGTGTAGCAAAGCATCGGGGCGAGCAAAAGCTGGACGGCGGCGCGGACATTCTCGAGCAGCTCCGGATCGCTGATCATCAGGAACGGGGTCAGCGCCAAGCCCCCGATGTAGGCCAGGAACAACCCCACGATCAACCCGAAATACACCGCCGAAATCACGTCGAGCCGCTTGCGCGAAATCATCACGTCGATCGCCACGATCGCGATGGCGCCAAGCGGGATGCCGATCAGCAGCGCCCAGCCGGTTGCATCGGAGCCCTGCGTGATGTTCTCGGCAGTCGACAGAAAGAGTCCGAGTCCAATGGCGATCACGATGAACACGGCGCGAAGAATCATGAGGATCATCGGGCAGGCCCTTTGGAACCAGGTGGAGGGATATGGGGCAAAGCAGATGAATGATGGCTGCTTATAATGTTCCGAGGGACCGTTCGACCGAGATGCCGGATTCCTCAACAGAAACGTCGGGGATTGTCATGAATCAATACGGGCGCCGGGGACAATCGGAGGCCTGCCGTCAAACCAGCCAGCACGGCCAAGCCCCTATTCTAGGCAAAGAACTCAGCGCGTGCAAACAGGCTAACTACCTGCCCCCATGACCATGTTTGATCACCCCCCCCTGAGTGGCGGTCTTCCCTGGTTCCCAAGCGCCCGCTTGGGAACCTCCGGTCCGCGCGACCTGCCGGTTGGGGGTGGCCCTGTCAGGACCATGCGCTCTTCACCCACTCCCGAGCCGCCGCGCGAGCGTTTCCCAGAGGGCCTCGAGCGACTGAGGAATGACCTTGACACCCGCCAGCGACGGCATGAAATTCGTATCGCCCAGCCAGCGCGGCACGATGTGCCAGTGAATGTGGTCGGGCAATCCGGCCCCGGCGGTGCGTCCCAGGTTGAGCCCGACGTTGAAACCTTCCGCGTTGAGCGTCTCTCTCAACACGCCCACCAGCCGCGTAATCATCGTGGCGATTTCCAGATGTTCCGCCGCCGCCAGGTCCTCCAGCCCGCCCACGTGCCGCATGGGAGCAACCAACGTGTGCCCGTTGTTGTAGGGGTAGCGATTGAGCACGGCCAGGCTCGACTCCCCCCGAGCGATGACCCAGCGAGAGCGGTCTGCCGGGTCCACCGCGGCCTGGCAGAGGAAGCAATCGGGGTCGGCCCCGGCCGGAAAATGGAGCGTTTCGCTTGAATCGGGTTGCGATTGACCGGTCGGTTGCACGTAGCTGAGCCGCCAAGGGGCCCAGATCCGCTCAAGATGATCCACAGACACGCGCCTCAACACTCTCTGAAGGGGTCGGCTAATTTGGGATTCCAGTGGCGAAAGGCGATGGTTAACCCTCCTTCCGCCGGGTTCCCGGAATCCGTTCGACAGACTCTGGAGTCTATCGCCAGGCCGGCCGAGCCGCAAGTTGCCCGATGCAAACACCACCGGCGGTCGATTGGCTTCAAGTCTTTTTGGCCTCGGGGTCGAAACTCTAGCTATTGGCGAAAAGATCTGCCGATTGCGCCGGCGATCGCGGCTGTTCGGGCCATGAGAAGACCTCCCCCGCGGCAGGCGGTGTCCTTCGTCGCATTCACAGGCACAGCATGTCCCCCCTCGAAACAGGGACGCGCCCCGGGCGACTCGCCAGTCCCGCCTGGACGGGATAGACTGGACAGCGGGGGGAGTGAAACGCAGTCTGCGACCGGACCGCTCGGTCCGAGCCGCATCGCGGAACCGTGAGCGATGGATTTTCGAGTCAGTCTCGACATTTTTCGAGGTCCGCTGGACCTGTTGCTCTACCTGGTGCGCAAGCACGAGGTCGAGATTGTCGATATTCCGATCGCCACGATCACCGATCAGTACCTCGAATACCTGGCCGTGCTCCGCGAAATGGACGTCAACTCGGTCGGCGACTTCCTGGCGATGGCGAGCACGCTTGTCGAACTGAAGTCGCAGCAAGTGCTGCCTCGGGCGGACGAGATCGACGAGGCGATCGAAGACCCCCGAAAAGAGCTTGTCGAGCGGCTCCTGGAGTACAAGAAGTACCGCGATGCGGCCAGCATCCTGGAAGAACGCAGCCGCTCGTGGCAGCAGCATTACCCCAGGGTGGCCGACGACCTGCCCCCCCGGCGCCGCGATCTGGCCGAGGAGCCGATTCGCGAGGTCGAGCTTTGGGACTTGGTCAGCGCGTTCGGGCGGATCATCCGCGACAACGAATCGACGAAACCGTCGAACATCGTCTACGACGAGACGCCGATTCACGTCTACATGGCAAGGATCTTCGCGCGGCTTCGGCAGGAGGAGCAGCTGTCGTTTTACGATTTCTTCGAGCCGGCGATGCACAAGTCGTCGGCGATCGGCGTCTTCCTTGCGATCTTGGAGCTTGTTCGCCATCGAAGAATCGAAGTCGATCAGGAGCAGATTTTCGGGCAGATCTGGCTGCGGCCGCGCCACGACGCCGAACCCCTGGATTTTTCCAAGATCGACAATTACGATTACGAGACTTTCCTGGCCGAATAAGGCCGCCACGAGGGGCAGCCGGCCGCCGAGCGGCCCCTTTGCTGGTCCAAGGGCAACTCTCTCTCGTTGAGCGGTCGCCTTTCCTCTCGGCGACCGCGGATTGACCGCCGAATCGCGCAATCAGGAGCGACATGGGCGCAGAGAAGCACCACCAGCCGGAACGCCGACCTTCTGAGAAGCAAGCCCCGCCGGGCGGCGGCGCTCGCGGTGCCGCCTCCTGCGAGACGGCCCTTGACGATCAGCCGGTCCACCGGCTGGCTTTCAAGGACTTCACGATCGAGGGTTACTCCCGCGCGGCCGTTCAGACCTACTGGCGAATCCCGGAGTTCAAGGTCGGCTTCGACCTCGGCGGGCAGCCGTGGTCGTTCATGGGTACGCCGACCTGGTTTGTCAGCCATACCCACATGGATCACGTCCTCGCCCTGCCGGCCTACGTCGCGCGGCGGCGGATGATGAAAATGGAGCCGCCGACGATCTACCTGCCCGAGGCGGCCGTCGAACCGGTCCAGCGGATCCTGCGGCAGATGAGCCGGCTCGACCGCGGCCGGCTCCCCTGCCACCTCGTGCCGACTTGTCCGGGCGACGAAGTCAGGCTCTCGCGTGAGCTGGTTGTCACGGTTTCAGCCACCACGCACACCCTCCCGTCGAACGGGTTCGTCGTCTGGGGAGTCCGCAAGAAGCTGCGCGAGGAATACCAGGGTCTTTCGGGCGAGGAGATCCGCGACCTGCGGCTGGCCGGCACCGAGGTCGCCCGCGAACTGCGGATTCCCCGCCTGGCCTATCTCGGCGACAGTTCGCCCGAGGGCCTCGACGCCTGCCCCGCGATGTACGAGGCGGATGTCCTGATCCTCGAAATGACGTTTGTCTCGCCCAGCCACCGCAAAGAGAGGATTCACAAGTTCGGCCACATGCATCTCGACGACCTGCTGGATCGCAAGGCCCGGTTCAAGAACCAACTGGTGATCGCCTCGCACTTCAGCACGCGCTATCGGACGCGGCAGATCCGCCGCCTCGTCGAGCGGCGGCTGCCCGACATGCTCGACGGGCGCCTCACGCTCTGGTTATGATTCCGGTGGGGATCAACACGGTTTACCTCACGTTCGACACGGACAGGAACACGTCGCACCACCGGGTGGCGTTTGTGCCCCAGACGGTCCGCGATTACCGGCTTTCGGACTTCGACGGCGGCCGGTGGCGGACGCTCGGGGTGGAGCAAGACAACTTCCAGCGCCGTGATGTGCACCGCTTCGCCTCCGTGAAGGCCGCCAAGCTGCGGCTGGAGGTCGAGGCGACCAATCGAGACCGCTCGGCGCGCGTCTTCGAGATCCGCGCGTACGACGAGCGGTAGGCGGGAGACCTATGCCAGAATCGATTCCCAGCCGGCAGCGGGCGCTCGTCCTGGAGCGTCACTGCGAGGACCTGATCGAGGCCATCGAGGGATTGAAGGTTGCCGAGCGGCCCGTGCCCGAGCCGGGCCGCGGACAGGTGCTGGTCAAGATCGAGGCAGCGCCCTGCAACCCTTCGGACCTGGTGTTTCTTCAAGCCAAGTACGGCGCGCTGAAGACGCTGCCCAGCGTGCCCGGCTGGGAAGGGGCGGGCCGCGTGGTCGCCAGCGGCGGTGGCTGGCTGGCCGGATGGCTCGTGGGCCAACGGGTGGCCAGCGCGCTGGAGGGCGACCGCGATGGCACGTGGGCGGAATACTTTCTGGCCGATGCGTCGGATTGCATCCCGCTGAGCCCGAAACTGCCCATCGACCAGGCCGCCAGCCTGATCATCAACCCCCTGACCGCCGTCGGGCTGCTGGAGACTGCCCGCCGCCGGCGGCATCGGGCAGCCGTCCACACCGCCGGGGCGAGCCAGGTTGGCCGGATGATCCTCGCCATCGCCAACGAGGCCGGCTACCCCGTGATCCACGTCGTCCGCCGCCGAGCCCAGGTCGACCTGCTCCGCGCGCTGGGCACCGAGCATGTCCTCGATTCCTCCCGCGACGACTTCTCTGAGCAGCTTCGCGCGGCCTCGGCGGACCTCGGGGCCACGATCGCCTTCGAGGCCGTTGCCGGGCCGATGACCGGCAGGGTGCTCAACGCCATGCCGCCCGGCTCGACAGTGTATGTCTACGGGGCCCTCTCGGAGGAGCCGTGCAGCGGCATCGACCCGATCGGGTTGCTGTTTCGCGATCAGACGGTGACGGGGTTCTACCTGGCCCGTTGGCTGCGAAAGCAGAACCGGCTGAGCATCTTTTTGAAGGCCCGCCGCGTGCAGCAGATGCTGATCGCCGGGCGGATCGCCACGGGCATCGAGCGCAGGGCAAGCCTCGACGAGGCCGCCGACGCGATGAAGCAATACGTCCACCAGATGACCGACGGAAAAGTGATCATCCACCCGTAGATCAACCGGTTGGACCAGCCGCATCCGGCTGGGGCGGTCCCTGCCGAGGGGACCCTCTGCCGCTCCCCTCCAGCCCCCGGCGCCGAAGGCAGGGCTGGTCCAACCAGTTCGGGCTCGCCCGCGCTAGCCCGGATCGTCGTCGGCTCCGCCGAAACCGCCGCGTCCCGCCTCGGCGCAGCGGATCGCGTCCTCCGGCAGTTCGTTGCCGTAGATCACCGAGAGGATCGCGGGCAGGTAGACGTCCAGGAGCGAGAGGGTCGTGCCCATCAGCCGATCGATGACGCTGTCCTCCAGGCGGTCGTCGGTGAGGATTTGGGACGCCTGGAAACGCAACTCGCCTTGATCGAAGTCCATTTCGAACTTGCCGACGTTCAGGCGATAGTTCGCCCGGACGATCGTCTCGGCCACCGCCGGCCGAGCGCCCTCGGGGACCCGCAGCGGCGGGCAGCCGAAGACCTGGAACAGTTCCGCCTGGTCATCCACAGCGGCGATCATCCGGTAGGTGCCGACCTCGCCGCGGAAATCGGCGCAGATCGATCGATTTTCGCCGTCGGCCAGGTAGTGGACTTCACGGTCATCCAGGTGCTGCATCAGTCTCTCATAAGCCGCGTTCATGGTGGGCCTCCCTTCGCTCGGTCCGGGTGGACTTGGCCAGGCGCGGGCCGCCGCATCCGCGGCGCCGGGATTGGCCTCGATTCTTCCCGCCGGCCTGCCCAAGAGCAGGTCGCGCAGGGCTGTCAGGAATGCTCGAATCATCATGTGTCCAAAGACGCTCGATCGGGGCGAAAAGTTCACCGCCGCGGGGGGCGCCTCCGTTTCTCCCGGATTAGCATGAGCCGTCGAGGGGTATTGTATTGCAGCCAACCGGCTGCGGCGATGCCCGGCGGGACCTGCTACTGGAGCTCCGGCGGCATCGCGAAGGCGTCGTTGAGGCAGTCGCCGATCGAGAGCAGCCAT
>JAAYCB010000388.1 GCA_012744395.1 Pirellulaceae bacterium
ACGATTGTGACCTCCACCCGGATGCGCCGCTGGGAGATGGGCGTTCTTCGCTCGCAAGGCATGACCCGCTGGGCCTTGGTTCGCCTTGTCCTGGCCGAGGCAGTCCTGATTGGGATCGCCGCGTGCCTGCTGAGCCTGGCTTTCGGGCTGACCGCCGGATGGTGCGGGGCCGGGATGGCCCAATACGGAGGGAGTTTCTTCAGCGGCATGAAGGCTCCGTTCATCGTCCCTTGGGGCCGCCTCGCCCTGGGGATTTCGGCCACGCTCATTCTCTGTCTTGCAGCCGCTGTCTGGCCGGCCCTTGCCACCGGGCGGACCGAGCCTCTCCGACTGCTGCAAGCGGGACGAGGGACGATGTAGTTGGCGGCGGAGAAGCCGGTTTTCGGCCGGATCCATTACCGCCGCCTGACAACCGGGCGGCCCCTTGGCGACTGGTGACTGTCGCGTACGACGTAGGCTGCCGTCCGATTACCGCCGCCTGACAACCGGGCGGCCCCTTGGCGACACCCCGATCACTGGCCCAGGCAATACAGCGCTTTGTCGGTGCGGAGCAGAATCTGCCCCTCCGAGACGACGGGGCTGGCGTTGGCCCGGCTGTTGTCGTCGGCGAAGACGTTGACGGCCAACTGCTGGAACTCGGGCCTGGCCGCGAGGACGTAGGTTCCGCGGTTCTGGGAGAGCGCGTAGAGCTTTCCATCGGCCGCGAGAACCGAGGCGTAGATCAGGCCGGCCCGCGGTTCCAAGCGCTCTTCAAAGACCACTTCGCCGGTCTTGGCGTCAACGCAAATCGCCGTCCCGCGCGATTCGTGGAACCAGTAGAGGTGGCCGTCCACGTAAACCGGCGAGGAGACGTTCGAACCCTTGTTCGTTCGCCAGAGGACGTGGCTTTCGGTCACATCGCCTCGCCCGCCGGTCCGGACGGCCATTGCCGAATTCTTCCGCGCGCCGATCGCGTAGGCCACGTCTCCTTCGCCGATCACCGAGGGGCAGAGATAGCCGTCCGGGATGCCTTCGCAGTACCAGAGCTTTTCGCCGGTCCGCGGATCGTAGCCGGTCAGGGTGTTCGGCACGTTGAGCACGATCTCCTGCTTGCCCCCCTCGGCATCGACGAGCACCGGCGAGGCCCAGCAACTGGAAATGCCGCCTGCCCGCCAGACCTCTTCGCCCGTCTTCTTGTCCAGCCCGACGAGCGACTTCGACTCGATGCTGGCGTTGACGATCACCAGGTCGCGGTAGAGTAGCGGCGAGGTGGCCGAACCCCAGCCGTGGATGCCCGAGCCGACGTCCGCATGCCAGACCTGGTTGCCCTCCAGGTCGAGGCAGAAGACCCCCGAGGCGCCGAAGAAGACATAAAGGAACCGGCCGTCGCTGGTCGGCGTGCTCGACGTGTAGCCATGCCGCGTGTTGTTGCTCCCGCGGTATTCGGACTCGGGCATGCGGGCCTTGAAGGACTTCTGCCAGAGGATCTTGCCCGACGTACGGTCCAGGCAGACCACGTGGCGCACGAGGTCGGCCGTCTCGCCCGGCTCCTCGATCGACTCGGCGTACCCGGTGTAGCAGGTGAGATAGATCCGGCCGTTGACAACAATCGGAATGGAACTCCCCGGGCCGGGCAGCGCCGACTTCCAGACCAGATTGGTCGTTTCGTTCCACGTGGTGGGCAGGTTGGCCGCCTCGGACCTGCCCGTCCAGTCGCCGCGAAACGCGACCGGCTGGCCAGATAGTGCCTCGCCGGCCAGGATGACAACCAGTCCGAAAGCCGTTGCACCGAACGCCAACAAAGACCGCATGACTTGAGCCCTCTTCAGACGGTTTCAGAATTCAAGAGGACTTCAGACTACGGGAAACGGGCAGGTTATGCAATTTCACCACTCTCGCGGGGGGCCATCGCCTTGTGCGGCAGGCCATGCGGCGAACGGTTTGGAGTGGGAACAGGAGGCCGAACGGAGGTCGCCAAGCGGAAGCTTGGGAACCCAGAAGCAAGCCTGTTACATGGTGCCGTTAGGCTGTAACCTATGAGCTGCGTCGAGCGAGGAACTGCCGGGTCGGACCGAATGCAACCGGTCGGAACGAGCTTCCATGCGTTGCGCAAGTCCAACACGCTCGTTCTTGAGCAATCGGAGGACATCGCGATGAGATGTCGGAGGATCACGAAAGCCGCTCTTGTACGCGGATGCGGGGTCCGCATCCTGATGTTGCTTCTCGTGGCGAGCTTTGCCTCGCGTGCGGCGCTGGCGAGTGCCCACGAGGAACAAGCCGGTCCGCTGCGCGTGGGATGGGCCATGACGGACTTGACCCCCGATGGTCCAGTTCACATCGCGGCGGGGTCTTCGTTGCGGGTGTCGGAAGGGGTCATGGATCCGATCATGGCCACGGTGCTCGTTCTTGAGTCCGTGGCCGATGACGGCTCGGGTGACGTGCTCATCATGGTCGGTTGCGACCTGGCGATCATCCGAAACGAGCTCCGCGACCGCGTGCGGCACCTGGTGGCCACGTCGCAGCCGCAAATCGACGTGGAGAAGATCGTGCTCAATGCGATGCACAACCACGGCGCCCCGTGCGTGCGAACCGATCCGGAGCTGGCGGCGGAGCTCGCCGAATACGGGCTGGATGTGCCTGCCGAATGGTCGTATTACGGCGTCGCGCCAGATGAGCAGACGATGTCGCCGGTGGGGTTTCTCGAATTCGCCGCTCCGCGAATCGCAGCCGCGATTGGCGATGCGTGGAACAGCCGCAAGCCCGGCGGCGTGAGCTTCGGTCTTGGGCACGCCGTCGTGTCGCACAACCGCCTGGTTGCATACCGCGACGGGCGATCCCGGCAGTTCGGCAGCCTGGACCGGCCCGACTTCAGCCACATTGAAGGCTACGAAGACCATTCGGTCGGACTGCTCTATACCTATGACGCCGGCGGCGAGTTGACCGGCGTGGTGGTCAACGTTCCCTGCGCGGCGTGGGGGATGGGCTCGCGGATTACCGCCGACTTCTGGCACGAAACGCGCCGTGAGCTGCGCAGGCGGTTGGGCGAGTCGCTTTACGTCTTGCAGCAGGTCGCCGCCTCCGCCGAACAGTGGCCGATGGCTCTCGTCGACCGCCGGGCCGAGCAGCGGATGGAGAAGATCACCGGGAGGACTCGCCGGGAGGAGATCGCTGTGCGGATTGCCGATGCCGTCACCTCCGTCCTCCCCTATATGCATGATCAGATCGGGTGGAACCCGACGTTCGTGCATCGTGTGGAGCAGATCCAGTTGAGCCGGCAAGGCCTGGCGGAAGGGGAGGTGGAGAGTAGACGGCGGGATTTCGAGCGGCTGCTCGGGGAATACCGCAAGATGTGGCAGGAAATCGAGGAGAATCCCAGGATTCGCGAGCGGCCGAAGTGGTTTGAGAAGATCAGCGGAGTGTATTGGAGCTTGGCCAGGGCCGCCCGGGTGCTGCGAGAGTTCGAGCTCCGAAAGTCCGAGCCGACAGTGCCCGTGGAGGTTCACGCGGTCCGCATCGGCGAGATGGCGATCGCCACATTTCCGCTTGCGCCCTACTTGGATTTCGGCATCCAGATCAAGGCCCGCAGCAAGGCGGTGCAGACCTTCACCGTCCAGACTGCCGCCGGGCACTACCGATACCTCCCCACCGAACGCTCCGTGGCCGGCGGCGCCTACGGCGCCGTGCCCGAGAGCATCGTTTTCGGACCGCAGGGCGGCCGCGAACTGGTCGAGGGGACTCTGGAATTGATCGAGTCGCTCTGGGCGGAGAAATGAACGAGGCGATCAGACCACGATCGCGAAGCCAAGACCCCATCGGGCAGGAACAGCGAGGGAGACAGACCCCATGACCCGCACGTACCGCTTCAAAATCGTCGCCGCCGTAACCGCCCTCGCAACGATTGCCGCAATCGCCCGCAATGCATCGGCACGCGAGACCCACGTCGCGAAGACGGGAGACGATCGCAATCGAGGCAGCCTGGAAATCCCCTTTCTGACAATCGGCCAGGCCCCGGCAGTCGGGCTGCCGGGCGATCCGGTGACCGTTCATGGCGGAACCGGTCGCGAATGGGTCAAGCCGCCGCGCGGCGGCAAGAATGAGGACAGCCGGATTGTCTACCGGTCCGCGAAAAGCCTCGCCCGCTCGCCGGATCAACCGAACATCCTCTGGATCACCAGCGAGGACAACAGCCCCTACGTGGGCTGCTATGGCGATCCGTTGGCCCACACGCCGAACCTGGACCGGCTGGCCGCCGAGGGGGTTCGCTACCGCCACGCCTTCGCCAACGCGCCGGTCTGCTCGGCGGCGCGCACGACGCTGATCACCGGCATGTATGCCTCGTCGCTGGGCGTGCAGCATCACCGCAGCCGGGTGCGAATTCCCGAGACGTTCCCGCTCTATCCGGTTTGCCTCCGCGAGGCGGGCTACTACTGCACGAACAACTCGAAGACCGACTACAATCTGGCCAATGCCGGCCAGCCCTGGGACGAGAGCAGCCCCAAGGCCCACTACAAACATCGCCGGACTGGCCAGCCGTTCTTCGCCGTCTTCAACCTGACCACCAGCCACGAAAGCCAGGTCGCGCCCCAGGCGGGAAAGGACCCGGGCGCTTACCGCGTGCCGCCGGAAAGAATCGTTCTTCCGCCGTACCATCCGGACACGCCGGAAATCCGCCTGGACTGGGCCAATTACTACGACCAGATGACGCGGCTCGACGAGCAAGTCGGCCGGCTGCTGGCCGACTTGGAGAAAGCCGGGCTGGCCGGCGAGACGATCGTCTTCTATTACTCGGACCACGGCGGAGCGCTGCCGCGCGGCAAACGAAACCTCCACGACTCGGGGACGCGCGTGCCGCTGGTGATCCGCTTTCCCGCCAGGTGGGCGCACTTGGCGCCGGCTCCGCCGGGAGCGTGGGTGGACCGGTTGGTCAGTTTCGTCGATTTCCCCGCCACGCTCTTGAGCCTCGGCGGCGCGGCGATTCCCGACAACTACGAAGGCCGCGCGTTCCTTGGCGAGCAAGTGACCGCGCCGCGCGAGCACGTATTCCTCTACCGCGGCCGGATGGATGAACGCAATGACACCGCGCGGGCGATTCGCGACCGGCAGTTCCGCTACATCCGCAACTACAGCCCCCACAGGCCTTGGGGCCAGCACTATGCGTATCCTTTCCAGGTTCTGCCCAGCATGCGCTCGTGGCATGCATCGTTCGCAGCGGGCAGGTGCAATCCGGTCCAAGCCCGCTACTGGGGGCCGAAGCCGCCGGAGGAGCTGTATGACGTGGCCGCCGATCCGTTCGAGATTCGCAACCTGGCGGACGACCCTCGGCAGGCGGCGCGGTTGGCCGCGCGGCGCGGCGCGCTCCGCGCTGAAATCATCGCCACGCGCGACACCGGCTTCATTCCCGAGGGCATGTTCGGCCGCCTGGCCGGCGAGAAGACGATCTACGAGTACGCCCAGTCGGACGCCTACCCGATCGAGCGGATCGTGGACCTCGCGGACAAGGCATCTTCACGCGACGTGGCCGTGCTGCCGGAACTGCTGGCCGCGATGGATGACCCGCATCCGATCCTCCGGTATTGGGGGGCGGTCGGCTGCCTGGTGCTTCAACAGCGGGCTGCCCCGGCCAAGGCGAAGCTGCTGGCCCTGCTGGGGGACGATTCGGGTGATATTCGCATCGTCGCCGCCGAGGCATTGACCTACCTGGGCGAGGGCGAGACCGCGCTGGAGCGGCTGGCTTCGGAACTGGACGGCCCGGGGGAACACGAAGTCCTCGCTGCTCTGAATGCGCTGGATTTCGTCTGGGCGGCCGGCAACGCGCCGCTTGAGCGAATCCAGGCGATTCTCCGCGGCCGCAAGTTCGCGGCGACTCCCGACCGGATCGCCAACTACCTGCTCGGCCAGGGCGCCGCGGATGAGTCCGGCGACGATTGAGATCCGCGGTCGAGCGCCCGGCAGACTTCAAGCTGCCGGGGGGCATCGCGGAGACAGGGAAAATTGCCCCGTTGCGCGCCGTCCGCCACCGGTCCGGCCGAGGTGGGCTTCGGGGAGGGGGATTCACGGATGGCCCGGCGGGTTCTTCTCGCGCTCCGCCCGGTCGAGATTGAACTGGCGGATCGCCCCCCAGACCGTCGGCGCCTGCCGGGCGAGGCGCTTGGTCACCTCGGGCTCCAGGTAGCGCTGATCCCAGGGAACCGCGCGGACGTCGGCGAACGCGTCGTCCGGGCCGCGCCCGTACTTGTAGTCGTAGGTGAACCAGCCGCTCGGGTCGAGCTGCACGCCGGGGTGATCGCGCCGGGGGACGGTGATGTAGAACTCGCCGCGGGGCGGTTTTGGGGGCGCGCCGGTCGACTCGGCCAGTTGCTTTTTTCCGGCCAGGCGCTGGTAGAGTTCTCTGCCGACATGCACGGCGGGGTCGATGAACCGCACGTCGGCGGCCAGGCAGGGCCGGTAGACGTACGCGCCGTTCTCGCGGTAGTCATGAAGTCGAGCCAGCTGGGCGCGGAACGAGTCGGTGTAAAACGGGAAGTGCGTGCAGCCGAGGATCACCACGGTCAGGGGCCGCGGGTCCGGCGCGGCGCGGATCTTCTCCAGGAGACTGACCAGGTGATAGGCGATGTAGTTCTCCACGGAGTTGATTTGCAGGCTGCGGGGACGGTCGCGGTCCCCCTCCCACAACACGCGGTGCGCGGAGAAATCGAACTGGTATCGGGGCAGCAGTTGGCGATCGATGGGGGCCAAGGGATTGGTGAGCGTTGGCCCCCGGTAGTCGAGCCGCGGCCGGTCATCGGCGACGTTGGCAACGATCAACTCGCGCGCCCCGTCGATGGCGCCGGCCAGGCCGTAGGCGCCTTGTTGAACCACGCAAGGCGGCTGGCGGTGTCCGCCTCGGCGAGCAAGCTCCGCGATCGTCTTGGGGTAAGCGCCGGACGCCACGGTGCCCTCGGTGGCCAGGACGCCGATCGTTCCCGGCGGACCCTCTTGGAGCGCCTCCAGCGCGCCGAGCGCCGCCGCCTCGATCACCCCAATCACCTCGACATCCGGTTCCGCACGGGCGACAAGCGACTCGATGGCCGTCTTTCCATAGGCCGTTGCCGTATTGCAGGCGATGACAATCGCCTTGGCCGGCTGTTTGTCCGTCGAGGGCGCCGGCGCGGCGGGAGCGGAAAAGTACTCGTTGCCCAGCAGGAACTCGGCGTCGTTCTCGACAAGCTCGACGAGAAATCGCTGTTTGCCGACGACGGGATAATTCCCATACGGCATATTCGCCTGGTCGGCCAGGAAGATGAACCGCTCGTGTTCGAAATCGGGCCGCCCGTCGCCGGTCTCCCGGAGTCGGCCCGTCTGGTTGTCGAACAGGTCGAGGTTGAGGATCTGCTCCAGCACCGCCAGGCCGCCCGTCCCCGAATCGAAGACGCCAATCGGGCAGGATTTCGTCGGCGGCTCGGCCAGACAGACAGCCGTCGCCAGGAAAACCGCCAGCAGAGTCGCCCCTTGCGCGGATCTAAAGCGAACCGCCGGATTCCGGCGCCAGGCGGGAGCTCCAATCCACTTCTTCAAGCTCCAGGCAGCCCTGCCGGTCGTCGCCAGACCAGGCAATCTGCGAGACCCGACAGAAGTCGAAGCCAATCGCCAACAGTAGACTTGCACCAATTACCTCCGCAGGGCGAGGGAGCAAACACCCCATGCCGAAAACACTCGTGTCAGCCTACAAATTACGGCATTTCGTGACATTCTACCCGCCGGATTGACCACCTGCAAGTCTTTGCAGAAATTGGCATTTTCTCCGAGGTTTCGGTGGCCCTCGACGCGAAAAGTGGTCAAAGTGGTCACTTGGCGTGTAAATACCCCTGTTCCGCACTCGCCGTCGCGGTCGATGTGCCGCCATCGAGGGCCACCAACATGGGCTCTTTATAGCGCCAATGCGCTCTCGGCCATCGTCGCCAGGTACGGAGTCTGTCTCATTGAAGGAGCCTGAGCACGTCCATCAGTCCGACCTCGTGGGGTCGAACGGGCTGGGCGCTTCGCTGCAGGCCAGCGGGTTCTTCGGGCTGTTGCTGGAGCCCAACTTTCGGTCTCTGCCGCCGGCTCCAAATGAATCTTTTTGAGGGGTTTGGCATCGTCGGCTGTCAGGACGATATTTCGTGGAGGACAGTCGATGAGCACGAGCAGGAGACGCGGGATACCCACCCCACTTGAGAACGTTCGGCGACGGTTTGAACGGTGGCGTCGGACACGGACGGTTCGGAGGCGGATTCCGGAGTCGTTGTGGACTGCGGCGGTTAAGATGGCAGGGATGAGCGCGTCAACGGCGACGTCATGGCCGGTCTTGCCCGGCAATGGGCATGCCAGGATCCATAGAGCGCGGCAGCCTGGGTCGGGCAGCATATCAGCCAAGGCGGTCTGGTCAATGGCCAGGTCGTGGCGAGCCTGTCGCGCGAATGGGCCGATAACGACCCGCAGGGCGCCGTCGATTGGGTCAGCCGGATCCCAGATCCGCAGGTGCAGGGTCCGGGCTATGCCTCGATCATGGACCGTTGGGCGCGGGAGAACGCAGGTGCCGCCGGCTCTTGGTTGAACCAGCAGCCGGTGACATCCGTACGCGACTATGCCGTTGAGGCGTTCGCCAATCGGATCGCCTGGGAGAGTCCCGAGGTCGCCTTGCTCTGGGCCCAGGAGATCCAGGACGAGGAGCGCCGGGTGCGCTCCACGATACGGACCGCTCAGGCGCTCTACCGGCAGGATCCGGAGCGGTATCAGACCTACCTGCCAGAGCTAGGGCTCTCCGAAGAGGCCCAGCGCCAGATCACCAATCCGCGCCGCGGTCGACGCTCAGCCGTGCGCGCTCGGCGCGTGCTGAATCCAACCAAGGTAACGGCGGAACGCGAAGCCTCACTCGATTCGGATGAGGCCGTCAAACATCTTGTAGTGTCGCTGGATGGGGAGTCGATCCATCCAGGCGCGAACCTCCAGGGTGCGCCAGGGACCTGAGTTGGCGCCGCCACCGTTGTCATTGTTCCAGAGCCAGATCGGCGTCGGCCATAGGCAATTCCGAGGATTCACATGCCTGTAGAAATCCTCCTTGACCCCGGTCTGCCCGTGATGCGCCATCTGGACGTAGTCGCTCGGGAGGCGATCGGCCAGCGGACCCCGCAAGAGCTTGTCGCCGCCCTCCTCACCTAGGTCGGCGAGGAAGAGCACTGATTTTTGCGGGTCGGACATGCGCAAGACCATGCTCGAATTGTTGACGGGGTTCTGGGTGATCTCGGGGTTGTCGACGCCGAGGACCTCGATCCGAATGCCGTCGAGCTGGAGTTCCTGGCCGGCGTCTAGATCGATGAGGCTGCGCTCGGCCTGGGCGATGGCCTGGTGGAACAGCTCGAAGGAAGCCCGTTCGCCGTCGGATGTGTGTTTCTGCATCCAATCCAGCGAGGGGAGGGATGCGTAGATCGCCTGGATCTCGAGCTTGCCGGGCGATTTCACGATCTCGCACAAGGCATCGAAATGGTCGCTGTGCGGGTGGGTGATGAACCATGCATCGACCCGGTTGCCGAGCGCTTCAAGGAATTGGGCCAGATAGGGCGCATCCCCCCCGTTGCCGCCGTCAATCACGATCACTTTGCCGCCCCTGCCGCGAATCACATACGACATCATCTGCGTCGTTGTCTGATTCGGTAGCTGCCAAACCATAAAGCTGCCTTTGGCTTCCTCCGCGCGTGCATCCGTGGCACCCGCGGAGGCAGGGACGAGCTTCAGGAGGGCGACCTCGCCATGCGGCACCGCGAGCTCGCACCGGAGCGCGCCGTCGTTTGAGGCGACAAAGGGAACCGGCCGTTCCGAGGCGAGATCGATGATCAGGTCGACCGCGAAGGGCAGGTCAGCGAGCGGGACCGTGGTCTCGGCCACGGTTGTTTCATGGTTGATCACGAAGAGATAGCCCTCGTCCTGGTTGGCGCGAACCGTCGCCTCGATATCCGGATTGGTTGAAGCGACGTGCGGGCGGACGCCAGCGGCTCGGGTCAGGGCGGTCAAAAGGCTGCGGAGCTGGTTCCGCGCGGAGGCGTTCTCGGTCTCCCAAGTGTGGAAGTACGTATCCTGCAGGCAGAACCCGAGAAGGAACGTCTGGCCCTCACCTGTCGCGCGATGGACGACTGCCGGCAGGCCGGCGGCCGTGGTCGCCAGGATCCTGCCGGTGGTGACGCTGCATGCCCGCGGACTGATCAGGGGGAGGTCCAGGGGGATCTCCATGACCTCGCCCTTGAGGCTGTCGGTCTTGAAGATTGATTCATCGGGGCGATCCGCTGGGAGGTTCGCCCAGCTCGGGGCCTGCTGTCTGTAGGGCACCCAATGCCCGGCGCGTTGAATCCGTCCCGTCTCGGCCGACTCCACGCCGAAGAGCTCCTCCATGACCTGCATTGGCTTGCGATCCGCCCCGAGGCCCGGCACGCAATCGGCAACGAGCGTGCCGCCGTTGGCGACGAATTGCGCCACGTGCCTGGCCACCGGTTCCGGCAGCAGCGCCACGTCAAAGAGGACGAGCAGTTGATATCCATCGAGGGTATTATCGACGACTTGGTCCTCGTGGAGGATATCAAGCTCGCCGAATGCCCTCAGGAAGAGCTCGAACGAGAGGCCGACGTTGAAGTATTCCTGCTGCAGCTGGATGTACTGGGTTCTGGGAAAGAGCATGCAGGCCTTGGCCTTGAGCTTGGGCGCGTCGAGCAGGGGCGCCCCGGCTTTCTGAAGGAGTCGGAGTCCTGCGCCGAAGCTCTCCCAGTGCCCGGCGTCCACAGGGATCTTGTAACCTGTCAGAAGGAAGTCCGCGCCATTGGCCACCGCCGTCATGCTCATCTCACGCTCCGCCCACGACATGGCCGCCAGGTCGGGGCCGAGGAAGTCCTTGAACCAAGCCGGATTGTAGGTCCCCACCCAAAACCCCAGCTCCTTGCCGTGGCTGCGGGTCAGATTGCGCATCTGCGCCATGGAGTAGTGCGTCTGACTGATCCGCGGTTTCGGCAGGAGGGCGGGGCGGCCGAAACGGAAGTCGAACATCATATAGGGGTAGATATCGAAGACGAACATGTCGGCGAAATCGCCGCCCCAGTGGAAGATATCGTCGATCGCGATCTCGGAGTGGGAGCTGAACCCGGCGCCGAAGGTATTGTGGCTGTCGTGGGTCAGGACGACTTTGAAATCGGGATTGAGCTCTTTGACGATCTGATAGACTTGGCGCCAGCCGTCGGGGA
The DNA here is from genome assembly GCA_012744395.1 of Pirellulaceae bacterium. Lineage (GTDB taxonomy): Bacteria > Planctomycetota > Planctomycetia > Pirellulales > Thermoguttaceae > JAAYCB01. The sequence continues at coordinate 11,220 of JAAYCB010000388.1, forward strand.
AATAGGCCGATCGGAAATCGATCACGTCCTGCCACTTCTGCGGGTCGTTTCGAATGCTTTCGAGATCGGGGGGGAGTTCGTACCCGTACCGGCGTTGGAACTCGGCTTTCACCTCCGGGTTGTAGCCGAACGATTGCGGTCCCCAATGAAACGGCTCGTCCTGATAGACAAAGGCGCTGTAGAGCCGAGGGATATTCGCCAGCGGTGCGAGTGCCTTTTCGGCGTTGGCGCGCACGGCCTTCGCGTATTCGGGTGAGTAGACGCAGATCGCAGGCGGCTCGGTCCGCCCGAAGAACTCGAGTGCACCGGTGTGAACGGTGATAAACATCCCGAGCGACTGGGCGTAGTCCAGGATGATCGCCTGCTCCTCGGGCGGGCGGTGGGTCGGTGCCTCGATCCCGGTAAAACCGTGGGCTCGAATGTTTTCGACCGTTGCGTGAAGGGTCGCCTCGCTCAAGGGACCGTCCTCGCCCTTCCAGCCGTCGCCGGAGGGCACCGGCGAGAACTGGGTGGCGACCGGAAACCCTTCGACTTCGGCGATCGCGGCGCCCGCCGAGCGAACCGAGAGAAGAAGGAAAAGAAGAAGAAAGCTGAACCTGGGGCGCATCATCAAGAGGGGCCTTTCCTGGCGCATGAGTGAAAGTGATAGGAAATGTGTGATTTCCCATGCGCCCTGATCATGGTCACCCGGAATGGGTGAGTCAAGGAGGTGCAGGAGGGCGATGGCGGCTAGCCGCCATCCCCTCCTGCACGGGCCGGCCGTCTTCCGGGGCTTCTCGGGGCAAGACCTGCCGACCAAACGGCATCCTGACGGGATGGCGCGGTTTGGGTGTCGGGGAAATCCTGCGGTATGGGCGGACCGTCTCCCCCTGCCCCCCGCCCGTCGCCGGGGCGCTGCGGCGATCAGAACTCCGACCAGAACGTGTCTTCGTCCACGTAGGTCAATTCCCGGGGCTCATCGTCGCGCGGCTGGCGATACCACTGGTCGGCCGGGTCGTGGGCGAAGGCGTCGGCGTCGAGGAAACCTTCCGCCTCGGCACAGGTCACGCGGTCGGCGACGAACACCAACTCCCGCGGCTCGTCGCGCGCCGCCTGGCTGTGCCCGCGAGGGTCGTGGACGAAATCGAGAAAGGTGCCACCCA
>JAAYCB010000389.1 GCA_012744395.1 Pirellulaceae bacterium
CCAGGGCGAGTGCCATCCCGGCGAGAATCGCGGCGCCAGCCAGCTCCGTGCCCATCGGTGAGAACATCAATCGCAGCCCTCCAGCCGTCCTCCTGCCACGCATGTTCCATGATACATGCTGCGGCGGCTTGCGGCCAGCCGCGCGGGGCCAGCCGCCGCCGGTCGGGCAAGCGCGGAATCTGAATTCCGCGCTTGCCCGACACGTCCCACGGACTCCGCCCGAGCAAGGATGGCGCGTGTTCGTAAACCGCAGGCGGACTGTCCATCCGGCGGGCCGAGGATCTCCGATCGCAGCCAACAGGCGAAGGAACATTGGATCGGGTGCCCGGGGGCAAGTCACGCGCGGTTCGCCAATCGATGGAACCGCGGGCATCGGTTCACGGGCTCGGTTCGTACGGCCAAGGGTCCAAGCCGCATGGAATCCCGCCTGCTAGGCCCGCGGAGGCAACGGCGGCTGCGGCGCGGGCGCGGGCGGGGGAGCGGGAGCGGGCGCGGGCGCGGGCGCCTCCTGCGGACCGGCCGCCGGCAGGGGCTGCGGGGCGTTGTTGCCCAGGCGGATTTGCCATCCGCCGCCCAAGGCTCGATAGAGCTGGATCAGGTTCTGGGCGACCGAGCCCTCGGCAATCGCCAATTGGTCCTCCTGCTGGGTGAGGAATTGCTGCACGTTGAACACGCGGTTGAAGTCGACGCGCCCTTCGCGGTACTGCGAGGAAACCAGCTCGACCGACTCGCGGGCGGCGTCGGCGCTCTGCGCCAACGATCGGACCTGCTGCTGCGACTTGAGGAAGCTGACGATCGCGTTCTCCGCCTCGGCGTTGGCTTGGAGGACAACGTTCTGGTACTGCACCGCCAGTTGCTGGAACCGCGATTCCTGGACGTGGATGTTGTTGGCCAGGCGGCCGTAATTGAGGATATCCCAACGGAACGCCGGGCCGATCGTGCCCGCAAAGGAGTTCGCGTCGAACAGGTCCTCAAAGCTCATCGCGTCGAAGTACATCGTGCCGTTGATGGTGAAGTGGGGATACAGTTCGGAGGTGGCCACGCCGATCATCGCACTCTGGGCCGCGACTTCGCGTTCCGCGCGGCGGACGTCGGGGCGGCGGCGGAGCAGTTCCGCGGGAATCCCCACGGCGACCTGCGGCGGGGCGCTGGGAATGCCCCGCTGACCGTTGAGCATCTGATCCAGGTCTTGGGGCGGCATCCCCAGGAGAATGCAGAGCCGGTTGACCGCCTGCCTGCGGCTGGATTCGAGCGGGCGGATGCTGGCCTCGGTCTGAGCCAGGTTCGACAGGCCCTGGGTCACGTCAAGCCGCGTCACGACGCCGTTGCGGAAACGCTCCTCGGCCAGGTGCAGACTCCCCTGTTGAATCTCGATGTTTTGCTGGGCGTAGGCCAACCGCTGCTCGGCGATTCGCACGTCCGTGTAGTTGCGGGCGACATCGGCCACGAGCAGGACGAGGACGTCGTCGTAGTTCTCCACCGAGGCGTCCAGGTTGGCGTCGGCGGCTTCGATCGCGCGGCGAAACCGGCCCCAGAAGTCGAGTTCCCAGGCCAGGCTGGCGCCCAGGTTCCACGTGCTGTAGGGCTGGGCGAAGATCCCGCCGATGCGGCTGTTCTGGCTGACTTCGGTGCGGGTGTAGTCGCCGAAGGCCTGTTGCCCCTGGGGAAACAGGTTGCCCGCGGCGATCGCCCGCTGGGCACGGGCCTCGATGATCCGCAATCCGGCGACGCGGAGCGAGAGGTTCTGGCGGTAGGCCGTGGCGACCAGCTGATCGAGGATCGGGTCGTTGAACGTCCGCCACCAGGCCGCGTCGTCGACCGGCCCGACGTTCAAGGCCGGCTCGTCCACGTCGATCCAGTGGTCCGCAACGGAAGCCGCCGGCTTGCAGTAGTTCGGCCCGACCTTGAAGCCGTTGGCGATATATTCGCGCGTTCCCGTGCAACCGGTGAAAAGCATCAGAACGGCAGCGGCCAAAACGGACGACGCGGGGCAACTCTTTCGTGGGGGTGCGGGGCTGGCTGGCAACACATCCTGCGACGTTTGATGGCTGAATTTCATGGCATTTTCTCCGCGACAATCGGAATACGACGCTTTGTCGGTATGATCGTCCTGGCGCATTCGATTCGCGTAGCATTTGCAGCAACGGCCGCAAAATCGTTGTGACCGGAAGACGCGGCGGAAGAACCGGGACAAGCGCGCCAAGAAGGCAAGGCGGCAAAGTCCGCCCGATCGGAATCCGCAGCGGCGGAGGAGGTCAAGAAATGCATCCGGGCAAAGGCCGCCTGGCGGCCCTTGCCCGGATGCGTTTGCCCACCTTGCCCGGCCGGCACGCGCCTGACCGGCAGTCAACCGATTGTCCCCGTCCGTCCGAGCAGTCTACGCGCGCGGCGCGGCGGGGGCGGCCTGCCGCCCGTTGCCGGAGAACAGCCGGTAGATCAGCACGTAGAACAGCGGCGCGAAGAGCGTCACGAGGAACGTCGAGGTCACCACGCCCCCGAGGACACCGATGCCGATCGCGTTTTGCGCCCCGGCGCCCGCCCCGCCGGCAATCGCCAGGGGGAGCACGCCGAAGCCGAACGCCAGCGAGGTCATGAGGATCGGGCGGAGCCGCAGCTTGGAGGCCTCGAGGGTCGCCGGGATCAGTCCCATTCCCTGTTCGACGCGATTCTTGGCGAACTGCACGATGAGGATCGCGTTCTTGGTCGTCAGCCCGAGCGTCGTCAGGATCGCGATCTGGAAGTAGACGTCGTTGGGCAATCCCATCGCGCTGGAGCTGATCACGCCGCCGATCGCCCCGAGGGGCAACGCCAGCAGAATCGAGATCGGCACGGGCCAGCTCTCGTAGAGGGCCGCCAGGCAGAGGAAGATCACGAGCACCGAGAAGGCATACAGCACGCCGGTCTGCGAGCTGGCCATTCGTTCCTGGTAGGAGAGCCCCGTCCAGTCGAAGCCGATCCCCTGGGGGAGTTTCGCCGTCAACTCTTCCATCGCCTGCATGGCCTCGCCGGAGCTCCTCCCCGGGGCGGCCTCGCCCTGGATATTGATCGAAGGGAACGCGTTGTAGCGTTCGAGCTTCGGCGACCCGGTCGTCCAGTAGCCGGTGGCGAAGGAGGAGAAGGGGACCATCTTGCCCGTTTCGTTGCGGACGTAGAGCCTGTTGATGTCGTCCGGGAGCATGCGGAACGGGGCGTCGGCCTGGACGTAGACGCGTTTGACGCGCCCGCCCTGGATGAAGTCGTTGACGTAGGCGCTGCCGAAGGCCGCGCTGACGGTGTTGTGGATCGCCGAGAGGGGCACTCCCTGCGCGCCGGCCTTCTCCCAGTCGATGTCGAGCCGGTATTCGGGCACGTCCTCCATGCCGTTGGGCCGGACATTCGCCAGCCTCGGGTCCTGGGCCGCCATGCCCAGCAGCTGGTTGCGGGCGGCCATCAAGGCGTCGTGCCCCAGACCGCTGCGGTCCTGCAACTGGAAGTCAAACCCCTTGGCCGTGCCCAGCTCCACGACGGCCGGGGGCGCGAAGGCAAAGACCATCGCCTCGCGAAACTGCGAAAACTTGGCCATCGCCCTGCCGGCCACGGCGGTGACCTTCAGGTCCGGCCGGTCGCGGAGCTTCCAGTCCCGCAACTTGACGAACGCCATGCCCATGTTCTGGCCTCGGCCCGCGAAGCTCGCGCCGGAGATGACCATGCATGATTCGATCGCCTCCTTCTGTTCGATCAGCAGATGATCCCGGACCTTGACCATCACCTCCCGGGTCATGTCAACCGTCGCATTGGCGGGCAGGATCGCCTGGACCATGAGCATTCCTTGGTCCTCGTCCGGCAGGTAGGCCGTCGGCATCCGCCGGAAGAGGAAAACGAAGCCCGCCACGATCAGGCCGAAGATCACCAGATAGCGGAAGACATGGGTCAGGGCCCGGTTGACCTGCTTCACGTACAGGTCGCGGCTGCGGAAAAACATGCGGTCGAACCAGCGGAAGAACGGGCGCAGGAACCAGACGCTGGCTTCGGCCGGCTCGTGGCCCTTCGGCACCGGTTTGAGCAGCGAGACGCAGAGGACCGGCGTGAGGATCAACGCCACCAGCACGGAGAGCATCATCGAGGCGATGATCGTCACGGAGAACTGGCGGTAGATCACGCCCGTCGAGCCGCCCATGAACGCCATCGGGCCGAACACGGCCGAGAGCACCAGGCCGATGCCGATCAACGCGCTGGTGATCTGGTCCATCGACCGGCCCGTCGCCTCGCGGGGTGAAATGCCTTCTTCGCTCATGATCCGCTCGACGTTTTCGACGACGACAATCGCGTCGTCGACGAGCAGGCCGATCGCCAGCACCATGCCGAACATCGTGAGCATGTTGATCGAGAATCCGAACATCCCGAGAATCCCGAACGTGCCCAGGATCACCACGGGCACGGCGACCGTCGGAATCAGCGTCGCCCGCATGTTCCCCATGAACAGGTACATGACGAGGAACACCAGCAAGATCGCCTCGAACAGGGTCCGCACGACGTCGGCGATGGCGACCTCGACGAAGGGCGTCGTCTCATAGGGGTAAACGACCTTCATGCCCGGCGGGAAATAGTGGCTCAGCTCTTCCATCGTGGCCTTGACGGCGTCGGCCGTCTTCAGCGCGTTGGCGCCGGGCGCCTGGCGGATCGCCAACATGGCGGACTGCTTGTCGTTGTAGAACGCCTCGACATCGTAGAACTCGGTCCCGAGTTCCGTGCGGCCGACATCCGCGATGCGGACGATCGAACCGTCGGAATTCGTCCGCACGGGGATGGCGGCGAATTCCTCGGGCGTCTTCAGCAGGTTCTGGACGATGATCGAAGCATTCAACCGCTGGCCCTCGACCGCCGGCATGCCGCCAAACTGGCCGGCCGAGATTTCGACGTTGTACGTGCGGAGGGCGGCGACGACATCCGCCACGGTCAGGCCGTAGTCGGTCAGCTTGTCGGGGTTGAGCCAGACGCGCATCGCGTATTGCGAGCCGAAGGCCTCGACCTCGCCCACGCCGGGAACCCGCGCCAACACCTTCTCGACGTTGGAAACGGCGTAATCGCGGAGGTCCGTCCCGTCCATGCTGCCGTCTTCCGAGATGAGGGCGACCATGATCAAGTAGTTTCTGGTGGACTTGCTGACCTTGACTCCCTGCCGCTGGATGACCTCCGGGAGGCTCGCCGTGGCGAGTTGCAGCTTGTTCTGCACCTGGGACCAGGCCAGGTCCGGGTCCGTGCCCGGGGCAAACGTCAACTCGATTCGACTAGCGCCGGCAGAGTTGCTGGTGGCGGACATGTAGAGCAGCCTGTCGAAGCCGGTCATCTTCTGCTCGATGATCTGCGTCACGCTGTCTTCGACCGTCTTGGCCGATGCCCCGGGATAGAACGCGTCGATGGCGATCGACGGCGGGGCGATGGGGGGATACTGCGAAATCGGCAGATTGTAGATTGCCAGGCCGCCTGCCACCATCATGATGATCGCGATGACCCAGGCAAAAACGGGACGATCCAGAAAGAACTTCGATAGCACCGCACGCCTCCGTTGGTTGATCCGTCTAGCAAGCCCGCTCGTTGGTCCGCCCGGTTTACGTCGCCGGCTGGGTCGCCGTCTGAGTCTTGGCGGCGGTGGCCCGGTCGGGCTCGAAGGGGACCGCATTGACGGTCGCCCCGGGGCGGACTCTCTGCATGCCCTCGATGATCACCCGATCGCCGTCGGAGAGCCCCGAGGAGACGAGCCACTTGTCGCCGACGGCGCGGTCGGTCGAGAGGCCGCGCTGCTGAACCTTCCCCTCGCTGTCCACGATCAGGGCGATCGGGTTGCCCTTGGGATCGCGCGACACGGCCTGCTGGGGGACGAGGATCGCCTTGTCGTTGACGCCTTCGTCGATCATCGCCCGCACGAACATGCCGGGCAGGAGCACTCCCTCGGGATTGGGAACGACGATCCGCAGGATCACCGACCCGGTCGTCGGATCGACCGTGACATCGCGAAACTTGAGCGTCCCCTCCAGCGGGTACGCCGTGCCGTCCTCGAGGACAATCTTCACGCGGTCGGTGCCGTTGTCCTTGAGGCGGCCGTTCGCCAGGCTGCGTTTCAACCGATTCAACTCCGCGGTGGATTGCGGCACATCGATGTAGATCGGGTCGAGTTCCTGGATCGTGGCCAGGGCGACGGACTGATAGGCGGTTGCGATCGCGCCTTCGGTCACGTTCGACCGGCCGATGCGGCCGGAGATCGGCGCGGTGATCTTCGTGTAGCCGAGATTGATCCGGGCGGTCTCCAAGGCGGCCTCCGCCTGCTTGATCGCGGCGTCGGCGGCGGAGACCGCTTTCTGGTCGCTTTCGACCTGCGCTTCGGCGGCTCGCAGCGAGGCCTTGCCCCACTCGACCTCGGTCGCGGCCTGGTCGCGTTCCATCGCCGAGGCGGCACTCGTCTTCAGCAGATTCTCGTACCGCTGGCTATTGACCGTGGCGAGCTTCAACGTGGCTTGATGCCGGCTGATCGCCGCCTCGCTGGCGGCCAACGCGGCCCGGGCCCTCTCGGCCGCCGCCTTCGCGGCCGTGAGGCTTGCCGTCACATTGTCGAATGCCGCTTGAAACGGAGCCGGATCGATCTGGTACAGAACCTGGCCGGCCTTCACATCGGAACCTTCGGTGAACAGCCGCTTAAGAATCAGGCCGCTGACCTGGGGCCTGATCTCGGCGACACGGTAGGCCGATGTCCGCCCGGGGAGTTCCGAAGTCAGCACAACACGCTCCGGCGCGACCGTCATCACGCCGACTTCCGGCGGCGGCGGCGGAGGAGCCTCCTGCTCGCCGTTGCAGCCCAGGATGGCGAGACCCAGCACCAACGCCGGAATGATCGGCTGTAAGGTTCGTTGACTCATCAATCCACTCCAGTGTCTAGGACCGTTGGCCACAGCGAAGCAGCTGAAAGCGAGAGGAAAAGGAGCAGTCTCCTGGACCGCTTTTCCGAAGTCAATCGATTCGTCCCTTTTCCGTCGCGGTTCCGTTCGAGAAGGTGCGGAGGATCAACCCGTGAAGCCGCCCGCGCTCGATCGGGTCTCCCCAGCTTGGGCTCGCCTTTGAATGCGACGAGGCGGAGATCGACCAACATGTCTGCCCGCAGCAGGGGATCGGCAGGCGGGGAGGCACCCTCCGTGATCCCCTGGCGAAAGCGCTCCGCCAGTCGCCGACTGGCTCTCTCACGGCTACTGCGTTCCGACAGAGTCCGTCTAGGCAGATACACCTCTTTTTGACCCAATTTGTGCAATTATAACGACCGTCCAGTCAGATATCAAGACCCATCGTATCAAAAAATGACGCGTTCGTCCATTTTCCCTTGCCCGTGAGTCAAAAAACGCAGACTACCGGACGCGGCTCCAACCGGGCAGCGGTCCGATTGACAAATGCCGAACGGGTGAGGTTCGCGGCCCCCGCCCCAATGGCTCGATGCCGCCAAGCCGATCCCCTGCCTTCAGTAGTCATACCACAGCCCCCAGCCGAGTTGCCGTTCGTGTTCCGCATAGAAGGAGAAGTGGGGGCTCCCCCCTTCGTAGAAGTAAAGTCCGGTTCGCAAGAGCCCGTCGAGCGGATCGTCGCCGCGCCAAGCCCAACCCGCCTGGACGGCGAGATTGCCGCCGAAGTCGAGCTCTTCACGAAGGTGAACGTTGGCGGCGAAAAACGGCGCGCCGTGGAGTCCCGTGGGTTGGCGCGGGCCGCAGTCGATGCCGAATTGGAAGTGCCACGGCTGGGAGACGTCGTGGTCAAAGGCCCAGCCCATTTCCGCATACAGCCGGACACAGGGGAGGGGGTAATACGAATATCCGGCCACGAGTGTGTCGCGGGAGTAATTCAGCCGTTGAAACTGGCGATTTCTCAGCAGAAACTCGTCGCCCACATGCGAGCTGATGTGGTAGAAGCCGAACTTCCAGCGGTGCGGCCCAGCGCCATAGGTTCCGAGGATGTCGTAGCGGTAGTCCGTCGCCAGGACGTCGAGATTTCCATCCCAATCCTGCCGCAACTTCGCGCCGCCGAGGACATCGACCTGGAATCCCTCCGGCCGATCCGCGGGACCGTAGCGGAGCATCCCCACGCGGCCGCCGACCTGGGAATCCAGGAATGGGCCGCCATCGGACTCGTCAACGAGCTGCGTCCCCAGCCGCGGCTCCGCAGCGCCCGCCCAGTAGGTGTCGTAGACAAACCCGCGGGGGCGAATCTGCCAACTCCAGGGCGCGATGGCGTCGGCGGATGAGGTCTGTGCCATTTCGAGGCCGCGCGGGGCGACGAACGACACCTCCGGCGGAGCCGAGGCCAGGCCGGCTCCGGCGTCGGCGGCAGAGGCGGTCGCGGCCTGGACGGTCCAAGAGACGACTGCCAGGTAGATCAGGCCCAGAGGGCGGTTGTGATTTGGGCACATGGCTGTTCGATGATTCCTCACCCATCGCACGTTGCAGTCCCGCCTTCACCGAGCCGTTCGAGCAGCCTCTCGGGATGCCCGATTCGCGCACAGGCCATGGACGAAGACGGCGACCAGCGTGTCTACCGTTTCCTCGTCGGTTGGCGGGTCTCCGTCCTTCAGCTGTTGGCTGAGCATCTTCTTGGTCGCGACGAGCAACATCTCGGCGACGAAATGGGCCTTGACCGGCCGAAACTCGCCCGCCTCAATGCCCTTGGTGATCAGCCCCGCGATCAACTGGACGGCGGCCGATTCGCTCTCGGTCATCGCCTGCTTCAAGCCTCCTTCCACGTTGCTGTAGTTGGCGAAGATCTGGAAGGTCGCCCGGTGCTCGCCAACGTAGCGCTGCCAATTCCGGATCATCGCCTCAATCTTGTCCGCAGCCGTCCGATCGGTCGCCGCGATCTGCTCGGTTGACTCCAGCAGCGGTCGGATCGTCCGCTCATGGACGAACTCGAGCAGGTCGTCCTTGCCGCGGAAGTGGTTGTAAAGGCTCCCCTTGGCGATCCCCACGGTCGCGGCAATCCGGTCCATCGTCGCGCCCGCCAGGCCGTGCTCGCCCAGAACCTCCATGACCCCGTCATAGATGGCATTCCGCATGATCGAGTCGGCCAATCGTTTTCGTTGCGCTGCGAGGCTCGTCATGTTCCGCCTCCAAAACGTGCCAGCTCTGAAGTTGACCAGAAGTACCGCCGTGTGACTAAACGATACAATACATGACTGCTCAGTCATTGTCAAGATCAGTTGGTCATTTCCCGATTCGAGGGGTGGGCAATGGCACGGAAATGTCAGGAGGTGTGCCTCGTCAGAGGGGTAAAGCGGCCCAACGTACGCATGGCCGCATCGGTTGCACGAGCCGGTTCAAGACGCCGATCCGCCTTACTTCCGCGATCCGCCCGTCTTTCCATCCTTCGCCTTCCCCCTGTGGATTCCAACCGATGAAACGTCGCCAATTTCTCGAAGCCTGCGGCTTGTCCGCAGCCGCTTGTTGGTACCCTGCGCTTGTCTCCGCGGCCGAGCCTCGATCAGGGCAGATCGCGCCTGGCCGGTCGGTCAAGGCCGACGTGCTGATCGTGGGCGGCGGCCTGGGCGGATGCGCGGCCGCCTTGGCGGCAACGGAAGCAGGGCGAAGCGTTCTGCTCACGGAGCCGACCGATTGGATCGGCGGCCAGCTTACCCAGCAGGCCGTCCCCCCGGACGAGCATCGCTGGATCGAGCGTTGCGGCGCGCCTCGATCGTATCGCGCCCTGCGGGACCACATCCGCGCCCACTATGCCCGCTATTACCCGCTCAGCGACCGGGCCAAGGCGCAGGAGTATCTGAATCCCGGCTCGGGGTCTGTTTCGAGGCTCTGCCATGAACCGCGGGCAGGGCTGGCCGCACTCGATGGGCTACTCGCTCCCGCGATGGGCAGCGGCCGTCTGACCCTGCTGTTGGAGACCCGTCCGGTCCGGGCCGACGTCGAAGGCGACCGCATCCGCGCGGTCGAACTGGCGACGCCGGACGGCGCGATGGTCGTCGAGGCGGAATACTTCATCGACGCCAGCGAAACGGGCGAGCTGCTGCCGCTGACCGGAACCGAATACGTGACCGGCTCCGAGTCGCGGGCCGAGACCGGCGAGGAGTCGGCCTCTCCCGAGGCTCGGCCGGGCAACATGCAGGCGATCACGTGGTGTTTCGCCCTGGACTACTGCGAAGGGGAAGACCACACGCTCGATCGGCCCGCCGAGTACGATTTCTGGCGAAGCTACCGGCCGCAGCTGACGCCGCCGTGGCCCGAGCAGCCGCTGCTGTCGCTCTGGTACAGCAACCCGCACACTTGCGAGCCGAAGGAACTGGCGTTCCTGCCGCCCGATTCCGCCTTTGCCGGCCAGCAGACCAAGGCCCTGAATCTCTGGGTCTACCGGCGGATCATCGCTGGCGCGAATTTCGCGCCGGGAGTGTTCGACCACGACATCACGATCGTCAACTGGCCGCAAAACGATTACATGCTCGGCAACATCTTCGCAGTTAGTCCCGAGGAAAAGCAGCGGCACCTGGCCGGCGCGGCCCAACTCAGCTTGTCGCTGGCCTACTGGCTGCAAACGGAAGCGCCGCGGCCGGACGGCGGCCAGGGTTGGAGGGGGCTCCGCCTCCGCCGCGATGTCGTCGGGACCAGCACGGGGTTGGCCAAATACCCGTACATCCGCGAGTCGCGGCGAATCAAGGCGGAGCGGACGATTTTCGAACAGGACCTTCGCGGCGGCGCCGGCCGGACGATCGGCGGCCAACGAGTTGCCCCCCGGCTGGCCGATTCGGTTGGCGTGGGCAGCTACGGGCTCGACACGCATCCGACGACCGGCGGCGACAACTACTACCATGTCGGATGCCCGCCGTTTCAGATTCCGCTCGGCGCGCTGATTCCTCGCCGCATGGAGAACTTGATCGCCGGCTGCAAGAACATCGGCACGACCCACCGCAGCAACGGCGCTTATCGCCTGCACCCGGTCGAATGGAATATCGGCGAGGCCGCCGGCGGACTGGCGGCGTTCTGCCTTGCCGATCGTGAGCCTCCGCGGCAGGTCCGCCGCGAATCGAAGCGGCTGGAGCGTTACCAGGCGATGCTCGTGGCGCGCGGCGTCGAGCTGGATTGGGACCGCCTGGCCGAATTGTGACCGGACGCGGCGGTGCCCGCCCGGCCGCCTGCTCGCCGCCGGGCGCAAGCGGCTCGGCCGGTCTCCGGGCGGGGAATCGCTCACCGCTTGCGCCACCGCGGCTCCCAGTCCGGAAGCTCGGTCCGAGCGGTTTGTAGGTAGCCGCTGATCGTCTCGGCAATCTCGGGGTGCTGGGCTGCGACGTCGGTGTTTTCGGCGATCTCGCTGTCCAGGTCGTAGAGCGTGATCGGCGCGTCGGGGCTGCCGGAGCGGATTCCCTTCCAGCGGCCCCGATACAACGCGGCTTGCTTGAAACCGCCCTCGTGGAACTCCCAGTAGAGCCATTCGTGCCGCGCCTGTCTGTGGGTCTGGCCGAGGAGCGTTGGCGCGAAGCTGAGCGAATCGATGTTCTCGGGCGCTTCCGCGTTGGCCAACTCGGCGGCCGTGGCCATCCAGTCGCCGAAGTAGCCGACGTGCGGGCTCTCAACACCCGGCGCTACCTTGCCCGGCCACCAGGCGATCAGCGGCACGCGGATGCCGCCGTCGGTGAGGCTGCGTTTGATGCCGCGCAACGGGCCGGAAGGGTTGAAGCGGCCGAGGTCGTGTTTGCTCTCATTGTGCGGCCCGTTGTCGCTGGTGAAGACAACCAGCGTCCGTCGGGCGAGCCCGTGCTCCCGGAGCGCGTCGAGCAGGCGGCCCACGTGGCCGTCCAGCCGGGTGATCATCGCGGCCTGACCCTTGTCCTGCGCCGGCCAGTCGCGATCGGCGTAAGGGCCGTAGTCGGGCACGTGCGCGCCGTCGCCGAGAATCCGCGCCCGCTCGTTGTTGGCGTGCGGGACGACCATGCTCCAATAGAGAAAGAAGGGTCTGTCCTTGTTCTCGGCGACGAACTGGAGGGCCTCCTCGGCGAACAGGTCGTCGGCATAAACGCGCGCTTCGGTGGCGTATCCAGCGCCGCCGTCGCCCACGCGGGTGACGCGGTTGGGCAACGCGACGCGCTGTTCGTTCCTCCAGAGAAAATCGGGGAAATGGTTGTGCGCATGGCGCTGATTCAGGTAGCCGAAGAAGTCGTTGAAGCCGTGCTTACGCGGCAACCCGCTCTCCGCCGCGCCGATGTCGCCGAGGCCCCACTTGCCGACCAGCGCGGTCCGATATCCGGCCTTCTGGAGCATTGAGGCCACGGTGACGTCGCCGGGCCTGAGCGCCTGGGCCGCGGGGTTGGCCTTGCCGGCGTTGCCGCGGACGCGGGTGTGGCCGTGGTGCTGGCCGGTCATCAGCACGCTCCGCGACGGAGCGCAGACGGTGGCGCCGGCGTAGAACTGCGCAAATCGCATCCCCTCGGCGGCCATCCGATCCAGCCGCGGCGTCCGGATGACCTTCTGGCCGTAGCTGCCAAGTTCGCCGTAGCCGAGATCGTCGGCCATGATCCAGATGAGATTCGGCTTGTCGGCTCCCAGCGCGTGCGCAACCAGGAGGGACAAGGATGCAACCAGGGCAAGTGGGATCTTCATGAAAGCGTGCCTCGCAGAAGGGGAAACTGTCGGCAGACGACCGCCGCGGGGAGCCCGCCGAGATCGAACCGCGTGAGGTGTGGCGTTTTCGTTGAGCGTCTCATGAGGGGGACCGTCAAACGTCGTCGCCCTGAATCGCCTTGAGCAACTCCCCGAGGCGCTCGACAACGTCGGGGTGCTCGGCGTAGACGTTGCGGGTCTCCGAGGGGTCGGATTCGAGGTGGTAGAGCTGGCCGGCCGGGCCGCCGTCCTTCGCCGGGTCGAGGGTGCGGGGTTGGGTGAACCCGCCCGAGCCGCGTGCGGGGATCAGCTTCCAGGGGCCCTGCCGGATCGCAAACACCCCCGTGTAGGAATGGTGCACGGCATACTCGCGGACAGGCCGGTCAGGCCTGGCATTCAGCAGGGCCGGCAGGATGTTTCGGCTGTCGGGCCCGTCGCCCGGCGGCAGCTTGGCGCCGACGATCGCGGCGGCGGTGGCCAGGAGGTCGGTCAACTCGATCAGTTCTCCGCTGTGCGTGCCGACCGGAGTCCTGCCCGGCCAGCGGACAATGAACGGCACGCGGTGGCCGCCTTCCCAGATGTCGGCCTTGGTGCCGCGGAGATGAGCGTTTCCCTGGTGCCCGAACTCGCGGATGTGCGCGCCGCGGCCGCTGATCCTGTAATGTTTGACGTCGTCGGCCTCCCGGGCTTCCCAGTAGTGGTAGAGGCCGCCATTGTCGGACGTGAACACGACCAGCGTGTTGCCTGCCAGGCCGGTGCGGTCGAGCGCGTCGAGAACCGCTCCCAAAAACGCGTCTGTTTCCACGACGAAATCGCCATACGCGCCCGCCTGGCTCCTGCCGCGATATTCGGCGTTGACAACCACGGGTAGATGCGGCGACGTGAGCGGAGCATAGAGGAAGAAAGGCCGCTTGGGCGATCTCGAGGCGTGATTCTCGATGAACGACATGGCTTCTCCCGCAAGCCGCGGCAGGACGCCGTGGATCGTGAAATCCGGCGATCGCACCCCTTCGTCGACGGCCATGAAATTCGCGTCGCGGACTGTCTCTTGAGGCAGGAGGGGAAGCTGCAACACGCGGTCGTCCTGGAGAAAGCAGAAGGGCGACATGTTGAGCGAGGCGGCGATGCCGAAGTAATGATCGAACCCGACCGCCGTGGGGCCGCCCGTGAACGGTCTGGTAAAGTCCACGTCGCGACCCGGGCGCGGCCCAGTGCGATCGAGCGGAACGGCGTTCGTTTCGCCATCCCGCTTGCTCGTCCACTGAAGGCCAAGGTGCCATTTGCCGATCGCCGCGGTGGCGTAGCCCCGCTGCCTGAGCAACGAGGGGACGGTGAGGCGGCCGGGCCCGATCAGGGGCGGGTCGAAGCCGTCCAACACCCCGCGTTTCAGCCGCGTCCGCCAGCAGTAACGTCCCGTGAGCAGGCCATAGCGGGTGGGCGTGCAGACGGACGAGGGCGTGTGCGCGTCGGTGAACCTCATGCCTTCAGCCGCCAGGCGGTCGACGTGCGGCGTGGGAATCTTGGACTGCGGGTTGTAGCAGGAGACATCGCCGTAGCCGAGATCGTCGGCAAGGACAAGAACGATGTTTGGCGCACGCGGCTTCTCTGGGCCATCGGCGCTGGCCAGAGGGCAGAGTGACAAGCAAGCCAAGAGGCCGAGGATCGGTGTGGCGACTTCGTGCGGCATATCGCGGCGGATTGTTCGCCCGACCGCCAAGATGCTCCCCGTGTTTTCAGACATCGTGCGGATCTCCATCAGGCCCCGAGAGGCTGCCGGTTCGGATGACTTTTCTGCGCGTGCCCTGGCCCGCGGCGTTATCGCCCGCGATCCGCCGTCTGTTCATCGGTAGCGCAACTCCACCCGATCGACTTCGGCCGGACCGTTCCAGCGCAATCTCAGGAAGTGATTTTCCGCGGGCACGGTCGCCTCATACTCGACCATCGTCCGGCGCTGTCTGCCGGCGGCGCCGCCCGGCGGCGACGGCAACCGGCGTTGCCTGCGCGTTGGTTCGAGTTCGCGGAATGTCCGACCGTCCCGCGATACCTCCAGGGTCAAGTCGGAGAGGTCCTCGGCGCAGAACGCCACCACGCCAGCACGCTGGATTGCCCCGGGCACGTCCTAGGTCATCCAGTCGCCCTCGGCTCCCTTGACCCGGAAGAGGTATTCCGCATAGAGCCCGTTATAGTCGTTGTTCAGCGCGAGACCGTCGGATTTCTCGTGAGCGCGAGAGAAATCCTGCAACTCGTCGATTAGGCAGACCTCCTTTTGGCATACAAGTGCCGCGTCGGCAAGTCGATGTTCGGGTCCACCAACAAGGGTTGACCGGGCCGGTGGCGCGTTTCGGACACCAGGTGGTTGGCGTCCAGGCCCTTGATGAAGGCCGCCATCTCGCTCAGCCACGCGTCCGGCGCGCTGCGCATTTCATTGCCGAATTGCCAGGCCAGAATCGCCTTGTCTTCTCGATAGGGCACGCCGGTGATCTTGTTGGTTCGCGTGAGCACGTAGCGGAGAGTCGCTCGGTAGTCTTCCTTCAACTGGGAATCCGTGTAGAATTCCGCCCGCTTCTTGCCGCGATGGGCCGCGTACGTGCCGATGCCGCCGAGGTAGTCTCCCGACTCCGCGGTCAGGTCGAGAAGGGCGCGAACACGGTACTTGTTCGCCAACGCCAGCAGGTTGTCAATGACCTTGAACGATTTCTCGTTGAACCGCCCCGGTCCCTGGACGTAATGCCACGTCATGCGGCCGTCGGGGAGGCTTTCCTGCGGGTCGCGGATCGGCAGGTTCCAGAGCCGCACTACCCGCAGGTTCATCTGGTCCAACGTCTTGAAGGCATCCTCCTGCTCCCACGGCGTGGGCAGCTGCAGCCGCTCGGGCAGATAGCGCGTCCAGTCGTAGGGCAGCACCAGCCCCGGCATGTTGACCCCGAGGAAGCGGAACGCGCGCTCGCCGTCCATCAACCGCCCGCCTTGGCGGGTGATGAAGTGATCGAATCCCTGCCGCTCGTCTTGGGCTACCGCCTCCGGCGAGGCCGCCGCAAGGAAACAGCAGAGCAACGGACCGGCCGGCAATCGTCGTGCGTTCATCGCGTTCATCGGCAAGCTCCTGGGAGGTTTGCGTGGGATCAAGCCCCAGATGGGGCGTCCTGTTGGACGAGCCTGTCTGCGGTTGCCGCCGGTCCGCATCGTCAACTGCCGGGCCGCGCTGCTTATCGAGGAATCACCGGGAGCAGGATATGCGAGGGGCGCTGGCGGTCGTGGTGCACGGTATTCACGGCCGTCTGCACGCGGCGGTTGTCGTTGAGCGGCTCGCCCGTATTCGGGTTCAGGTCGAACCGTGGAAAATTGCTGCTGGAGACATCGAGGCGAATCCGGTGCCCTTTCTTGAAGATGTTCGACGTCGGGTAGAGCTTGATCGTCACCGGGTAGACCTCGCCCGGCTGCATGAGCTTTTCGGTCGACAGCGACTCGCGGAACCGAGCCCGGATGATGCCGTCGCCAATCAGCAGGTCGAACCCGCCGGGGAAGTCCGCGCTGGCCGGATAGACGTCGATCAGCTTTGCCGTGAAGTCGGTGTCGGGGGCCGAGGATGAGATCCAAAGCTTCACCGTGATCTCGCCGGTCACCTCGATGTCTTCCTCCAGGGGCTCGGTCTGGAACACGAGGATGTCGTTCCGGGCGCTGAGGGGGATCGGCTCCGGGAAGTTCCAGATATGGGGGCCGCCGCGCTGGTCCCACGCGCCGGCCAGGAGGATATCGTTTCCGGAGGAGATGCAACCGCCGATCGTCGGCACGGGATTGCGCGGATCGAACTGGAAGCGGGTCGAGGCCTGGTCCGCCGCGGAGGCGGCCGCCGCCAGCTTGCCGTTCGGCTGGAGGTAGAGCTCGGTGTAGCGGGTTCGGGCCAGCGGCCATTCCTTTTCCTCGCGCCAGGCGCCGCCATGAAACAGCTTGCCCTCGTCGGTCTTGTGCCCATCGCCGGAACCCATCACGAAGATGCGAACGGGCGTGGCGAACGGCGCGTCGCGGCCGACGGCGTTGTCGCGCCCTTTCAGCCAGTGGTCGAACCACTCCAGGCGCCAACCCAGGTGGTCGGAAATCGCCGCGTCTTTGCCGAAGCTCACCTGCCCGTGCGCCGAGCCGCTCTGCGCGCCGTGAATCCAGGGGCCCATGATCAGGTACACCGGGCCGTTGATCGTCTTGGAGAGAACCATGTAGTTGGCCGTCGTGTTGCCGCCCCACGAATCGTACCAGCCGCCGACCAGGTAGACCGGGATGTCCTTGTACAGCTCCGGGTAATCGAGAATGCTGTTGACCTTCCAGAACTCGCCGTTGGCGCCGTGCTTCATGCCCGCGACGAGCCACTGCTCATATTCGGGCGCGAACTTCAGCGGGGTCATTCCGGGCCGCAGGGGCAGATTCGCGAGGTACGCCTTCCGCTGGTCGGACATCTGCCGCAGCATCGCCGCCGTGGCCGGCTCGCGGGACTGCCGGCTGCCGCGGCCCGCGTTGAGCATGATCCAGTTCCAGAAACGCAGTTCGAAGGCCCCAGCATTCCGCATGCTCTGGTAGCCCAGGTTCGACATTGCGTCGACGGGAATCACGGTGGCCAGCCCCGGCGCCTTGGCCATCGCCATGGCGTGCTGCGTGCCGCCGAAGTACGAGGTTCCCATCATGCCGAATTTGCCGTCCGACCAGGGTTGCTCGATCAGCCAGGCAGCCGTGTCGCAGCCGTCCGGGCCGTCGTCGCTGAGCATGTGCCAGACGCCCTCCGACTTGTATCTTCCCCGCGTGTCCTGCGCCACGAACACGTATCCGCGCGCCGCGTAATAACGGCCGATGCTCTTCTGCCCGTCCTTGTTGTAGGGCAACCGGGCCAGGATCGCCGGCAGTCTCCCGGCGATCGGCGCGCCGTCCTTGGCCGGCCGGTAGATATCCGTGGCGAGCCGCACGCCATCGCGCATCGGCACCATCACTTCCGTCTCCACCGCGACTTCGTACTCGGCTTCCCGGCCAAGCCCGGCAGCCGGCAGCAACATCAACAACGCGCCCAACGCGGCGATCCGCCTTGCGCAAGAGACCCAGTGATAGCGCATGGTGACTTTCTCCTTCGATTCCGAGGTCTGTCTGCGGGGGCTGCCTTCGTTGCGTTGACTTTGCCCGGGGCAACTTCGCGAAGCCAAGTGTAACGGATCGCCGCAAGCATCGCCACCCGGCGGACCTTCGGGGAAATGGGGGCCGCCGCGCGCCGCCCGCGAGCGCGGAATCGCCCGGCGATCGCTGCGCTGCGGGAGCCGGCCACCGATCCGGCCGGAGTGTGCCCGCTGCGAGCGGTTCAGTCCGGTTCCAGCAGGTCGATCCAGCCGGTCCGGGAGGCGGCCAGGCTGTCGGCGGCGTAGAGCCCGACTGCCGCCCAAATGCAGAAGAAGCTGGAGAGCTGGGCCCCGGAGAACGGCTCGTGGAACACGAAGACCGCGACGAGGAAGTGCATCGTCGGCGCGAGATATTGGAGGATCCCCAACGTCGAGAGTTGCAGGCGCCGCGCCGCGCCGACAAACAGCAAGAGGGGCACCGAGGTGACCACGCCGCTCAGCGCCAGCAGGCACCAGGTGCCCGCGTCTTTTTCCGTCGCCACGGCCGCGTGTTCGGCGTAGGCGAGGTAGAGAATCGCCGGCGGGGTCATGGCCAGGGTCTCGATGAGAACGCCGACCAGGCCGGAGGTGGGCATCGTCTTCCGCAGCAGGCCGTAGAGGGAGAACGACGCGGCGAGCACCAGGGCGATCCACGGCAGGACGCCGGCTGCCAGGGCGAGGACGCCGACGCCCGCCGCGGCCAGCCCGATGCTGATCTTCTGATTGAGGCGGAGCCGCTCGCCGAGCACGAGAACGCCCAAGAGGACATTGACCAGCGGCGTGATGAAATAGCCGAGGCTGGCCTGGAGCACCTGGGCGGTGGCCACCGCGTAGATGAAGGTCAACCAGTTGACGCTGAGCATCGCGGTGCTCAGCCCCAGCATGAGGACCGCCTTGGGGCCCCTCAAGCCGTCCCGGACCTTGCGCCACTGGCCGGAAATGCCCGCCACAACCGCCAGCAGGGCGAGCGACCAGGCGGCTCGATGGGCCAGCATCTCCAGGGGCGGAACGTGGCGGACCGCCCGGAAGTAGAGCGGGATCAAGCCCCAGAGCCCGTAGGCGGCCAGGCCGCAGGCCAGTCCCTGCAACGATCGGCCCGCCTGGCTGCGGCCGGCTCCGGCCTCTCCTCCTTCGCCTGCTGTCATTCGATCTCCAGGATGCCTGTCCTCGCGCCGAGCGCGACCTGGCGCGGGCCCCGCTTGGCCGGCGCGCTGTGAAACGAGCGCGGGTCTGACCGTTCTCCCCGCGCCCATGCCGATTGACTGCCAGCCGGCGCGCCGTCGACCAACAGGGTCAAGCGGCTCCGCCGAGAAACGTCTCGGCGATCGTGGCAGAGACGGCCGCGGGCTGCCCGACCCGGAAGGGCCCTTCCGCAGGGTGACGTCCCAAACCGCGGCAGTCGGTAGCGGTGGTCCAGTGCCCACCGGCGGCCGGGGGCGGGACATGTGGAGCCGCCATAGAACCGTAAAGCATAGCCGATCCGGTCGAGCCGGTAAACGGCCGGCAGACCGACCGGAGCGACGGAGCGACAGGGTTCTTCGCGGCGGTGATCGCGGAGGGGGGCGGCCACCCGCCTTGCCGGAAGCGGCGGCTTCCGCCCGACGGGAGCGCTGGGCGGCTTCCGCGGGTTATCGTGGCAGGTCTTCGCGGCCGAGGGCGATTTCGGCCTCGAGTCGGGCGGCCTTGGCCCACAGCAGGTCGGCGAGTGTGCAGCTGCCGGCCTGTTGCTGCGCGGCGGCGGTCTCTTCGAGCCTCTTCAGGTTTTCGACATGTTTGCCCAGCAGGGGGATCCGGTCGGCCCTTCGCGTCGCCGATTCGAGTTCGGCCGCGATCAAGGCATTCTGGGCCTCGATTACCGACGGGCAGCCGGCGCTGCCGGACCGGAACGCCTCCTCGGCGAAACCGACGAGCTGGCGGAGCGTCGCGAGCCGCTCCTGGACAAGGGCGTCGAGGCCTGCCGAGAGCCTTGGCGCGGGCCGTTCGAGGCGGCCGAGGAGTTGGGCGATTCGCTGGGTCTTCGTGCGGTCGCCGCGCAGAACGACCAGCCCCAGTTCATCGAGCATTTCGATCTGCACGCCGGAGCCCGAGATCGCCCTGGCGGCGACCGGTTTGCGCGTGAAGATCGCCGCGCCCTCGGCAATGCTCTCGAGCTGCCAGCCCTCGCCGCCGAGCTTCTGGAGCTGGTCCGCCGGCAGGTTCCCATCAGGGATGGAGATGAGCCGCCGTTCCGGGGCCGAAGCTTGCGGCTGGGCCGGCGCGGCGGTCTGCAATGCCCAGCCGGAGAACAGGGCGGCGGCCAGCGCCGCAAGGAAACGTGGACGTGTCATGGCAGGATCCCCTTGACCGAAGAGAAACGCGCATCCCTTCGACGGCCTTGCGGCAGGGCCCGCGAAGGTGCGGCCTGCCGGGCTCCTGACCATTATTCTACAGCCTCGGCCGGCAAAAGCACGGGGCGCTCCGCGCCCCGGCCCCGCGCCCCGGCCCCGCGCCGGCAGGGCTTGCCGCCGGGAGGCGGCGGCCGGCCGCTCGCCGGGCATCGGACGCATCGGCCCGGCGCGG
This sequence comes from Pirellulaceae bacterium, assembly GCA_012744395.1. Classification (GTDB taxonomy): domain Bacteria; phylum Planctomycetota; class Planctomycetia; order Pirellulales; family Thermoguttaceae; genus JAAYCB01. The sequence continues at coordinate 20,294 of JAAYCB010000389.1, forward strand.
GGCGGCGCCCGCGAGGCCGTTAGGCGCGGCCCGCTTGGCGATCCCTTCCCCTTCGCCCGGACTTCCCTTAGGATACTTGGGGAATGGGGGGGAGCAGCGCGTCGCCGGTAACGGAGTCTCATGAGCCAGTTGGAAGCCGAGGACGATATCCTCTCAGGGCTCAATCCCCAGCAGCGCGAGGCCGCCAGCCACGGGGAGGGGCCGCTGTTGATTGTGGCGGGGGCGGGGACCGGCAAGACGGCCACGCTCGTTCACCGCGTCGCCTGGCTGATCGGCCAGGGAATCGATCCGCGGCGGATTCTCCTGCTGACGTTCACGCGCCGCGCCGCCGGCGAGATGCTCCGCAGGGTCGACCGGATCCTCGCCCGGCAGGCCGGAGGGGGCTCTTTGGTGAGGGACGCCCGCGTCTGGGGAGGCACTTTCCATGCAATCGCCACGCGCTTGCTGCGGCTTTACGGCAAGTCGATCGGGCTGGCGGCGGGGTTCACGATCCACGACCGGAGCGACTCGGAGGACCTGCTCAACGTCGTCCGCACGGAACTCGGGCTGGCCAAGACCGACAAGCGGTTCCCCAAAAAGGGAACCTGCATGAGCATCTACAGCCGCTGCGTCAACGCCCGGCAGCGGCTGGCCCCGGTCCTCAAACGGCATTTCCCCTGGTGCGAGGATTGGGAAGACGAATTGAAGCGGCTCTTCGACGCCTATCTCGACCGCAAGGAAGCGGCGGCCGTGCTCGATTACGACGACCTGCTGCTCTACTGGGACGCCCTGCTCGCCGATGAAGAGGCGGGGGAGCGTGTGCGGGCGCGATTTGACTGCGTGCTCGTCGACGAATACCAGGACACCAACTCCCTGCAGGCATCGATCCTTGCCCGGCTCTGCCCGACCGGCAGAGGGCTGACCGTCGTCGGCGACGACGCCCAGTCGATCTACGGATTCCGCGCGGCGACGGTCCGCAACATTCTCGATTTCCCCAAGCAGTACCCGGCCGCCACGATCGTCCACCTCGAACAGAACTACCGCAGCACCCAGCCGATCCTCGCGGCGGCCAACGCCGTGATCGGGCAGGCCCGGGAACGGTACCAGAAGCAGCTCTGGTCGGATCGGAGCGGGGGCGACAAACCTCTGCTGGTGACCTGCGAGAACGAGCAGGATCAGACGGAGTCCGTGATTCGCCGGATTCTCCAGCGCCGCGAGGAGGGAATCGATCTGCGCCGGCAGGCGGTGCTGTTTCGGGCCTCGCACCATAGCATCATGCTGGAAGCGGAATTGACCGGCCGCAACATCCCGTTTCACAAGTACGGCGGGCTGAAGTTCGTCGAGACCGCCCACGTCAAGGACCTGATGGCCTTCCTCCGGTTGGCGGAAAACCCGCGCGACCTGGTGGCCGGCAGCCGCGTGCTCGTGCTCCTGCCGGGGATCGGGCCAAAGCGGTCGCGGGCGCTGATGCAGTTGCTCGTCGAGTCGGGGGGCAGCCTCGAGCCGTGGCGCTCGTGGACGCCGCCGTTGGCCGCCGCCAGCGAGTGGCCCCGGCTGGTCGAACTGCTCGAAGAGCTGCGCGGCGGGGAGCAGGGGCTGCCCGCACAAATCCACGCCGTGAGGGCGTTTTACGAGCCGATCCTGCTGGAAAAATACGACAATCCGGCGCCCCGGAGCCGCGACTTGGAGCAGGTCGAGCAGCTCTCCTCCCGGTATGCGGACCGCCAGGCGATGCTCGTGGAATTGACGCTCGACCCCCCCTCATCGACCCAGGACCTGGCCGGCCCGCCGCAGCTCGACGAAGACTATCTCGTGCTCAGCACGATCCACTCGGCGAAGGGGCTCGAATGGGACTCGGTCTTCGTAATCCACGCCGTGGATGGGAACATCCCGTCCGACATGGCAACCGGCTCGCCGGAGGAGATCGAGGAGGAGCTGCGGCTGCTCTACGTGGCCTTGAGCCGCGCGGAGAATTTCCTCTGCGTGACCTGCCCCTTGAGTTATTATTACAGTCCGGGACGGTGGAGCGACGCCCACGGCTTCGCCCAGATGACGCGTTTCCTGCCGCCGCACGTGCGGAAATTGTTCCGCGAGTGCGTCTCTTGGATCGGCGGCGACGGCGCTGGGGAGGAGGCGGAGATCGTCACGGGGCTTTCCAGCGAGGCGATCCGGCGGCAGACGAAGGACCTCTGGTCATGAGCGACCCGGCAGCGGGCGGGTCGCGCCCCCGCCAAACGTGCAGCCGGTTGTGGCGGGCGGTGGCCCTCGACCAGCGCGAGGGGAGGCCTGCCGTTTCTTCTGCCCGACCCATTTGAAATCGGCCGCGGCAGGGGATATGCTTACGGTTTTGGCGGCGTGCTTGCCAGAACGGCCAGGCAGCGGCCGCTGCGAGCATTTTTCCGTCCGTCGGGTTGCCCGTCAGGTGCAGCCGGGCGGGGACACCTTCAGGGGAATCAGCATGTCGAGAATCACACGACGTCGTTTTGTGGGGCGATCGCTTGCGGCCAGCGCCGCCGTGATGGCCGTTCCTTACATCGGCCGGGCGCAGAACCCCAATGGCAAGCTCGGCGTGGCCGTGGTCGGCGTCAAGGGCCGCGGCGGCAGCCACCTGAGCGCGTTCAGCGGCGACAGCCGGACCCATGTGGTGTTTGTCGCCGATGTCGACGAGTACGTGGCGAAATCCCGCGCCGAGTCGGTTGCCAAAAAGCAGGGCTTCGCGCCGAAGATTGTCCGCGATATGCGCGAGGCGTTCGAGGCGCCGGGCGTCGACATCGTCAGCACGGCGACGCCCAATCACTGGCACGCGCTGTGCGGCATTTGGGCGATGCAGGCCGGCAAGGACGTGTACATCGAGAAGCCCGTCTGCCACAACATCGCCGAGGGCTCGGCCCTGATCGCGGCGGCGCGGAAGTACAAGAAGATGTGCCAGGTGGGCACCCAATGCCGCTCCAGCAAGGCGATCATCGAGGCGGTCCAGTTCATCAAGGAAGGCGGCATCGGCGAGGTGAATTTCGCCCGCGGACTGTGCTACAAGCGCCGCAAGTCGATTGGCCCGCTGGGCGACTATCCCGTGCCGGCGGAAGTCGACTTCAACCTCTGGAGCGGCCCCGCGCCGTACACGACCCCCAAGGTCACCCGCTCGCAGTTCCACTACGACTGGCACTGGCAGCGGCATTACGGCAACGGCGACCTCGGCAACCAGGGCCCGCACCAGACGGACATCGCCCGCTGGGGCCTGGGCATCGACCAGCACCCGCTGAGCGTGATCAGCTATGGCGGCCGCCTGGGCTACCAGGCCGAGCGGAAAGACGACAACTACGTGGATGCCGGCGACACGGCGAACACGGAAGTCTCGATCTACGATTACGGCGACAAGTGCATCGTCTTCGAAACCCGCGGGCTGTCCGTGAAGGACTCGGCCGACGAGGAGCTGAACAAGCTCTTCCAGAGCACGGGTGAGAACAAGATCGGCGTGGTGTTCTACGGGTCGGACGGCTACCTGGTCCAGGCCACCTACGCGCACGCGATCGCCTACGACAAGCAGATGAAGGTCATCAAGGAGTTCAAGGGGGGGGAAGACCACTTCCGCAACTTCCTCGATGCCTGCATCAGCCGCAAGGTGGAAGACCTCCGCGCGGAGGCCCGCGAGGGGCACCTGTCCGCCGCGATCAGCCACCTGGGGAACATCTCGTATTATCTGGGGCAGGAGAACAAAGTCTCGGCGGACGAGGCCCGCAAGGTCTTGTCGGGGATCGAGAGCCTCGACGACAACCTGGCAACACTGGACCGCACGCTGAAGCACCTGACGGACAACGGCGTCGACTTGCAGAAGTACCCGATCTCGATGGGCCCGCTGCTCGCCTTCGATCCGGAGAAGGAGGTCTTTCCCGAGTCGCAGGAGGCAACCGCGCTGGTCTCGCGGACGTACCGGGAGGGATTTGTCTGCCCGAAGGCCGCCGAGGTCTGAACGAGGCGGCTACGGAGCGCGCCTGGAACAACGCCTCTTGATCCTCTGCCCAGCCGGGGCGCGGAGCGGCCCGCCGCCGCGCCCCGGGATTCTGCCTTGCGGTTGTCCGCGGTCGCCGGTCGTGGCCTGTCGCGGGGCGGGTGGAACCTCTGCGCGGAGGGCGGCGTTCGTACTGCGACAATTTCCCGCAATCCGCGCATTTTGTGGAGCGATCCCGCCGCCGGAGAGGCCCGGAAGGCGAACGGACCAATCGCGACTACTGCCCAGGTTGGGTTGACGAACCGCCGGTCAAACTGCTACGCTCAACGGATTAGGAAGACTCCAGAATGCGGCAGCCGAAGGGCGACGACGCCCAAGCCTCGCTGGTTCTTCAGCCGCTTGGATTGCGAGGCAATTCTTCGAGCCGATCCATTGGTCGCGAAGCGGGCCCTTCCCCCAAGCGCGGGGCTGTCTTGGATGCTCCCGTTCCACGCGGAACTTGCCGAGTTGATCCCCTTTTTGGAAGGGTCCGGTCCCAATGTCCATCGGTGACAACTGCTGTAGCACCTGCAAACAGGCCACGGAAGAGGAATTGCTTGCGCAGCTCGATGACGTGCTCGCCGGTTACGCGGAGGTGCCAGGGGCGCTGATTCCGGTGCTGCAAATCACCCAGGCGATGTTCGGCTACCTGCCGGAGACCGCCTTGCGGAAGATCAGCGCCCGGTTGAACAAACCGTACAGCGAAGTGGCTGGGGTCGTCGGTTTCTATTCGTTCTTCAACACGGTGCCCCGCGGGCGCCACGTTGTCCGTGTCTGCCTGGGGACGGCCTGCTATGTCCGCGGCGGCAAGGCGGTTCTGGCAGCGCTCAAGGCAGCGCTCCGCGTGGAGGTCGGCGAGACCACGGCGGACCGGGTGTTCTCGCTCGACGTGGGCCGTTGCTTCGGCGCCTGCGGCCTGGCGCCGGTGATCATGATCGACGACGACGTCCACCAGAGAGTGCGGCCTTCGCGGGTCGTGCAGATTCTCGATCCGTACCGCCGGGAAGCGAAAGCAGTCGAGCAGGGAGACGGCAAATGAGCGGGCGACTGGCCAGTCTGGAGGAACTCGCGGCACTCCGGGAACAGCTCCGCAACGAGCAGGCGGCAGCCCCGTCGGCCGGCCGGATCCCGGTCCGCATCTGCATGGGGGCAAGCTGCATCGCCTCCGGCGCGGTGGCGGTCCGACAATCGCTGGAAGAGGAACTGGCGGCCGCCGGCCTGGAGGGCCGGGTGGCCCTGAAGGACGTCGGTTGCCTCGGTCCTTGTTCCGGAGGCCCGGTGGCGGTGGTCGGCGACGTCTTTTACGAGCATCTCCAGCCCGAACACTGCGCCGAAATCGTCCGCGCCCACCTCGGCAAGGGGCAGATCGTCGAACGCCTGGCCCACCGGCGTCCCGACGGGCGGATCGTCTCGCGGATGGAGGACATGGAGTTCTTCCGCCGGCAGACGAAGATCGTCCTCGGCCGCTGCGGCCGCATCGATCCGCAGCGGATCGACGACACGCTGATCGAAGGCGGCTACCAGGCCCTGGCCGGCGTGCTGGACGCGCACGACCCGGAAGCGGTGCTCCGGGAGATGGAGGTTTCCGGGCTCCGCGGCCGCGGCGGGGCCGGGTTTCCCACCTGGCGGAAATGGTCGTTCGCCCGAAACGCCCCGGGGCGACAGAAGTTCGTCGTCTGCAATGCCGACGAGGGCGATCCCGGCGCGTTCATGGACCGCAGCATCGTCGAGGGCGACCCCCACGCGGTGATCGAGGGCATGGCGATTGCCGCGTTCACGATCGGCGCAGCGCAAGGCTATGTCTACATCCGCGCCGAGTATCCGCTGGCCGTCGAGCGGCTCCAGGTGGCCCTTGCCCAGGCGCGGCAGCGCGGGCTGCTGGGCAAGAACATTCTCGGCGCCGGTTTCGATTTCGAGCTGGAGATTCGCATGGGCGCCGGGGCCTTCGTCTGCGGCGAGGAGACCGCCCTGTTGACCTCGATCGAGGGCAATCGGGGGGAACCCCGCCCGCGGCCCCCCTTCCCCGCGCTGTCGGGTCTCTGGGGAAAGCCGACCTTGCTGAACAACGTGGAGACGTACGCCAACGTGCCGGCGATCCTGCTCCGCGGCGGCCAGTGGTATGCCTCCCACGGCGCCGGCAAGAGCAATGGGACCAAGGTCTTCGCGCTGGCCGGCACGATCAAGAACTCCGGGCTGGTCGAAGTGCCGATTGGAATGCCCCTGGGCGACTTGATCTACGATATCGGCGGCGGGACCTCGTCGGCCAAGGAATTCAAGGCGGCGCAGATCGGCGGCCCCTCCGGCGGCTGCATCCCCAAGCAGCACCTGAACGTCCCCCTGGACTACGAATCGCTCTCCGAGCTGGGCGCGATCATGGGCTCCGGCGGCCTGATCGTGATGGACGAGGATAGCTGCATGGTCGACGTGGCGCGGTTCTTCCTGGAATTTGTCCAGGAGGAATCGTGCGGCAAGTGCGTCCCCTGCCGCGTCGGCACGAAGCGGATGCTGGAGATTCTCAATCGCATCTGCGAGGGCCAGGGACAGGAATCGGACGTCGAACATCTGATCGAACTGGGCGAAATGATCAAGGAGACGTCGCTCTGCGGCCTTGGGCAGACCGCGCCCAACCCGGTGCTGTCCACGATTCGCCACTTCGGCAACGAATACATCGAGCACATTCGCGACAAGCACTGCCGCGCCGGCGTCTGCCCGTCGCTCGTCTACGCGCCCTGTTCGAGCGCCTGCCCGGCCGGAGTCGACATCCCCGGCTATGTTTCGCTGGTGGCCGAGAAGCGCTACGCCGAGGCCCTCCGCCTGCACCGCGAGAAGAATCCGTTTCCCGCTATCTGTTCGCGGGTCTGCTTCCACACGTGCGAGGACAAGTGCCGCAGGTCGACGCTCGACGAGCCGGTTTCGATCCGCGGCATCAAGCGGTTCATGGTCGACCAGGAGGTGACGATCCAGCTACCGGAAGTCCGCGACAGCCTGGAAAACGCCAAGCGGAAGATCGCCATTGTCGGGGCCGGCCCGGCGGGGCTCTCCTGCGCTTACTTCCTCGCTCGGCTCGGCTACCAGCCGCTGGTTTACGAATCGGAGCCGCGGCCCGGAGGGATGCTCGTGCAGGCGATTCCGTCCTACCGGCTGCCGAGGGAGATCGTCGCCCGCGAGGTCCGGATGGTCGAGAACATGGGCGTGGAGATCCTCACCGAGACCGCTCTGGGGCGCGATTTCACGCTCAAATCGCTTCGCGGCAAGGGGGTCGAGGCCGTGTTCCTCGCCGTCGGGGCCCCACTCGGCGTGGGCTTGGGCATCCCCGGCGAAACCGCCGAAGGGATCATCGACGCACTCGGGTTCCTGCGGACCTACAATCTCCGCGGTTCGGTCAAGGTCGCCAAGAACGTCGTGGTCATCGGCGGCGGCAATTCGGCAATCGACGCCGCGCGGACCGCCGTGCGGCTCGGGGCCGAGTCGGTGACGGTCGTTTACCGGCGGAGCCGCGAGGTGATGCCGGCCTACAAGGAGGAGATTGAAGAAGCGCTTCACGAGGGCGTCAAGTTGCAGCTTCTCACGGCCCCGGTCGACGTCGTGGCCGAAGGGGGGCGCGTCGTGGCGATCCGCTGCCGGCCGATGCGGCTCGGCGAGTTCGACGGCTCCGGCCGGCGTCGCCCCGAGGAGAGCGGCGACGTGTTCACCCTGCCGGCGGACCAGATTCTCGTGGCCATCGGCCAGGCCCTCTCGACGCAGGGATTCTGCGACGATATCGGGCTGGAGACCAACCGCAGCGGGTTCCTCCAGGCCGATCCGGTCACCGGCCAGACTTCGCAGAAATGGATCTTCGCCGGCGGCGACGCGGTCACTGGCCCGGCGTCGGTCGTCGAGGCCGTGGCCGCGGGCGAGCGGGTGGCCGTCGGCATCGACCGCTACCTGAGCGGCAGCGAGCACGCCTTCTGGCGCGAGACCAAGGAGGTCGACACCTTCTTCGATCCGGAGAAAGACCCGATCGACGCCCCCCGCGAGCGGCTGCCGCTGATCCCGGTCGAGCGCCGCTCCAACAACTTTGATGAAGTCGAACAGCCCTGGCGCGAATCCGTCGCCGTGCGGCAGGCCCAACGCTGCCTCCGCTGCGACTACGGCCGCCGTCCCGCAGGCAACGGCGACTAGCGAGAATGATAGCTGAGAAGAAAGGAATGGCCAAGGTCCAAGTCTCAATGGCCAACGAAGAGTCGGCTGGTTCCCAAGCTGCAGCTTGGGAACCGACCGGGACCGAAGACCACGATATTCATTTCACGATTTGCGGCGCCGCTTGGCGGTGTCCCAGACGGAATCGAGCGTTCCCAAGCGGGAGCTTGGGAACGAGGTAGAGACTGAACCCCGAACCCCGACCCCGAATCCCGCTTCCCCGCCATGATCAACCTGACCATCAACAACGTTCCCGTCGCGGTGCCGGACGGCACGACGATCCTGGCGGCGGCGCGCCAGGCGGGCGTGCGGATTCCGACGCTCTGCTATGTCGAGGGTTTGCAGGCGATCGGGGCCTGCCGCGTTTGCATCGTTGAGATCGAGGGCGTCCAGGCGCTGGCTGCGTCGTGCTCGATGCCCGCCGCCGAGGGCATGAAGGTCCACACCAACACGCGGCGTGTCCGCGAAGCGCGGCGGATGGTGGTCGAACTGCTCTTGTCGGAGCACAACGGCGAGTGCCAGACCTGCGACCGGCGGGAAGACTGCGAGCTTCAGTCGCTGGCGGCCGAGTTGGGCATCCGGATGATCTCCTTCCAGGGGGAGAAGACGCGCGCCGGGCTCGACTCCTCGACTCCGGCGCTGTTGCGCGACCATGGCAAGTGCATCAAGTGCCGCCGTTGCGTGAGCGTCTGCAACGAAATCCAGCACGTCGGCGCGCTCTGGCCGCAGAGCCGGGGGTTTGAGACCTCGATCGGGCCGGCCTTCAATCGCGACCTGAACACGGTCGCCTGCGTCCAGTGCGGCCAGTGCGCGGCGGTCTGCCCGGTCGGCGCGATCACCGAGCGCGACCAGATCGACGAGGTCTGGGCGGCGTTGGACGATGCGGACAAGCACGTCGTCGTGCAGACCGCGCCGGCAATCCGCGCGGCGCTGGGGGAGTGCTTCGGATATCCGCCGGGCACGCTGGTCACGGGCAGGATGACCGCCGCGCTCCGCCGGCTGGGTTTCAACGCCGTTTTCGACACGAACTTCGCCGCCGACCTGACGATCATGGAAGAGGGGAGCGAGCTGCTGGCGCGGCTCAAGGCGGTGCTTGCCGAGGGGCGCGAAGCCGCCCTGCCCTTGATGACGAGCTGCTCGCCCGGCTGGATCAAGTTCGCCGAGCATTTCTTTCCCGAAATGCTTCCCCATTTGTCAACCTGCAAGTCGCCGCAGCAGATGTTCGGCGCCGTGGCGAAGACATACTACGCGGAAAAGCTCAAGCTGCGTCCCGAACAGATCTTCGTCGTCTCGATCATGCCCTGCACGGCGAAGAAATACGAGTGCGGCCGCCCGGAGATGAACGCCAGCGGGACCCGCGACGTCGACGTGGTGCTCACCACCCGCGAGCTCGGCAAGATGATCCGCGCCGCGGGGATCGATTTCCCGAGCCTGCCGGAGGAGGAGATGGACGCGCCGCTGGGGCTGTCGAGCGGCGCGGCCGACATTTTCGCCAATACCGGCGGCGTGATGGAGGCGGCGCTGCGGACCGCCTACGAGTTGGTCACCGGGCGGGCGCTGCCAACGGCGAACCTGCACATCGCGCCGGTGGCCGGGCTGGAGGGATTGAAAGAGGCGTCGCTGACCGTCGACGGCACGCTGGCCGGCTGGGAGTTCCTTGAAGGGGTGACGCTCAACGTGGCGGTGGCCCACGGCCTGGGCAACGCCGAGCGGCTGATGCAGCGAATCCTCGCCGGGGAGAAGACGTACCATTTTATCGAAGTCATGACCTGCCCGGGGGGATGCATCGGGGGCGGCGGTCAGCCGCGCTTCACGACCAACGCGGTCCGCGAGGCGCGGATCGCGGCGATCTACCGCGAGGACGAGGGGAAGCAGCTGCGCAAGTCGCACGAGAATCCGGAAATCGCCGCGCTGTACAGAGAATTCCTCGGCAAGCCGCTGGGCGAACGATCCCACAGGCTGCTGCACACGAAATACACGCCGCGAGGCGCTGTTTGAGGCCCGTTCCACTACAAACTCCTTTGGCAAACCAGAGAAAGCCTTGCCCATCATGCTCGAAAAACTGCTCAGCCCCGACACGATCGCCGTCATCGGCGCGTCGCGCACGCCGGGCAAAGTCGGACACGAGATCGTGGCCAATCTTGTCAACCAGGGATTCGAAGGCTCGATCATTCCGATCAACCCGACGACCGACGAAATCCTCGGCCTGAAGTGCTATCCATCGCTCAAGGAGAGCGGCGCGACGATCGACTTGAGCGTGATCGCCGTCGCGCAACCGCGCGTCGCCGATGCGATCCGCGACTCGCTCGCGGCCGGCGCCCAGGCGATCTGCGTGATCACCGCCGGCTTCAAGGAGACGGGCCGCGAAGGCGCGGAACTGGAGAAGCAGATCGCCCAGCAGGTCCGCGACGGCGGCGCGCGGCTGCTCGGGCCGAACTGCCTCGGCTTGCTCAACACGCACCGGCGGATGAATGCGTCGTTCGCCAAGGAAATGCCCCCGCCGGGCGGAATCTCCGTAATCTCCCAGTCGGGCGCGCTGTGCACCGCGATCCTCGACCTGGCGATCGCCCGCAACATGGGCCTCTCCAAGCTGATCAGCATCGGCAACAAGGCCGACCTCGACGAGCGCGACCTCGTCGAGGCGCTTGCCGACGATCCGCAGACGCGCGTCATCGTGGCCTACCTGGAGAGCATCGAGTCGGGCAAGGACTTCGTCCGGACCGCCGCGGAGACCGCCCGCACCAAGCCGGTCGTGGTCTTCAAATCGGGCACGAGTTCCGCGGGCGCCAAGGCGGCCTCGTCGCACACCGGCAGCCTGGCCGGCGCGGACATCGCTTACGGGGCGGCCTTCAAGCGTTCGGGGATTCTCCGCGCGCCGACGTTCGAATCACTCTTCGACTACGCCACGGCCCTGGCGATGCAGCCGCTGCCGCGGGGCAAGCGGGTGGCGATCATCACCAACGCCGGCGGGCCGGGAATCATGGCCGCCGACGCCGTGGAACACTCCGGGCTCGCCGTCGCCGCGCTCGACCAGACGATTGCTGGCGAACTGGCCAAGATGCTGCCGGCGGCGGCCAGCGTCCACAATCCGATCGACGTACTCGGCGACGCCGACGCCCAGCGCTACGGCGCCGCGGTCGCCGCGGCCCAGCAGGATCCGGGCGTCGACGCGATCGTCGTGATTCTCACCCCGCAAGCCATGACCCAGTGCGTCGACACGGCCCGTGCAATCTCCGAGAATCGCGGCAGCAAGCCGGTCCTGGTGTCTTTCATGGGCGGCAAGGTCGTCCTGCCGGGCCGGGAGGAACTGCTCGAATTGGGCATTCCCGAGTATCCTTCGCCGGAGCGCGCCGTCGCGGCCCTCAAGGCAATGTGCGATTATGCCGAGTGGAAGGAGACGCCGCCGCGAATGGTCGCCCGATTCCCCGTCAACCGCCGCCGGGCCGAACGCGTCCTGCACCGCTGCCTCCGCACCGGCCAACTCCAGGTCGGCGAAGCGGCCGCGAAGGACGTGATGCGGGCATACAACTTCAACGTGCCGGCCGGCCGGATCGCGGCGACCGCCGACGACGCCGCCGAACTGGCCGTGAAGATCGGGCTGCCCGTGGCGATGAAGATCCTCTCCCCGGATATCGTTCACAAGTCGGACCTCGGCGGCGTCAAGTTGAACCTCGCCACGCCCGACGAAGTCCGCGACGCCTTCGACCTGATGATGCTGCGGATCGGCAAGAAGATGCCCGACGCGCGGCTCAGCGGGGTCTACTTGGAGAAGATGTGTCCCCGCGGGCGCGAAGTCATCCTGGGGATGACGCGCGATCCGCAATTCGGCCCGATGCTGATGTTCGGCCTCGGCGGGATCTTCGTGGAGATCATGAAGGACGTGACGTTCCACCTGGCCCCGATCACGGCGCAGGAGGCGCTCGAAATGCTCCGCTCGACGAAATCCTACGCGTTGCTCGAAGGCGCTCGGGGCCGCGGCCGCGTGGATATCGACGCGATCGCCAATTGCCTCCAGCGGCTCAGTCAGCTGGTCACCGATTTCCCCCAAATTACCGAAATGGACATCAACCCGCTGATCGTCGGTGAGGTCGGAACGGACCCCGTCGTTGCGGATGCCCGAATCACCCTTTCCGATGCGAGGAGCGAGTAACATGGCCGAGTCGACTGTCAAATACGATCTGAACTGGCAGACGGAATACCAGGAAATGGTGATGAGTCCGGAAGAGGCCGTGGCCGAGATCCATCCCGGCAAGCGCGTGTTCATCGGCACCGGCTGCGCTCAGCCGGTCCAGCTTGTCAAAGCGCTGACAGCCAGGGCGAACAAGCTGCCGGATACGGAAATCGTCCACCTGCTCACGCACGGGGAAGCGCCCTACGCCGACAAAGCGCTGGCGGCCTCGTTCCGGATCAACAGCTTCTTCATCGCCGAGAATGTCCGCGACATCATCCAGGAGGGGCTCGGCGATTACACGCCGCTGTTCCTGTCGGACATTCCGCGGCTGTTCTCCACGGGGCAGCTGCCGCTGGACGTGGCCTTGATCCAGGTCACCCCGCCCGATGAGCGGGGGATGTGTAGCCTGGGCGTTTCGGTCGACGTCGTCAAGAGCGCGGCGGAGAACGCCGTCCTGGTGATCGCCCAGGTCAACCCGCGGATGCCCCGCACGATGGGCGACTCCTGCCTCCACGTGCACGACCTGGACATCCTCGTGCCGGTCGACGAGCCGATCCTTGAGTTCCAGGCGCCGGAGCCCGACGAGGTCACGCGGCAGATCGGCGAGAACATCGCCGCCCTGATCGACGACGGCTCGACGGTTGAATTTGGCATTGGGCGAATCCCCCAGGCCGTCGCGGAGTTCCTCAAGCACAAGCGCGACCTGGGCATCCACACCGAAATGTTCAGCGACACGATGGTCGACCTGGTCGAGTCAGGGGCGGTCACCGGGCGCCGCAAGGCCGTGGACCGCGGCCGGGTCACCGCCAGCTTCTGCATGGGGACCCGCCGGCTCTACGATTACATCGACGGCAACGAGACGTTCACGTTTTTCCCGACCGAGTACGTCAACGACCCGTTCGTGATCAGCAAGCATCCCAAGATGGTGGCGATCAACGTCGCCCTCGAGGTCGACCTGACCGGGCAGGTCTGCTCCGACTCGCTGGGGACGCGGTTCTATTCCGGGATCGGCGGCCAGGTGGATTTCAATCGCGGGGCGTCGCGTTCGCAGAACGGCCGGGCGATCATCGCGCTGCCGTCAACGACCCACGACGGCAAGTCCCGCATCTCCGCGCAGCTCAGCCCCGGCGCGGGCGTGGTCACCACGCGCGGCGACGTGCATTACGTGGTCACCGAATACGGCGTCGCCTACCTGCACGGCAAAAGCGTCCAGGAGCGCGCCGTCGCGCTGATCGCGATCTCCCACCCCGACCACCGCGAACACCTCCTCCGCGAGGCGATCGCCGCCAAGTACGTCCGCCCGGAAATGCAGGAGGTCGGCGGCAAGGTCAGCGTCGGTCCGCCCGAACTGAAGACCAGCCTGCTGCTCAGCGACGGCACGCAGATCAACTTCCGCCCCGTCCATCCGACGGACATGCCGGGCATGAAGGATCTGCTCTATACACTCTCGCAGGAGACGATCTACTACCGGTTCATGGCGCCGATGAAACAGTTCCCGCAGGAGAAGATCCAGAACTTCGTGTACATCGACCACCGCAGCGAGGTGGCGATCGTCGGCACGCTGCCCGAGGCGCACGGCGAACAGATCATCGCCGTCGGCCGCTACTTCCTCAACCCCAAGACGAACCGCGCGGAAGTCGCCTTTGTCGTCCGCGACGTTTGGCAAAACCGGGGCATCGGCACCTTCCTGCTGAAATACCTCAGCGGAATCGCCAAGCGCCACGGGATCAGCGGTTTCACCGCCGAGGTGCTTCGCGAGAACAAGGCAATGCAGGCGGTCTTCAACCGCGCCAGTTGCGAGGTCTCCAGCAAGCTCCGCGAGAACGTCTACAGCTACACGCTCAATTTCGCGTGACGGCCGGCGTCGCCCCGCGGGCGACGGTTGCTGGTTGACCGGTGGGCGCGCGTCTGGGTTCCACCCCGCAGGGGGCA
>JAAYCB010000390.1 GCA_012744395.1 Pirellulaceae bacterium
CGATCGAGCCGATCCTGATCTGCACTTCTGGAAGGAGGCTCAACGCCATGTACGCCGAAATCGCCAAATCGGACCTGCGAATCCTTCTAGCCCGGATTCGCGGCGCCGCGGTCTTCTTGTGTGCCGCGACCCTCTCAATCGCAATCCTGCAACCCGCGCTGGCCGGCGGGCCGGAATCATACCCAATCGCCTACCCCTGGTACGGCTATGGCGGCCCCTACTTCGGCCCTTACTCCTATCACGCCGCAACGGCCGCCGAGTCGTATGGGCGAGGCCTGGCCGAGATTCTCCGGGCCGGAGGAGAATTCAATCGCCTCACGTCCGAAGCGGCGATCAACGCTCAGGCGGCCCGAGCACAGTCGATTACCAACGCCCAGGACTCCGTCCAGGCGTATTTCAACATCCGCCGCCAGGCGCGAGACTATCGCCAGGCCGAGCGCAGTCCGCGCCCGTCGATCGAGGCGATCGGACGCTACGCCCGCGATGCCAGGCCCACCGCGCTCAGCCCCAGTGAATTGGATTCGCTCACCGGGCGGATCAACTGGCCGATCCTTCTCCAGCACGAAATGTTCCAGGCCCCAAGGGCGGGATTGGAGGAGCTTTTCGACCGCTGGGCCGTCTCCCGCAACCTTGGCGCCGCCGATCGTTTCGGCGCGCAAGAGTACCTGGCGATTCTCCAACGGACCGGCGAGATGATCGAGCAGCTTCGCCAGCAGATTCAACTCCTGCCGCCCCAAGATTACCTCAACGCGAAACGTTTCCTCGAAAGCCTCGCCTTCGAGGTCCAAAGCTCGAACCGCTCGGATGGGCCGCTGGCCGCCAACGTGTCCCAAACCACCCAATAAAAGGAGCCTCTCCCGCTTACAACCGCTCTGCGGCCTTCGATAGGGGTAGGGAAGGCCGATTGGTTTCGGCCTCCCCTCCCTCCGAACCGGACGGGCGGTTTTCCCGCATCCGGCTCTCCGGTTGATGGTGTTACCTCGTTGAGGATTGACAGGCCGCGGCATGGGCATCCACCAGACTGTAGTACCCAAGCGCAGCGAAGTAGGAGTTCGGCCAGCGCTGATGGTCCGCGCCCCGGGCACGGCCGCGACGGTGCGTCCGTTTGCGAAGGATGCTCCGCAGACGCGTGCGGATCCATCCGTCGAGACTGCGAAACACGGTGCGGTAGCTGCTGTGCTTGAAGTAAGCGAGCCATCCCCGCAACGTGCGGTTCACGTCCGCCACAATGCACGGCATGCTCTTGCCCGAAGTACGCCGGGTCTTGGCACGAATCGCTTCCTTAAGCTTCGTCATACTCTTCTTCCGCGGCCAGTGTTTGTGGCCCTGGAAGGTGTAGCCCAGGAAGTCAAAGCCGGTTTCACGCGAATCAATCACCTTCGTCTTCGTCGGGTGCAAGGTGAGGCCGTTTTCGCTCGTCCATTGGCAGACGAGTTCCAGGGCCCGCGCGGCGTCTTCCGCCGTGCGACAGAGGATGACGAAGTCGTCGGCGTAACGCACCATCTCGTAACCCGCCTCCGCCATCCGGTGGTCCAGTGGATCGAGATAGACGTTACTGAGCAGGGGGCTGAGCACTGCTCCTTGCGGTGCGCCTTGCATCGGCGTCCATCGCGACGCCCCTTCCATGACATTCGCTTTCAGAAAGCTTTCGATCAACCGCAGCACGGGGCCGTCGGCAATCTTGGCTTTCAGTCGCTCCATCAGTCGGTCGTGCGGGATCGAGTCAAAATACCCTTTCAGGTCGGCATCCACTACGTGGACGGAGCCGTCCTTGAGGAGCTCATCCACCCGTCGCAAGGCATCTTGGCAGCCACGTCCCGGCCGGAATCCGTAGCTTTGCTCCGCGAAGTCGCGTTCGAAGATCGGCTCGATGACGTTGACGATCGCCGCCTGGACCACCCGGTCGCGCACCGTGGGAATGCCCAGGGGTCGCGTTTCGGTCGAGCCCGGCTTGGGAATCGCTACCCGTCGAATCGCTTGCGGAGTGAACCGGCCCGCTTTCAAGGCATCCGAGAGTTCCCAGAGAGGGTCCGGGAGTCGCTTCTCGAAGTCCTCGAGGGCTCTGGTGGTCCACGCCCGCGGCGCCGTGGTTCTTGGCAACCTGTTGGAACGCCGCCCATAGATTCCGCTCGGCAAAGACCTTATCGAACAGCCGAAACCATTTTCCTCCTTCCACTCCTTGTTCCAGGGTCGTCAACATGCGAACGGTCCAGGCGCACGGTTCGACCCATCGCCACCGCGAGAGGGTCTCTTCGGCTTGCTGAGCCTGCGGCACTGTCGCCGATTGGTGTTCCGTGGGCTTGGTCATTCCGCATCCATCTTCCTGGTTCCCTTCGCTCCCCCGGCGTTACCCGGCTTCGTCGCTACTATGGAACCTCTGACTCCTGTCCGGCGGCTCTTCGGACCCCCGTGGGCCATGAACTCCGTCTGTTTCCGGACAGGTCTCCTTGTTTCATGTGTCGAACCTTTCCGCCGTTCCGTCTCCAACCACCTGTTGCCGTCCCCGGGGACCGGTCTGGTTTTGTCCCGGAGCCTACCGCGCGGCCTGCCGGCCGCATCCCTCTCGGAACCAAGGCGTCACTTGGGCTTCACCACCACTCGGAGGCTGGCCACGACAACCGGCCGAATCGAGTTCGTCATCCTACGGACCAGCGGTTCACCTCCAGTTGCTCTCCACCCCCTCTCACGAGGACGCAGTTACTTTCGGTTACAACGTTCAGACCCAACTTGGCAAGGACTTTCACCTTGCTGATTCAACACACTTACAAGCGCACGAGTGCGGCGA
>JAAYCB010000391.1 GCA_012744395.1 Pirellulaceae bacterium
ACTAGAATCCATGTAACGATACTCCTTTTAGCCCGGCGCGTAGATCAGCACGTTGCCGGGCTTTTTTGTCACCTCATACCGAACAGGTCACTGCGCCGAATCCGCACGGCATGCCCGACGCGGACGCACGGCAACTTGCCATTCTTGATCGCCTCCCTGATGCGGTGCTCCTCCACCTTGGCCCAGGCCGCCGCCTCCGAGACGCTCATACACCACTCCGGCCGTTCGCTCAGCCGGGCTTCAAGCAACTCGGCAACCCTCGGGGCCAATTCGCTGGCGATCGCCCGGATTTCGTCCTGGTCAAGTCTCACGGCACTTCCTCACTTCTCGCCCACGAGTTCGTAGACGCTCGCCCAAGGAATGCGGACGGCGCCGGCAAGCTTCACTCGCTGGAGCTTGCCCAGGTCAAAAAGGCGGTAGATGGTCGGTCGGGAAATCCGCAGAAAATCCCCGACCTCTTCGATGGTTCCAAGCCCGGTCCGCCTGTCCGGCTTGGGCTTCTCGGCAGTCCGCATTTCGGCCTCCGGTGTGTTTAGGTTGTAGCTGACGTACCAACTAAATAGCCATTGTCTCAAAATACTTGCCATTGTCAAGGCGGTATGTTAGACTTCGACTAAACACAGCCGTGAGGAGAAAAATGAACGTCAGAATCGAGAGTCAACTTGGGGCTGATGGCGGCGGATACGCCTGGTCCGCAACCGCAGTCAGCAGGGAAGAATCACTGGAACCGGACGCTCGCGGCGGGGAAAATCCCCGGCAGGTCTACGATCCGTTCGTGGATGCCCCGCTACTCTTCTGGGAGTTCTCCCAGGTCAAGCCGGCGAAAGAGGCGGTGCTCGACTTCGCCAATCACCGCGGGCTTCTCGTCGGCACCCATTACAGCGGGCGTGTTGGAGGGAACACGTTGGCCGCCTGGTGTGCGGAAATCGAGGTGATGCGGTTCGCCATCGAGGTGCAATCAGCACTTGCGCGGGGCGACGACGAGGCCCTTGGGAAGACCGTCATCTGGGATGATGGCACCGACCGCCCCCGCTACGTCACTCCAGCGGCGCTCGAGAACCTCAAGCGGTCCTGGACCGGCCAGCAGCGTGCGCACGAGATAACGCTGTTTTCGCACGGCGCGTTGACCGCGCCGGCTGAGCGACTTGTCCAGGACATCATCGAGTGGAAAACGCAGTCGCCGAAAGCACAATTCTTTTTCGGCGCGGCCGACGAGCCGGAAATCATCGTCCGCGTCGACGAGCTGCGGCAAGTGGTCTGGTTCCAGTTCGCTCTTGCCGTTCGCGGCCGTGGGCTACGCTTCTGTGCGCATTGCGGCAGGCCGTTCGTGATGAACGTCCGCTCGGATCAGACCTTGTGCTCGAAGAATTGCACGGTGCTGGACACCTACCATCGAAAGAAAAAGGCCCAGCGGATGCGGGCCGATGGCGTGAGCGTCCGCGAGATTGCCAAGGCGGTCGGAGCGAAGACCCGATCGCTGAAGGAGAACATGGCCCAGGTTAAGAAGTGGATCGACTAAACGGAGGGTGAGGAGATGAAGGTGCGCGTATTTCAGAATAGCAAAGAGAAGGCTCGGCTTGGCGCCGCAAGATGCCCTTGGGCGTGTGAATGGACCGAAAACGGTCGGCGTGTCGCCCAGACCCTTGGTTCGAAGGAGGACGCGGAAGAGTTCGCGGCGGTCAAGAGAGCCGCGCTTCTGAATCGTATCAAAGGTATCCGGCCGGACGTGAAGTGGGATGCTTTCGTCCAGCAGTACATGACCGAAAAGGTCCATGCCAGCGGAAAACGTCCGGGCACCATCAAGGAGATTAAGCTTGCCCTCGCGCGGTTCAAGGAATTGTGCAAGCCGCGCTGGGTTCACCAGATCGAGGAGTTGACGCTCGACCAGTTTTGCCGCCGCCGCTTCTCCATGCACGGCATCCACAAGCAGAAGATCAGACCGGCCACGGTGGAGAAGGAATTGCGCCACGTCCGCGCCGCTCTCAGCGTGGCGAAACGCTGGAAGTACATCGCCGAGGTCCCGGCCATGCCGGAGATTCTGGGCGACCAGCGGGAGAAGGCGCACGTGACGGAGGATCACTTCGCCTTGATGATGAAGGCCGCCGAGGTGGCGACATTCCCGGATATCGAGTCCCACAAGCTGCCGCCGGAATGCGCCCCCGCTGACTGGTGGAGAGCGCTTTTTGCCACCGCTTGGGTCACGGGGGCCAGGATCAGCGCCATTCTTCGCCTTCGCTGGGAAGACCTGGACTGGGATTCCGGCCGCATCCTCTCCAGGGCAGCCGCCACGAAACAGCGGCGGGATGCCCGACCGGATATCAAGGCCGCGCTGCCCTACGTCGAGAAAATCGCCGGCGGGGACCCGCGGCTATTCCCCTGGAACCACGCGGCCAGGACCTTGTACCGCGAATTTAAACGCATCCAGGAGGCGGCGGTGGACGATCAGGGGAACAGGCTGATCGACCTTCCCTGCCGGGATGCCGACGACGAGGGGCACACCTGCAACGCCTGGTGCCACGTCTATGGATTTCATGCCTTCCGGTATGCCCACGCTCGGGTCAACTGGGCGAACCCCCAGCTTCAAAATCAGATGGGCCACGCCTGCCGGGCAACCACAGAACACTACCGCCAATGGGCGGAACAGCAGTTCACGGAATACGGTGCAACGCTCCCCGAAATCGACACCACACCATCGGGGGATGTCCGGGGAAACACCGGGGAAGACTCCGGGGAACCTTGCCTTCGCCTCTTCACGGCATGAAAAAAGCCCTTGCTGTGCAAGGGCTTATGTCGAGAGGCGCCGCCCGGATTCGAACCGGGGATGGCGGATTTGCAATCCGCTGCCTTAGCCGCTTGGCTACGGCGCCTTGGAGCCGGTACTTGGAACCTACATCGGCTCATCTCCGCGACGCAGATGAG
>JAAYCB010000392.1 GCA_012744395.1 Pirellulaceae bacterium
CATTACTACGCCAACTTCGGCTACTACAGCTACGACCCGGAAGAAAAGGCCTACCCGATTGGCGGCCAGCTCTGCCGGCTCAACCTGGCCAGCGGCGAGGTGCGGGTCCTGCTCGACGATCCGAGCGGGGGCGTTCGCGATCCGCAGGTTCACTACGAGGGGGGCAAAATCCTGTTCTCCTACCGGCCCGGCGGCACGGAGCACTACCACCTCTACGAGATCAACGCCGACGGCTCCGACCTGCGGCAGTTGACCGACGGACCGCACGACGACATCGAGCCGGCCTACCTTCCCGACGGCGACATCGTCTTCTGCTCCTCGCGCTGCAACCGCTGGGTGGCGTGCTGGAAGGTGCCGGTGGCCAACCTCCACCGCTGCAACGCCGACGGCGGGAATCCGCGGATGATCAGCAGCAACGCCGTCACGGAGAACACCCCGGCCGTGCTCCCCGACGGGCGGCTGCTCTACACCCGCTGGGAATACAACGACCGCAGCCAGCTGGCCTACCACCACCTCTGGACGATCAATCTCGACGGCAGCGGCCAGATGACCTACTTCGGCAACATGCATCCGACCGGCATGGCCTACGCGCTTGCCGGCCGCAAGGGGAACACCGTCCGCTACGACAACGTGCCCGGCGCGGAAGCGATGCTCGACGCGAAACCGATTCCCGGCACGCGCCGGGTGGTGTCGGTCTTCTCGCCGGGCCACGGCCGCCCCGAGCACGAAGGATTCCTGACGATCATCGATCCGCGCCTGGGTCCGGATCATCAGCGCTCCGCGCGGCGAATCCATCCCGACGGCAACTGGCGCGACCCCTACCCCCTCTCGGCAACCCGATTCCTGGCGGCGCGCGGTCGCGATCTGTTTCTGCTCGACGACCAGGGCCGCGCCGCGAAGCTGTTCTCGCTCGGCGATCCCCGCCCCGAGATGCGCCTCCATGAACCGGTCCCGATCCGCCCCCGCCGCCCCGCGCGGCTGACCGCCGCCCGGATCGACGCCGGCCGGCCGACCGGCCGGCTCGTCCTGGCCGACGTGACGCGGGGCAGAAACATGGAGGGCGTGGCGCGCGGCGAGATCAAGAAGCTGCTCGTGCTCGAACAGCTCCCCGCCCCGTTCCACAACAGCCCCGGTTTCGACGGGATCAGCCTCTGGGGGCCGTTCACGATCTCCCGGATCCTCGGCACGGTGCCGGTCGAAGAGGACGGCTCGGCGTGTTTCGAAGCGCCGGCGATGCGGAGCCTGTTCTTCGTGGCGCTCGACGAACACGAACTGGCTGTCAAGAAGATGCAGAGCTTCGTCACGCTCCAGCCCGGCGAAACCACCAGTTGCGTGGGTTGCCACGAGCCGCGGACGGTCACCCCGGCGAACCCCGGCAAGGCGACGCTCGCCGCGCTCCAGCGCCCCGTGAGCAGGATCGAACCGATCGACGACGTGCCGCAGATCGTCGACTTTCGCCGCCATATCCAGCCGATCCTCGACCGCCACTGCGTCCGCTGCCACAGCCAGGGCAACGCCGACGGCATCACCTGCCTGGCCGCCGCGCGGGGCGTTCCCTCGCACGGCCAGGGGCGCGTGCTCTCGTCCTATGTCGCACTCGTCCAGCAGTTCGAGGAAGTCGTCGATGGCCGCAACGCCCACGGCAATCGCGCCCCGCGGCAGATCGGCAGCGCGGCGAGCAAGCTGATGACCCGGATCGACGGCAGCCACTACGAGCTCAAGGTCTCACCGCAGGAAGCCCGCACGATCCGCCTCTGGCTCGACTCCGGCGCCGTGGCCAACGGCACCTACGCGATCATGGACGGCGGCACCCCGGAGCGGCCCAGCGAGCAGTACGTGCGCGAGATGAAACGCTACGGCATCCTGCCGCCGGACTTCAACCCGAAAACCACGTCGATCGACGCCTATGCGGTGGACGAGGCCTATTTCCGCTCCTTCTGGCACCAGCCAGACAGGGCGCGCCACTGATCGACCGCCCGCGCCGCGTTGCCCAGCGCCCCGCTGCGGACCCGCCACGCGGCCAAGCTCCAGCTTGGGAACGCTGGCTCCAGACCGGCGCGCCTGCCCAGAATCGGAGGCTCCGGCTTGGGAACCATGGAGAATAATCCGGCGGCTTTGAAAATCGGCCCTAAGAAAAGGACCTGGATGATGCTTACGGTAGAGTTGTTGGCCGCCTTTCTCGAGCGGATTGCACCGCTGCGGCTGGCCGAAGACTGGGACAACGTGGGGCTGTTGGTCGGCGATCCGCGGAGCCCGGTCCGCCGGGTGATGACCTGCCTGACGATCACGCCCCAGGTGGCGGCCGAGGCGATCGAGCAGAACGCCGACCTGATCGTGGCCCACCATCCGCTCCCCTTTCAGCCGCTGCAGCGCGTCACCCCCGAGACGCCCACCGGCCGGATGCTGCTCGACCTGATCGCTGCGCGGATCGCCGTCTACAGCGCCCACACGGCCTACGACTCGGCAACCGACGGGATCAACCAGCGGCTGGCGCGCGGGTTGGGCCTCCGCGGCGTCTTCCCCTTGACATTCTCGGCCGGGGGGATCGGCGCCGGGCGGATCGGGTGGTTCGAGGAGCCGATCCGCCTGGGCGAACTGGCCGAAACCGTCAAGGGGTTCCTCCGCCTCCAGCGCGTCCAGATCGTCGGCGCGGCCGACCAGATGGTCCGCATGGCGGCGGTCGCATGCGGGGCGGCGGGCGCGTTTCTCGAACACGCCCGGCAAGCCGATTGCGACGCCATGCTGCTGGGCGAAACGCGCTACCACACGTATTTGGAGGCGGAGGCGGCGGGGATCGGCCTGATCCTGCCCGGCCATTACGCCAGCGAGCGCTTCGCCATGGAGTGCCTGGCCGACATCCTGGCCGGCGAGTTCTCCGCGCTCGACGTCTGGGCCAGCCGGTCCGAATGCGATCCGGTCCGCTGGGTCTGACGCGAACGTCTCCATCGCCCGGCCTTCACCCGTTCGCCGCACGCGCTCCGGATCGCCGTCGTTGTTGTGGTTCCCGTCGCCGTCTGTCCGTTCCTCAAACCTTGTCCGGCAGCGGGTGGATCCACGGCGCGCGGTAGGGACGCGCCAACAACCGGTTGGCCTCCTCGTCACCCGCCACCTGGCCTTTCTCGGCGTCCCACGCCAGGCTGCGGCCGAGTTGCAGAGACAGGTTGGCTAGGACGCACGCGGCGGTGGAAATGCAGCCTTCGCTGATGTCGGCCCGCGGCCGCGCGCGACTCTCCGTGCATTCCAGCAAGTTCTGCATGTGGGCGCGGATCGCCGGGGCCACGTGATACTCGATCCCCTTTTCGGTCTTGTCCTCCGGATACCGGTCGCTGTCGACCGGATACTTGGCGCTCGCGTCATCCCACTCGCGGTGGATCCGCGTGCCGGCGCCGATGGGGATGAAGTCGAAGCCGGAGATGCCGGCCTTGAGCGTGCCCTTTTCGCCGTAGAAGGTCGCCCCCCACCAGTAGTCCGGGTCGGGTCTCTCGCCAAAGTACCGGTGCTGCCACGTCATTTGCAGGTCGCCGTAGTCGAACGTGGCCGTCTGCATATCGGAAATGTTCGGCTTGCCTTCCTTGTGAAAGTAGTTGCCGCCGGTGGAATTGATCCGTTTGGGCCAGCCCAGGTCGAGCATCCAACGGGCCATGTCGATCATGTGGATCCCCATATCGCCGATCGTGCCGTTGCCGTATTCCATGTAGCTTCGCCAGCCGCGGGGGTGCTTCTGCCGGTTGAACGGCCGCATCGGCGCCGGCCCGGTCCACATCTCGTAGTCGAGCGTTGCCGGCGGCGCCTCGTCGGGCGGGTTGCTGATGCCGCGCCGCCCGTAGCAATACGTTTCGACCAGCCCGATGCGTCCCAGGCGGCCTTCCTGGACAAGTTCGCGGGCCTCGACCAGATGCGGCGTGCTGCGGCGCTGCGTCCCCACCTGGACGACCCGGCCGTGCTTGCGAGCCGCCGCAAGCATCGCCTGGCATTCGACGACGTCGACGCCGATCGGTTTCTGCACGTAGACGTCGGCCCCGGCCTCGACCGCGGCGATCATCGCCAGGGCGTGCCAATGGTCGGGCGTGGCGATCAGCACGAGGTCCAGATCCTTCTCCTTGAGCATTTCACGGTAGTCGCCATAGGTGCGTGGCTTCTTCCGCGAGAGCTGCCGCGTGGCGACAATCTCGGCCGCCTCGGCCAGCAACTGCTGATCCACGTCGCAGAGCGAAACCACCTCGACCGGCGCGACCTGGATGAGACGCAGCAAGTCCACTTTGCCGTACCAACCGGTTCCGATCAGCCCGACGCGCTTCTTGGGTCCGGCCAGTTCCGCGGTGAACCCCGGCGATTTCAGCACGGCCAGGCCGGCCAGCCCCGCGGCACTCGATTGCAGGAATGCTCGGCGATTCAACTTGGCGCTCCTCGTGGATTCGGTCTTCATGCTCGGCAACCTTTCTGTTGGACGTCGATTCATGTTTGTATCGGGTACGATAGACGTTCACGGAGACTGTCCCACGTTTCGTTCCAGGTCAACGGGGCGATTTCTCTCGGGGCAGGTCCGGGGGGTGACCGATTACGCCGAACGGCTCGACAGCCCCTCATTGTAGTGCCGCCCAGCGGCATGTCAAAAACGTGCGCAACGGGCCGCCTCCGCGGCGATTGGGCTCGACGAAGGGACGAGCGAAGAAGCGGAACGGGGCCCGACGCCGCCCGGCGGCCGTCGCGTCTGCCGCCAGCGTCCCCAAGCTGGGGTTTGGGAACGAGGCGGGAAGAAAAGACGGCACCTGACCGCCGAACCCGAACCCGGATTGCTCGAACCGGCAACCTTCTCCCAGGCTGCGGTTCAGTTCGCGGTTTCGACCGCGCGGCGGTAGTCGCTATCGTCGTGTTTCTGCTTCCAGCCGTCGATCGGAGCGGCAAGCTTCGCCCGGTGCCGGGCCCACATCTGGTTGACAAACGCATCCCACGCCTGGCCTTGCCGCGCCCAGTTCTTGTCGTGGTCCCGGCCGGTGGCATTCTGGATTTCCTTCACGAAGGCCGCGTCGTCCTCATACATCCAGCGGTCGACATAATCGAAGAACGCGTCGTGGTTCCATGCTTTCTCCGCGCCCAGAAGCCTCAGCGCCAGGGCCTGGGCGACCCAGCCGACGCTCGTGCAGCAGCGGCGGTAGGATTCGCTCGTGTTCTGGCCTTCCTGCCACTCGGAGGGGGGCGTGTGCTCGTACGGGCCCCAGCCGGACTTGCGCAGCCGGCCCCTGCCGGTGGCCGCGTCGATCCCCGAATGACCGGCGAAGACGACCTTGGCGCCCGTCCAGCATTCGCCGTAGGCGGTCTGTTCGTCCTCGCCGAAGCTTGCTTGGGGGAATGATCGATTGATG
The DNA here is from genome assembly GCA_012744395.1 of Pirellulaceae bacterium. Taxonomy (GTDB): domain Bacteria; phylum Planctomycetota; class Planctomycetia; order Pirellulales; family Thermoguttaceae; genus JAAYCB01. The sequence goes on from JAAYCB010000392.1 coordinate 5,364, forward strand.
TTCGCCAATTCGTCGTCGCCCAAGAGGATGCCGGCGAAGACGATCGGCAGTTTCCGGCCGCTGCCGTGTCCACCCCAGCCGGTCCAGCCGGGATGGCCCGAGCGGATCATGCCGCCCAGGTCGATGCCTATCTGGGTGAGGTTTACCAGGAGCGGTTCTTTCTGTTGGGGCGAAATGTCCGTGCACAAAAGCAGCGCGGAGATGCCCACGACGCGGCCGTACTCCAGCCCGTACTGCGGCATGTTCTCCACCGGCTCTTCGAAGCCGAAAAAGCCGGTCCCGACCCAAGGCCGCCGGGTGAAACGGATGTACTGAACCGCGCTGGGCGCGCTTGCCGTCGCCGCCACGGTCGGCAGGAGTTCCCGCCGGAGCTGCCGGGCGAGATAGATCTTCTGGCGGCGGTTGCAGAAGGCCGGCCGGAAAGCGTCCGGCGGCTGCGGCCGGTCCACGCAGGTCAAGACCGCCGCCGTGCGGATCGGGCTGCTGTCGCCCACGCCCCGCTCGATCTTGTTCCGCAACTGGGCGCGCAGCACCAGGCCCTGGGGCATGCTGATCGTCGAGACGAGCGAATCGCCGGGCGCCAGCGCCACCGGCAGCTGGCGGATCAGGGCGGGATCGAACCAATTGCGGACGCCGCTGTCGTAGGCGACTTTCATCGCGGCCGGTGGATTGAGCATGAAACCGTTGCGGACCCGCTGGGCCTCGGGGCGCCTCCTGTCCATGTGGTCCAGTTCGCTCGCCGGAATCTGGCTGCCGTGGAGCGGGGCGGGATCGATCGCCACGACCTCTGCCGGCCCGACCACGTACCAGTCGCCGTTGACGAACTGGCCGGCGCGGACCGGCTTGTCGAATGTCCAGGTGACGCCGTACTGCGAGACGCAGCGCTTGAGGGGCAAGTCTTCCGTTTTCGGCGTCGCCGGAGCGTTTTGCTCGGTGAAGACGACGGCCACGAGGCTGCCGGCGGCCTCGGCGGCAATCGCCTTCTTGCTGTACGGGTCGACTTCACTGGCAGGGCAGACCGCGGCAGAGCAAGCCAAGACTATGGCAAGGCCCGCCGGCAGCAACCTGGCAGCAGCCGTGATCTTCCTCATCGGGTGCAACTCCGACAGCGCGCGGGACGGACGGAATAAAACGCCGCCGGGCATGAACGGCCAGGCTCCGGCTTGCAACAGCCAGCGGAAGTAGGATCGGCAGACCGCCGGCTTTCCCTTCGGGCAATTGTCCGGTCCTGTTGGCGACAAATCAACTCCCGGAGGAAGAGCGCAGGATTCAGGCGCAGAACACAGAGACTGTCGCCCGGCGGCCACCTTCCCGGCGTCGCCGTTCTCCAAGTTTTCATCGCCCGCCTGAGGCGGTTCAGTTCCCGCTGCCAGCAGGCCCGCGGTAGTAGTAGCATCCCCAGCCGGGACCGCGGCCAGCCTGCCGGCCATAGCCGTAGCCGCGTCCGCGGCCGCCCTGGTATCCGTAGCCGGCGCCCCGGCCAGGTCCGCGGCCCCAGCCGCCGCCGAGCGCCCGATTGCCGCCCCCCGCCCCGCCTGCCCAGAGCGGCTGGAGACTGCCGGCCCGCAATTGCACGGTCCGGTCACCAAAGGTGAGCGACACGGCGACATAATGGTTGGGCTTCATCCGCTCCGTGCGGAACCCCTCGACCGTGACTTCCAGGCCGGCGGACAACTCGTCGGCGACGAATTCCACCAGTGCCGCCGGCCCGAGGTGGACATTCAGCTTCTCGCCCGTTTCCGTCTTCATCAGGAAGTGGGTGCCGAGCGGGGACGGGCCGGTCGTATTCTCGCACGGGCCGGTCTCTACCTTCAGGACCGTGCCGGAGAGCAAGACGGTCTCCGGCTTGACGGCCTGCCGGGCAACGCCCGCCGTCTCGCCGACGCCGCGCTGCGCCAAGGCGGTCGAACCGGTCAGCCAGTAGACGGCCGCCAGTGCGAGCATTGTGGACTGCATCCCGTTCATAATCGCATCCTCCTCATGGTTGCTGGGGCGGGCGGGCAGCCGCTGCCTGCCGACCGCCGTTTCGGAATCCCTGCAAGATTTTCACAGCGAGTCTGAGGCAAGCGCGACATTCTTGCACAGCCTGACTCCCGCCGAGGTTTCGACAGTCGCCGAGTTCCGCCGGCAGGGTCTGCACAGGGGGCCTCTTCCTTCTGCCCGAAAAATGGCGGCAGCGCCTGCCGGCCCGCTTGCCCGGCCACAATCCAACTGCAAATCCGATGCCGAAAGCCGAGACGGGCCGCGCCCGGCAAAAGGAACGGCCAACCCGCGGTCCGATCGCCGGCGGACGGGCTGATGCGGTGCGAGACCGCGAGGCAAGAACCGGGCGACTTCCGACCGAGCGTGTTCGGCATGGGACTAGCACGGTGAGCGTTGGGCCGGCATTCGGTCGATCGCCCGCACCTGCCGTCCGCAAGTTGCCACGAATCGCACGGCGGCAGAACACCGTTCAGGCCGATCGGCCCCGCCGGCTGCGGGAATCCGGGAACAGGCGCGCAAGCCTTGCCCGACCTGAAGGCGAGGTCTTGCCGACGACGAGCCTCGCGACGGGTTCGAAGGAGATGCGCGATGAAGACGGGTTCGAAGCCGGTGCAGGGACTGCGGTTGGTGAATCTCCCGCGGAGAGCCGCATCCGGGCGGACCGGGCGCGACCGGCACGCGGCGGACACCGGCGGTTTGCGGGCGGCGGCGGGCATTCTGGCCCTGGCGGCCATCCTGATGTGGACCCTCTGGTTGTTTGCCGACCTCCTCTCAAGAGTTGTACAATAGGCGCGTCATTGCCCCGATTCCGGAGCGGGACTCACAACAAAGGAGACGCGTGTCATGAAATGTCTGCAGCTTGTTGGGTCATGCGTGCTGTTGATCCTCGCGGCCGGGTTTGCCGACGAGCAAGCCAAGTGCCGGGCCGCCGAGGGGCAACAGCCCGGTTGGGAAGGGACCTGGGACCGCGAAGGGGTCGCTGCGATGATCCGCAGCCGCCTGGCAACGGTCGATGCCGCCCGGATGGCCGCCGACCTGTTCTACCTTGCAAGCGATCCCCTCCCCTACCGCAAGCTGAACTTCACGCTGCCGGGCCACGAAAAGAACACCTTGCACGAAGCAGACGATTTCCTGGCCGGCAAGCTGGAGGGCTGGGGATATCAAGTTCAGCGGGAGGGCGTGAAGGTGCAGGCATATCGCCGCGACACGAGCAAGCCCAAGCAGCACCAGTACTCGCCGCCGATGCCCGAGGACCCCTGGTACACGGCCTACAATCTGTATGCCGAGAAAAAGGGCGGCTCGCGCCCCGGCGAGATCATCGTCGTCCTCGCCCACAAGGATTCGCAGAGCTGGATCGATTCGCCCGGGGCCAACGACAATGCGATCGGCACGGTCGGCGTCCTGGAGACCGCCCGAGTCCTTGCCGAGTATCCATCCGAGCGGACGATCCGCTTCCTGCTCTGCAACGAAGAGCACACGCCATGGACCAGCGTGACGGCCGCACAGAACGCCAAGTCGCGCGGCGAGAAGATCATCGCGGTGTTCAATCTCGACGGGATTGGCGTGAAGTCGCCGGAGGAGACGGCCGCCGGCAAACAGACCCTGGTGACCGCCTATACGGAGCCCGCCGGCGAGCGGATTGCCCGATTGATGGGCGCGGTCAATGACCGCTTCAGGATCGGCCTTGAGCACCGGATCGCCAAGCGGCCGGGGCCCGGCGACGACGACGGCTCGTTCGTCAAGGCCGGCTATCCGGCGTCGGTGATCAATATCGGCTCCTGGCCCTATGCCGACCCGAATTACCACGGCGAGGGCGATATCCCGGAGCGGACCGACGTACCGAATGCGGCCAAGACCGTGAAAGCCACCATCGCGGCGGTGCTGACGCTCGATCAAGGGCCTTGAGAGAGGGAACCGGGAGAACGTCCGCCCGCTCCCCGAAAACGATCGCTCCCCCGCCAGTCGCCGCGGCCCGCGACCGCTCTGGATCAAGTTCCTGTTGCCGCGCGCGGTTCGCGCCGGGGCAAGATTTCCCTTGCCAGGCGGCCTGGTGTATAACGGGAGCCATGCGCCGGCGGCGAGAAGTTGGCGACACACGAAATCTCGAACCGAGGGAGACTGGAGGATGGCAAGCGCGCATCGCGAGGATCGATCTCGACGCGGAGGGGCAAGGCGATTCCGCCCGATTGCGGTTGGGGGAGCCTTGGGGCTGGTGCTGGCGTTGGCCGCCTCGGCGAGCGTCGCTGCCCGGGCGGGCGATTGGCCCACATACCGGCACGACATCGCCCGCAGCGGAGTCACGTCCGAGGAGGTTCGGCCGCCGCTGAGGGAGTGCTGGGTCTTCCAGCCGGCGCACGCGCCCGAACCGGCCTGGGGACGTCCCAGTCCGCGGCCGGTCGGCGGCTGGTACGGCGCGACGGAGCTTCCCCGAGCCCACTTCGACGATGCGTTCCACGTCGCGGTGGCCGGCGGCACGGTCTACTTCGGCTCCTCGGCCGACGGAAAGGTGTACGCGTTGGACGCGGCGACGGGCAAGGAGCGCTGGAGCGCGCGGACCGGCGGGCCGGTCCGCTTGGCGCCCGCCGTGTGGCGCGACAAGGTGTATGTCGGGTCGGACGACGGGTGTGTCTATTGCCTGCGGGCCAGCGACGGCAAGCAGCAGTGGAGGTTCCGCGCGGCGCTCGACGAGCGCAAGTTGCTGGGCAGCGGCAAGATGATCTCGCGGTGGCCGATCCGCACCGGCGTGCTCGTCGACGACGGCGTCGCCTATTTCGGCGGGGGGATTTTTCCCGCCGAGGGCGTGGCGATGTACGCGGTCGGCGCAGAGGACGGGAAGCTGATCTGGCGCAACGACACCTGCGGCACGGCCCCCCAGAGCCGAATCTCGCCGCAAGGTTATCTGCTCGCCTCGGCCGATCGGCTCTTTGCCCCGCTGGCGCGGGTCTCGCCGGCCGCTTTCGATCGCAGAGACGGCCGCCTGCTGTACGAGGCGTACATCGAGCACATCATCGGCGGCGCCCAGGCGACGCTCTCCGGCTCGCAGCTCTTCACCGGGACGGAGGAGTTGATCGGCTACGACGAGGCGTCGCACCGCTCCCAATCTGCCTGGTTCTGGGGGCATCGGCTGGTGGTCACCCCGGAGATGTTCTACGTGGCGACGGGGCGCGAGTTGTTCGCCGTCAACCGCGCGACCTATGGGGCCGCCAGCCTGCGCCGCAAGAGATTGCTCGACCGCAAGCGGCCCCTCACCGGGGACCTCCGGGCGGCCCTCCAGGGGCCGGAATCGCGACGCCGGGAGCTTCAGGCTGAGCTGGACACGCTGAACGAGCAACTCGGCCAGGCCGAGCAGGAGATGGCCAGCGGCGAGCTCTGGCGGGTCGCCTGCGACTGCGCCGAATCACTCGTCCTGGCCGGCAACGCCGTTTTCGCCGGCGGAGAAGGAAGCGTCGTCGCCTTCGACGCAGCGTCGGGCGACTCGCCCTGGTCGGCCAAGGTCGGCGGCAAGGCCCGCGGGCTGGCGATTGCCGAGAGCCGGTTGTTCGTCAGCTCCGATACGGGCGCGATTCACTGCTTCGGTCCCGAGGGCGCTCAGGCCGTCGGGCCGGTCGCGCAGAAAACGGTCGCATCGCCCTTCCCTCCGGATCAGCTGACCCCGGTGTTTGAAGCGGCGGCCGAGCGGATCGTCCGCGAGACGGGAATCAAGCGCGGCTACTGCCTGCTGCTCGGTTGCGGCACCGGCCGGCTGGCACTGGAGCTGGCCAGGCGGACGGAACTGACGATCTGCGGCGCCGATCCCGACGGTGAAAAGGTCGAGGCCGCGCGGCAGGCGCTCGACGCGGCCGGGCGCTACGGCGCCCGCGTGCACCTCGAGCAGGCCGATCTGGCGAACCTGCCGTTTTCCGACTATTTCGCCAATCTCGTCGTCTCCGAGGAGGCGATTCTCTCGGGGCGAATGCCGGGCGATGCCACAGAGACCATGCGGATGCTCAAACCGCTTGGCGGCACGATCTTCATCGGCCAGCCGGCCGCGGCCGGCGGCCGGGCCGAGCGCCTCGAAGCGCAAGCGATCGAGGAGTGGTTGGCCAAGGGGGGGCTCGACGGCGGGCGGATCGTGGAGCAGGACGGAACGTGGCTGGAGCTGCGCCGCGGGGCGCTGCCCGGCGCTGGGAGCTGGACCCATCAATACGCCAATCCGGGCAACACAACTTGCAGCGACGACGAGCTTGTCCGCTGCCCGCTCGGATTGTTGTGGTTCGGCGGGCCCGGCCCGACCCAGATGGCCGAGCGCCACCGCCGCGCGGCCGCCCCGCTGGCCACGGCCGGGCGGATCTTCATCCTTGGCGAGGGTTCGGCCAGCCAGATCGGCGCCGGCGAGAACGCGGTGATGGCTTACGACGCCTACAACGGCCTCAAGCTCTGGGAGCGGGAAATCCACGGCGCGCTCCGCGTCAGCGTGACCCACGACGCGGGCAACTCGGCGGTCAACGCCGACAGCCTGTTCATCGCCGTCGGCGACCAGTGCCTGCGGCTGGACGCCGCCACCGGGCGGACGACGATGACCTACGAAATGCCGCCGGCGACCGATGGCAAAGCCCGCCTCTGGGGCTACGTCGGCGTCGTGGGCGACCTGCTCTACGGCTCCCGGACCGCGAAGGGGCGGACCGCCGACTGCGTCTTCGCGCTCGATCTGGCCGACGGGCGGCTGCGCTGGAAGCACGAGGGCGGGAGCATCGCCCAGGGGGCGATCGCGATCGGCGACGGCCGGATGTTCCTCGCCGACGCCGGCGTGACCGATCAGGAACGGCTGGAGACGCTGGCCGAGCGGCTCAAGCAGCGCCGCCGCTCGGGCGCCGCGGCGAGCGACGATCCGCCCGTGTTTCGGGTCACGGCCCTCGACGCCCTCAGCGGACGGCCCGCATGGGAGAAGACGGTCGAGGTGACCGGCGCTGTCGGCGGCGCGTATTGGTGTTCGCTGGGCGCGATCTACAACCGCAACGTGCTCCTCCTGTTCGGGGTGTTTCTCGACGGCCACTACTGGAAGCAGTTCTTCGCCGGCGAGTTCGACAAGCGCCGGGTCGTGGCCCTGTCGGGCGAGGACGGCGGCCTGCTCTGGGAGGAACCGATCGGCTACCGCGTGCGCCCCTTGGTGATCGGCGACACGCTGCACGCCGAACCGTGGGCATACGACCTGCACAGCGGCGAGCAGCAGACGCGGCTCCACCCGGTAACCGGGCAGGAGGAGGCCTGGCAGTTCGCCCGCCCGGGCCACCACTGCGGCTGCCCGGCGGCCTCGCCCCACACGATGCTCTTCCGCTCCTACACGCTCGGTTGGTACGACCTGGTGGGCGACTACGGCACGCAGCACTTCGGCTCCCAGCGCCCCGGCTGCTGGATCAATTTCATTCCCGCCAACGGCCTGTTGATGGTGCCCGAGGCCAGCTCGGGCTGCCTCTGCCCGTTCCCCAACGTCTGCACGCTGGTGTTCAAGAGCAGCCAGGAGAACAAACAATGGGCCTACTTCAGCCAGCCCGGCCCGATGACGCCCGTCAAGCGCCTGGGGCTGAATTTCGGCGCTCCCGGCGACCGCAAAGACCGTTCCGGAGCGCTCTGGCTCGGATACCCCAGGCCCGGCGGCTCGCTGGTACTCCGCTTCGACGTCGGCATGGCCTTTCATCCGGGCGGCGGCTACACGCATCGCAACCCGGCCTCGACGCCGATCGCGGGCGTCGACGAGCCGTGGCTGTTGGCCTCGGCGGCCCGCGGCCTTCGCCAATCCGTGATTCCGCTGCTGGCCGAAGGCGACGGCACGGCGGAGTACCGCGTGCGCCTGGCCTTCGCCGACCCCGACAACGACCAGCCGGGGGCGCGCGTGTTTGACGTCAAGCTCCAGGGCAAGGTCGTGCTCGAGGACTTCGACATCGTCGCGGCCGCCGACGGACGCGACCGGGCCGTCTTCAAGGAGTTCGGCGGAATCGAGGTCCGCGACAACCTGGTGATCGAGTTGGCGCCGAAAGGCGGCGGGACCGCGCCCGAGCAGGCGCCCATTTTGCAGGCCGTTGAAATCGTCCGCGAACGGGTCACCAGGCTCGGCTCGACGGTGCCGGACTTCCTTCTCAGCACGCGCGCACCGGAGGCAAGCGGCGAGTTGCGCCTGGCCAACCTGCGGGAGACTCCGTTTGAAGGGACGCTCGCGCTCGCCGTCCCGGAGGGCTTCGCCGTCGAACCGAGACAGGCAAAGGTCCGCCTGGCTCCCGGCGAGCGAACGGCGATCGGGCTGGCGGTCGCCCTCCGCGGAGAGGCCGCGGCCGGGAAATACCCGCTTCCGATCAAGCTCGTGGCGGCCGATGGCTCGGTGGAACTGGAACGGTCCGCCAACCTGGAACACCTCGGCCGCCGCGTCCGCATCGTCCTGACGCCCAGCGAAGACGCGTTCGTCAGCCAGCGCTACCCGGACAGGAACCAGGGAACCGGCACGACGCTGGTGGTGGACGGAGGCGACGCGAAGATGGGCGACCGCGACCACAGCCTGGCGCTGCTGAAGTTCCGGCTCGACGTGCCCGGCAAGCCGATCGAGGCCCGGCTCCGGATTCATAATGCGGGCAACCCGACCGGCGACTCGGGCCGGGTTTGCCTGGCCGCAGGGGCCTGGACCGAAACGGGTGTGACGTACGCGACGCGGCCCAAGGCGTCCAAGGAATTGGCCCGCTTGGGCCGCGTGAGCGAGAACCAGGCGGTCGAAGTCCCGATCGAGGTCGAGTTGAGCGGCAAGTCCGAGTTGAGCCTGATCATCGACCCGACCAGCACCGATGGGGTGGACTACCTGTCGCGGGAAAGCGCCAAGCCGCCGGAACTGACGATTGAATACGAGCCGGCCGCCGCTTCGGGCGGGGGGCCTGGTCGGTGAAGTGGAATGCAGGATCATCCCGCGACAGAAGACCTGTCGCCTTGCGGCGTCTTCTCTAGACAAGGAATTGCCCATGAACACGCAGCGTTGTACCACCCGCCGCGACCTGCTCCACACCGGCGGCGCGCTGGCCGGCCTGGTGCTGGCCGAGTCGCTCTTGGCCGGCAGGGCCCGGGTCCAGGCCGGGGAGGCGCGCCGGGAGCTCGCGCCGCTGAACCGCTTCCCCCGCATGATCCAGGAGTACCTCGTCCGCCGCGTCCGCGAGGCCGAGGCGCTTGCGAACAAGGCCCGCGCAGCGCTGAAGACCAAAGCCGACGCGGAAGAGTATGTCGAAAGCGTCCGCCGGCGGATTGGCGCGTGCTTCGGCCCCGAGCCGGAACGGACGCCGCTGAATCCGCGCGTCACCGGCACCGTCGAGCGGGATGCCTACACGATCGAGAACGTGCTGTTTGAAAGCCGCCCGGGAATGCTTGTCACGGCCAATCTCTACATCCCCAAGGGGCGGCCTTTCCCTCTGCCGGGCGTCGTGGGCACGTGCGGCCACTCCGCCAACGGCAAGGCGGAGGCGGCTTACCAGAGCTTCTCGCAGGGGCTCGCCCGGCAGGGCTACGTGGTCTTGATCTTCGACCCGATCGGGCAGGGCGAGCGGCTGCAATACGTCGACGAGAAGCTCGGCAGCCGGATCGGCGTGGGTGTGCGCGAGCATCTCTACGCGGGCAACCAGCAGCTGCTCGTCGGCGAGTTTTTCGGCTCCTGGCGGGCGTGGGACGGCATTCGAGCGCTCGACTACCTGCTCACGCGCAAGGAGGTCGATCCCCGGCACATCGGCGTGACGGGCAACTCGGGCGGCGGCACGATGAGCACCTGGCTGTGCGGTGTCGAGCAGCGCTGGACGATGGCCGCCCCGTCGTGTTTTGTGACCACGTTCCGGCGGAACGCGGAGAACGAGCTGCCGGCCGATACCGAGCAATGCCCGCCGCGCGCCCTGGCCCTCGGGCTGGATCACTCCGACTTCCTGGCCGCCCAGGCCCCCGACCCGGTGATCCTTCTCGGCAAGGAAAAGGACTACTTCGACGCCCGGGGAGTCGAGGAATCGTACCGGCGGCTCAAGCGTCTCTACGCGCTGCTCGGCGCGGAAGACAAGATCGCCACGTTCTCCGGGCCGACCTACCACGGTTACACCCAAGAGAACCGCGAGGCGATGTATCGCTGGTTCAATCGGGCGACAGGTGTTTCGGACGCCCAGGCCGAGCCGGAACTGACGATCGAGAAGGACGAGACCCTGGCCTGCACTCCCAAGGGCCAGGTCTCCGAGCTTGGCTCGCGAACCGTGTCGTCCTTCACCAAGGCAAAAGCCGCGGCGCTCCGCGCGGGCCGCGGAAGGCCGGAGGGGGACGCGTTAGCCAAGAAGGTTGCCGAGGTCTTGAAGCTCCCCGCGGCCGCCGCGCCCGAGTACCGCATCCTCCGCCCGTTGCGGGGGCGAAACTATCCGAAGCCCCACGCGGCGACGTATGCGATTGAGACCGAGCCGGGCATCCAGACGCTGGCCACGCTGCTCTGCGATGCCCAGCACCTCAGCCGGCCGCCGCGGCTGGGCAAGCGGGCGGTGCTCTATGTCTCCCACCTCTCGGCCGATGCGGAGCTCCGCGGCGAACCGCTGATGAAGGAACTGCTTGCCGCGGAGCCGGACCGGCCGCTGGTGGCCTGCGACGTCCGCGGCATCGGCGAGTCGATGCCCGACACGTGCGGGGAGAACCAGTTCTTCAACCCCTACGGCAGCGACTATTTCGGCGCGGTGCACAGCCTGATGCTCGACGACCCGCTGCCCGCCCAGCGGACGCGCGACCTGCTCGGTGTGCTCGAGTGGCTGGCCTCCTATGGCTATGCAGAGGTCCACCTGGCCGCCAAGGGCTGGGGCGCAATCCCCGCCACGTTCGCCGCGGTCGCCTCGCCGCGCGTGGTCCAGGTGACCCTGAAGAACGCGCTGTCCGCCTATTCGGCGATCGCCGAATCGGAAGACTACGCCTGGCCGGTCTCGAGTTTCCTGCCCAACGTGCTTGCCCACTTCGACCTGCCGGACTGCTATCGCTGGCTGACGAAGCACAAGCGTCTGCGGCAGATCGCCCCCTGCGGGCCGAACGACGCGCCGGCGTAGCCCGGCGGGCCGGCGCGGCCCTCGGTCCCGGTTCCCCAAGCTCCAGACCTTCCCGATTCCCAAGCTCCAGCTTGGGAACCCCTGCCCGACCCAAGACCAATCGCGACCGCGGCTCGAATCGTCAGCTCGTCGGCCCTCCGATTGCGGCCACCGCGTAAAATTCTCCGCGGCGCCTGCCGGCGGGGTAGACTAAGTGGTCCATTTCAGAAATGATGTCAGGGTTCCTTCAATGATGTAGGTTGGGCGTTCCCGCCCGACAGAGAACGACGGGCAGGAATGCCCATCCTACCAATGAGCTTGCACGATCTTCAATCTCGCC
>JAAYCB010000393.1 GCA_012744395.1 Pirellulaceae bacterium
GTGCGGGGAGTCGCTTCTTTTTTGGCCAGACCGTTGGCCCGGGGAGCCGACGATGAGGTTGGCCTGGGCCGCGAAATAATACCGTGATTGGGCCGCTCAACACCAGGCCGACCTGGCTTCCCGGAAGCACTTACGCTCAAGGGAATCCCCGCGAGGGGCGGGCCGACAGCCTGCTGGAGCCCCTGCTGGACGAGTTCGCAGCTCTGGCTTTGACCGGTGGATATCTGGTATGACATAGTGGAATCCTGCTTGGCCTGTTGTCGGCGCATTCTCGGCCAAGGAGGGGGCTCAAGGTGTGCCACGATGTGCCACTCGTTCCCGACGCGTCATTCTGCGGCTTTCTTTGTGGATAAACCATGGACGACGGATCCTTCGACTGTTTCAACCTGGAAAAATCGATCGCCGCGATTGCCGCGACCCTCAAGGTCGCCCCGGGGCAAGTCCGCGCGGCGGCCGAACTGCTGGCCGCGGGCGGCACGATCCCGTTCATCGCCCGGTATCGCAAGGAGGCGACCCGCGGGCTGGACGAGCAGGCCCTCCGCGCGATCGACGAGTCGTTGGCCAAGGCGCGGGAACTGGCCGACCGGAAGGCGACCATCCTCAAGACGATCGATGGCCAGGGGCAGTTGACCGACGCGCTGCGGCGCCAGATCGAGGACTGCGGCGACAAGCGGGAGCTGGAGGACCTTTACCTCCCCTTCAAGCCCAAGCGGCGGACGCGGGCGACGATCGCCCGCGAGCGGGGCCTGGAGCCGCTCGCGGAAATTCTCCTCCGCCAGGAGCCGCTCGGCCGCCCGCGGAGCGAGATTCTGCGGCCCTACGTGTCGGCCGAGCGAGAGGTGCCCGACGAGGCGGCCGCCCTGGCCGGGGCTTGCGACATCGTGGCCGAGCGCTGGTCGGAAGACGCGCCGACGCGCGGCTGGCTGGCCGGCCAGGCGGCCCAGTCCGGAGCGGTCTGCTCCAAGCTGCGGCGCGGCAAGCAGGAAGAGGCCGCCAAGTTCGAGATGTACTTCGATCATCAAGAGCCATGCCGGCGGGTGCCTTCGCACCGATTTCTCGCCATGCAGCGGGGCGAGGCGGAACAGTTGCTGCGGGTGAGCATCGCGTTGGACGACGAGGAGGTGCTGCGGAACCTCAGGCAGCGGTTCGTACGCAATCCGCAGTTCGAATTTCACGGCGACCTCTTGGCGACCGTCGAAGACTGCTATCGCCGGCTGCTGCTGCCGGCGACGGAGACGGCCGTGCTCCAAGACCTGAAGGAGAACGCCGACGCGGAGGCGATCGCCGTCTTTGCACGGAATCTCCGCGAACTGCTGCTCGCCCCGCCGGCCGGGCCGCAGGTGACAATCGGCATCGACCCGGGGTTCCGCACCGGCTGCAAGGTGGCCGTTGTCGACGGCACGGGAAAGCACCTGGCCCACACGACGATCTACCCCACGCCGCCGCGCAACGACGTGGAACAGGCGGAGCAGGCGCTGGCCGGTCTGATCGAGGAGCATGGCGCGCGGCTGATCGCCATCGGCAACGGCACGGCTTCGCGCGAGACCGACGCGTTTGTGGCCGCGATGCTCCGCCAGCGCCGCCTGGAGGTGACCAAGGTCGTGGTCAGCGAGTCGGGGGCGTCGATCTACTCGGCCAGCGAGACGGCCGCGCGGGAGCATCCCGATCTGGATCTGACGGTGCGCGGCGCGTTGAGCATCGCCCGGCGGCTTCAGGACCCGCTGGCCGAGCTGGTGAAGATCGATCCGAAGGCGATCGGCGTGGGGCAATACCAGCACGACGTGAACCAGTCGCAACTGAGGAAGACGCTGGATTGGGAAGTCGAGTCGTGCGTCAACTCGGTCGGCGTCGATGTGAACATGGCCAGCGCGTCGCTGCTGGCCTATGTGGCGGGCATCGGTCCGAAACTGGCCGAGCGGATCGTCGCCTATCGCGATGCCAACGGGCGGTTCGAGAGCCGCGAGGCGATCCGCAAGGTTCCCAAGCTCGGCCCCAAGGCCTTTGAACAGGCGGCCGGCTTCCTGCGAATCCGCGATGGCGCGCAGCCGCTCGACAATTCGGCCGTCCATCCCGAAAGCTACCACGTCGTGGAGAAGATGGCCGCGCGGCTGGGCGTCGCGGCGCGGCAGCTTGTGGGCAACGCCGCCCTGGCGGCCAGGCTCCGAGCGGAGGACTTCGTCGAGGGAGCGGTCGGGCTGCCCACCGTCCGCGACATCCTGGCGGAGCTGGCCAAGCCCGGCAGGGACCCGCGGAGCGAGTTCAAGGTCGCCCGATTCGCCGAAGGCGTCGAGGAACTGGAGGATTTGCGGGAAGGGATGATCCTGGAAGGAGTCGTCACGAACGTGACCCGTTTCGGGGCGTTCGTCGACATCGGGGTCCACCAGGACGGCCTCGTCCACATCTCGCAGCTGGCCAACAAGTATGTGCAGGATCCGAGCGAGGTGGTCTCGGTGGGCGACGTGGTGAAGGTCAAAGTGCTGGAGGTCGATCTCGACCGCCGCCGGGTGGCGCTGTCGCGCAAGCAAGGCCTTGCCCCAAGCGGTTAATACCGAACGAAGGTGGCAGGCCATCGCCGCCGGCCGCCCGGGCCTGGCCAGCGGTTTTTTCATCAGGGCCTCTTTCGGCGCGTTCCCGTTGCAGTTTAGGATAGGGGGCCGGGCCGCATCGCGTCCCCTCGGAGCCTTCGTTCTTCCTCCCGCAATCTGGTTTGTAGAAGAAAGGAACTTCGCAATGCGGTTTTCACGGTCTGTCTACTGGTCGATTGTGGTGCTCTCCGCGGCAAGCCTCGCCTGGGCAGGAGAGGGCAACCGGCTGGCCTATCTGGATGAACCCTGCGACCCCTACTACGCCGGCCTGGAGACCGCCAGGTTGGTCACGCCGCA
>JAAYCB010000394.1 GCA_012744395.1 Pirellulaceae bacterium
CGCCCAGATGTTCAGCCAGCACGTCGGCGGCGACCTGCGGCCAGTCGCCGAAGACCACGGGCTTTTCCGGATGGTAGCTGGTGACCGGGTGCCCCGTGAACTGGCAGAGTGCGGCGATGCTCCGGCCCGCGCTGTTCTTGAACACGACGATCGGGGCCTGGGTGTCCACGTCGCCGCGGTAGTCCGCGCCGGCAAGCGCTCGATCTTCCTCGCGCATGAAGAAGGTCGTGCCGTCCGCGCGGCGGCCCTTGCGGTTGTAGGTGATCCGGTCCTCGCGCCCCTCGGCCCACCAGACGGTCACCGGCTCGAGTAGGCCGGCCAGGCCTTCCGCGTGCCTGAGCAGTTCCGCGAGGAACCTCTCACCGATCGGCAGCCAATCGACCGGCGGACAGCCCCTGGCGGGCAGATCGTAGATCGGCACCGGGTTGGCGGCGAAATTCACGCTGCTATGATTGTGCGACGTGAAGATCCAGACGTGCGACGCGGGAAGGCCCATCTTCTCGGCCAGGGCCCTGCGGAGAGACGAATTGACATTCGCCGGGGTCGTGCCGCCGAAGTGCGTTGTCACGATGCAAAACCGCCGGCCGGCATCGTCCAGCAGCAGAATCGTTGTTTTCAACGGGCCGGCAACCTCGCTGGCCCGCGCCCCGACGCGGCTGGACGTGGCCGCGTCGACTTCCGGCAACACGGCAAACTCCACGGCGGCCGCCCGCAAGCACGGCTGTTCGACCGGCGCCGCGACGGCCGAACCGGCCAAGGCTTTCGTCGCCCAAACCGCGGCGACGCAGACGAGCAACCGGCCCCGCCACCCCGGAGTGCGTGCCGTTGGGGTTCGCCGACCGGCAAGGTTTCCGGCCCCGGCAGCGGCCGCGTTCATCCGTCGTTCAGCATCGGCCCGCGGAACCATCGCCTGCTCCTTTGCTGCTCTCTGTCCGACTTCGTTTTTGACTTTGTTCTTAGCGGCACGCCGCTGAGAGACTGCTTGGAATCGCCCGCTCCGTCTGGTACAAGAATAACCAACCGGTGCCGGTCTGCAAGCGGCCGGCGGCACAAGAATCAGCTTTCAAGGGGATGGCTCATGGGAGGGCAACTCCTTGGCCTGCGACGGAGGCCGGGGTGGGATTTCTGACAATCGCGGGCGCTCGGCGTCAACCTGGCTTCTGGTCAGGACAATTCTCGCCATGCCTGACTGGTCCGCAGGTTGAGGTCCGCCGGCTTGACGGCGGATGCCTTTTCCTCCAGACTTGTACGCGTACGGACGATGAGCCTCACGATCACGGAGACCTGACGCGATGAAAATCCAGACGGCGGATCAGATCGGTGTTTGCAGTTGGTCGCTCCAAGCCACCGGGCCGCAAGACCTTGCGGAAAAAGTGAAAACCCTCGGCCTGAGGAAGGTGCAACTCGGCTTGACGCCGCACCGCGACGATCCGGGCACCTGGGAAGGGACGCAGGAGATTCTCGGCGAATCGGGAATCTCGATCGTCTCCGGCATGTTCTCCACGATTGGCGAGGACTACACCACGCCGGAGACGATTCGCCTGACCGGCGGCGTCGTGCCCGACGAGCACTGGCAGCGGAACCGGGAGACGGCCGAGGCCGCGGCGGCCCTGGCCCGCGAGATGGGGCTGAAGTTCGTGACCACCCATGCCGGCTTTCTCCCCCACGAGCCGAGCGATCCTGATTTCGACACGCTGTCTGGGCGGATTGTGGAGATCGCCCAGTTCTACGCCCAGATCGGCGGATTCCTGCTGCTCGAAACCGGGCAGGAGTCGGCCGATACGCTCCTGGCGTTCCTCGGCGAGCTGGCCAAACGGGGCGCAAGCAACGTGACGGTCAACTTCGATCCCGCCAACTTGATCCTCTACGATATGGACGAACCGATCGAAGCGTTGCGGAA
>JAAYCB010000395.1 GCA_012744395.1 Pirellulaceae bacterium
ACCGGAGGGAACGATGGTCGACGAAATCGTCTCGTTCATCCCCGAGATCTACAACCAGAAGAGCACGCTCACCGTGGAGATTGCCGCGGGGGAAGCGACCCACGACTTCGAACTGAAGTCGCCGTAGACTGGCGCGGGTGGCGCAAAACGACCAGAATAGATTCCTTCCTCTGTTCCTGTTCTGCGGTGCCTTGTTTCCGCGAATCTTTATTCAAGACGGGCGCCGGGGGTGTGACTTCCAGGTTCTCGCTGCGATTGTCTTCTTTAGCTTTTTTCGAGAGGATCGAACGATGAAACAGGGTATCCATTCTTTCAAGGCGCGCGGATTCACGCTCGTCGAACTCCTGGTGGTGATCGCGATTATCGGCATTCTGATCGCCTTGCTGCTGCCGGCCGTGCAGGCGGCCCGCGAAGCGGCACGGCGGAGCCAGTGCACGAACAACCTCAAGCAACTCGGCCTGGCGATGCACCTGCATCATGATACGAAGCAGATGTTCCCGCCCGGCCTCGCTTCGGGCGAGAACAGCGGAACCGCAAAGGGCAAGCCGCTGACGCCGAAGGAATGCACCTGGGTGGCGTTTACCTATCCGTTCATCGAACAGTCCGCCCTCGATGCGCAGATTGACTGGACGCAGCTGGATTCCAACTTCTACGAAGTCGCCGGCAAGAATGTCTATCATCTCTCCGTGCCCCTGTTCTTCTGCCCCTCCGACAGCAATCCGCAACCGAACACGACCTACGCCGGCCTCAACTTCGCACGCGGCAACTATGTCGCCAACAACGGGATCGGCCCGGCGATCGAATTCCGCCAAGGCCCCGGCCACACGGAACCCGCGTACATGGATCGTCCGGGAGGGATGTTCTACATGAACAGTTGGCTCAAGTTCAGCGACATCAAGGACGGCACGAGCCAGACCGTGATGCTCTCCGAGATTCGCTGCCCGAAGGACCAGCGCGACGGTCGCGGCATCCTGCATTATGGAGAGGGCCCCATGTACCAGCACAACCGCACGCCGAACAGCCTCGTGCCCGATGAAATCCGCGAGGCGTGGTGCTTCACGACGCCGAAAGCGCCGTGCATCGGCGGGTTTACGGCCTACAACAACGTCCAGTACATTGCCACGGCCCGCAGTTCCCATCCAGGCGGCGTGAACGTGCTGCTCGGCGACGGCAGCGTGCGGTTCATCAGCGAATCGATCGCCCTGAACACTTGGCAAGCGCTTTCTTCGCCCGAGCTCGTGGAGGGAGAAGCGCCGATCGGCGAATATTGACCGCGCCCGCGCCGCGGCCTCGGTCTGGCGGGTCTCGCGCGCGATCCGTCGATCGTCTTGGTTTCCGGGCTCTACAACCGGAAGAGCGCGCTCACCGATGTCCAGCGCCCCCGCATCGGGCCGCCAACTGCTGGACGGGCGGCCATTTTTCCTGCGCATTTTGATATGTTTTTTGCGCAATTTGAAATTGACAGGCCCGCCGTGAGCGAACAAGAATGGGGGGCTGTTGACCGGTTCCCCCTCTGAACCACCACACTCTGTACGTTGCTGCACACTCTGTACGTTGTTGATCTGCGTGGGCGTGCGCGACGACGGGGGGAGGTCGAATTGGGTTTCTTTGTATTTTAGGGAGTATCACGAATGAAACACAGGACTCGGATTTCTTCTCCGGCGCGCGGATTCACGCTCGTCGAACTCCTCGTGGTGATCGCCATCATCGGGATCTTGATCGCCTTGCTGTTGCCGGCCGTGCAGGCGGCTCGCGAGGCGGCCCGCCGCAGCCAGTGCAGCAACAACCTGAAGCAATTGGGGCTGGGATTGCACAACTACCACGATTCGCTTGGTTGCTTTCCGCCAGCCCAGACATTCACGCAAAAGATTAGCTCATCTTCCGTGTTCGCCGCCGGCACATTGAACGACGCCTTCGTGTGGCCTGTATTCCTCTTCCCCTACATCGAGCTGGGCGCCTCGCATGACAAGGTCAACTTCAACGCCGACTGGGGCAGCGGCGCTGACCCGATCATGAAGATGGCGTTCCCCGTCTTCCAGTGCCCCTCGGATGGAGAGAGCGCGTTTGGAAATGCGACCCGCGTCCGCAACAATTACAACGCGAACACCGGGCTCGGCCCGCTGATGAATATCTTTCCCCCGAACCACACGCCGGGCGTGTTCCAGCAGTCGAAGTCGTTGAGGATGGCGGACCTGACCGACGGAACTTCCAACACCGCCGGAATCTCCGAGGTCATCAAGGTCCGCGGCGGCTACGATTACCGCGGCTGCTGGAGCTACATCGAGGGGAACATCTACCAGCACGACCGCACGCCGAACACGCGGATTCCCGACGAGATGCGAACCGGCCTCTGCGTGGCGGGCCCGGACGGCACGCCGGAGACAAATATCGAGGCGCCCTGCACCTACACCTATAGCGATTACAAGACGCGCAAGGTGCTGATGTCGGCGCGCAGCCGCCATCCGGGAGGCGTGCATGTGTTGATGATGGACGGGTCCGTGCGCTTCGCCCCCGACACGATTGAATTGAAGACGTGGCAGGCGCTCGGCACGGTGTTCGGCCACGAGGTCATCGGCCAGTGGTGATCGTAAGCGCCGGTGGTTCGGCGGCGTCTCGCCCGCCTGACGAGGCGTCGCCGGATCAACGGGGCCGGCACGGGCGACCGTCTGCCGGCGGAGCGGTCAGCGGGCGGAGACGCCGCTGCCGCGCGCGGGCAGGAGCATCCAGTAAGAGCCGCTTCCAGGGGCGCGGGAGCCGGGCGGGTGGGCCCGTCCGGTTCTCGGCGGCCCTGCCGTTGGCGGCTTGCGTTGCGGTGCGCCGGAATCTGCGGCTCGGTCCGCCAGCGGCGCCCGATTCCTCGGTATCCGACCTTTTTTGTGCAAGGAAGAAGATGATGAGCATGACTATTCAGACGAAAGCGTGGGCCGTCGCCTGCATGATCGCCGTGGTTGCGGGGATCCTCGGGTGCGCCAAGAGCGACGGGTTGAATCGCGTTGAGGTCAGCGGAACCGTGACATTCGACGGGGCGCCGCTGGAAACCGGCTCAATCGCCCTGATTCCGGAGGAAGGGACCGCGGGGCCGTCGGTCGGCGGGCCGATCCAGGCCGGCAAGTTCCAGCTCACCGCCGCGGAGGGGCCGGTCGCCGGGAAGTACAAGATCATGATTCGGGCCTCGCGAAAGACCGGCCGCCAGATCGAGGCCGGCGAGGGGGCCGACGATCCGACCGCGATGGTTGACGAGATTGAAATGTTCATTCCCGAAAAGTACAACAGTAAGACCGAGTTGACCGCGGAGATCGGTCCGAGCACCGGCCCGTTGGCGTTCGATCTGAAGTCGGAAGGGGGAGAGGGCAACTAGGGCCGCCGGGCGTGCCGGCGTTCGGCGCGGATTGATCTGCCGTTACTTGCAGTACTGAACCATCAGGAGTCTTTCGATGAGCGATCCGACAACGCGGAGAAGTTTTCTCGGCGCCACGGCCACTGCGGCGGTTGCCGCCGCCTGGACCGGCGGCCGGACCTATGCGGCCGGCGCCAGCAACGGCGCGGGCCCCAACGACACGATCAACGTGGGTTTGATTGGCTGCGGCGGGCGGGGCAGGTACTTGCTGTCGCGGTTCCAGAAACTGCCGGG
>JAAYCB010000396.1 GCA_012744395.1 Pirellulaceae bacterium
CACGCGGTGGCCGCCGGTCACGCGGTGGCCGCCGGTCACGCGGTGGCCGCCGGCGCGGTGACCTGCTCGACGGCGGCCGCCGCGGTTTCCTGGGGCGCGTCCGCAGCGACCGCCGGCCGGCCCTCTTGATGCCGCACTTGAAGCACGTTGCCGCCGGGGTCGAGACGGTAGTAGATTCCGCGCCAGACGAGCCGCCGGCCGACCGCGCTGCTGGCGAAGATCAGCCAATTGACCAGTGCGGTCAGCGGGCCGCCCAACAGATCGAGCGGCCGCACGGCGCGCAGCTGCCGGCGATGCCGAGGGAAGAGTTCCTCGGCGAGACGGACTCGTTGAAAACCTCGATAGACCCACCCGGCATAGATGATCGCGGCGGCGCAGGCGAACAGCCACGGGCCCGCGGCGCCTCCGGCGGTGATCATCGCCGGGGCGGCGAGCGCCGCGAAAAACGCACCCAGGGAATAAGTGGTCAGGACGAGGCCGATCAGCCAGCAGCGGCGCAGATACAAACGTCCCTGGAGATACTGCCGTCGTCCGAAATCGACCATCTGCCTGGCGCTCAGGTCGAGTGGGGAGGCCACCGCGCAAGCCGGTTCGTACTCGATCCGCAGTCGGCGGCGGCGCAGCGTGCTGGTGACGACCAGGTCGTCGTTGAGCTTGTGTCGCCAAGCCTGGCGAATCTGGAGTTCGTCGAAGCGCCGCCGCTGGATCGCCCAGGAGCCGCCCCAGACAATGTTCGGATTCTTGCTTCCCAAGAACATCCCCATGCTGGCATTGATGCTCGTGGCCAGGAGGTTGGGAATCGTCGGTCTGACGGGCACGAACCAGCGATAGCCGGTGGCGGCCCCGACATCGTCCCGATCGAGCCGCGAGACGAGGGCCCGCAACCACTCGGGCCGCGGTTGGGCGTCGGAGTCGGCAAAGGCCAGGTACTTGGCGTCGTCGGGCAGTTCCGCGGTCCCCTGGATCAGGTTGTGAACCTTCTGCCCGCAGTTCGCCGCCTTGCCCGTGAAGTGGATGCGAGTGCACAGGCCGGGATGCTTCGCCGCGACGCGGCGGATCGAACGGCAGACGGGGTCGTCGGCCGATTCGACGAGAAAGCGAATCTCGTAATCGGCGTAATCCTGCTCGAAGAACGCGGACAAGTTTTCCTCGATGCCCACATCTCGACCTCGGCAAGGGACGAAGAGAATCACCCGGCCCGCCGGCCGGCAAGCGGGAATCGAACGCAGCCTGCTTCGGGCGAAGCGGCGGTGCTCGTAGGCTTGTGCCGCGGCGAGAATCGCCTGCAAAACGGCAAACGCGATCAGGACAAGCCAGACGCTCAATGGTAGGGCATCCATGCGGACGATTCTTCCTTCCGGTTGCGGAGGCGGCGGAACGCCCTCGTCCATCTCGGGCAGCCCTGCCTCTGCTGCAAGTCCCTTGCGACAAACAAGATAGCGTTGCGGCAAAAACGGGTCAACGGCAATCCACACCGCGACCGCCCAGGGGTCCGGGACCGGAAATGTCGAGTGCCGGCAGCCAATCTGGGGAGCGTCAAAGGCTCAAAATCCAATGTTCAAGGTTCAAAGTCCAGACTCCTGGCGATTGGAGGCGGACCCGTGAACCTTGCCTTCTTATCGTCTCGCAATGAACCCCAGATCAAGTCCGAAGACCCAGACCATCAGCGCCAAGAGCAGAAACAGCCCCATGTAGCTCAGCCCGATCTGCACTTTTTCGCTCGGCGGCTTGCGGCGGACCCCCTCGTAGGCCAGGAAAACCATGTGTCCCCCATCGAGCACGGGGATCGGCAGAAAATTGATCACCGCAAGGTTGGCGCTGATCACGCAAAGGAAGATCAACAGGTCCGAAAACCGCGACGAGGCGTAATGGTAGGCGATCTTCACGATCGTGATCGGTCCGCCGACCGATCGGGCGGAAACCTGCCGGGTGCCGACCTTGCCAAGGAATTTGAACACCATCAGCAACGCATTCTGAGTCTCCTCGATCCCGCAGGCGACGACTTCGCCAACCGACCGGGCGCGGACGAATGTCTCCTTCGGTTCGAACCGGAATCCGCGTTCCGGATGGTTCCATTGGCGGTCTTCGACCCAGCCGAGCTCCGCCGTTCCGCCGCCGGCCAGTTCCAGTTTGACCTTCGTGCCCGGCAGTAGAACTTGCAGTGAATAGAAGAACGAAGACCAGGTGACGCCGTCGCGTGCCAGTTCGATCCTGCTGTCCGGCTGTTCGAGATGGTGGGGAATTTGCAGCCGCTTCCGTTCCTCCTCGCTGGGGGGGATCGGGGTCACGGCCGTGACGACGTCGCCGGGCCGGATTCCGGCGGCGGCGGCCGGCGAGGAGGCGAGCACTTCGGCCACGGAAGGCTTCACGCCGATCGCCAATCCCAGCGACGTGACGGCCGCGTGCTCGCTGCCGTAGAGGGGCAGTTCATACCAGTTGGCCAGGCGCAGGTCCACCGGTACGGGCTCGGCCCGGCCGGCCAGCGTCAATTCCACGGCGATCGGCTCGGCATCGGCTTCGGTCCAGCGCTGGCGGAGACGGTCGTCAAGCGTGAGCGGATCGCCAAGCGGCTGGCCGTCGATGGCGGTGATCAGGTCGCCCGGCTTGATGCCGGCCCGAGCGGCCGGGGAATTGGCCTGCACGGCGGCCACCGGGCCCGCCTCCATGACCAGGCCGAGCCGCCGCATCGGCCGCGGAGCCACCTGGATTGTCAGCGTGCTGGCCGCTCCGCCCGCTTCCGTGCGGCGCACCGCAACCGAAATCGGCTTGTCGCGGAGCATCGCCTCCCGCTGGTGGAATTCGAAACCCATCGCAACCGGCTGGCCGTCGACGGCCACGATCTGGTCGCCGGGCTTGAACGCCGGCCGAGCCGCATCGGCCGGCGTGCCCAGCGCCGTGGGCTCCTCCTTGCGGAGCGTCGTCGTGTTGGGACCGCCGATGCCGATCGTCGGGACGGGCTGGTCGCGATCCGGTTCGACGACAGTGCGGAGCGGGCCGCTGACGCCCGGCCGCTCGATGACGATTGGCACTCCCTGGTCGATGTTGCCGAGCATCGTCGCTTCCCGAAGCTTGTCGAATTGGCTGACGGGCTTTCCGGCGACCTCGACCACCCGATCGCCGACCCGCAGGTCCGCGCGCCATGCCGCGCCGCCCGGGGCGATGTGGCCGATTTCACTGTCGACCTTGTAGACTCCGATCCCATAGGCGATCATCGCCACGACAAAGGCGAAGAGGACATTCATCACCACGCCCGCGGAGATGATCGCCATCCGCTGCGGGACGCTCTTGGCCAAATAGCTTCGCGGATCGTAGAGGGCCTCCTCGGCCGCCTTGATGTCGATTGGCTCGGCACTGCCGCGGGCGGGCTCGGCACTGCCGCGGGCGGCATCGTCCGGCGGTTCGGCCGCGGCGGTGATGTGGTCCTTCTGCTCCTGGAGCGATTTGGCTCGTTCCAGCTCCTCGCGCAGCCGGCCGGGATTGTCCTCCTGCCCGAGCATCTTGACGTAGCCGCCCAGGGGCAGAACGCCGAGTCCGTATTCCGTCTCGCCCCATCTGAACTTGCAGAACTTCCAGCCGAAGATATCGAACCAGATGTAGAACTTTTCGCACTTCACGCCGCACAACCGGGCAACGATGAAATGGCCCCATTCGTGAACGATGATCAGCATGTTGACGCCGACGAGCACGAGCACGATCGTCTTGGCGACGCCCAGGATCGTGGCGGCGAGAGTGGGGTCTTGCGTGGCGAACATCAAGAGTGAATCCAACGTGAAATCTCCTCGCGGGCCCAACGGTCCAGGGATTGGAGCTGATCCAGCGTGGGATCACTCGAAAAAGGGTGGGACTGCAAGACGTCGCGGCAGGCGGGGACAATCTGGTGGAAACCGATGCGGTGGTCGAGAAACGCCTCGACAGCGGCCTCGTTGGCCCCGTTGAGCACCGCGCCGGCGGAACCTCCGGCCTTGGCCACTTCCAGCCCGAGTGCCAACGCCGGGAACCGTTCAAAGTCTGGGGGCTGGAAGTCCAGTTGCAGGGCTTGTGACCAAGCGAGCTTCTCGGCAATTCCCTCACAGCGGTCGGGCCAGGTCAGGGCGTACTGGATCGGCAGCTTCATGTCCGGCCGGCTGAGCTGTGCAATCACGGAGCCATCCCTGTATTCTACCATGGAATGGACGATCGACTGGGGGTGGATGACCACCGTGATCTGCTCGGGAGCGAGGTCGAAGAGCCATCGGGCTTCGATGATTTCCAGGGCCTTGTTCATCATCGTGGCCGAATCGACGGTGATTTTCGGGCCCATCTGCCAGGTCGGATGGGCCAGGGCCTCCTCGACGGTCACATTGGCAAGCTGTTGCGGCGTGTGGTTGCGGAACGGCCCCCCACTGGCGGTGAGCACAACCCGCCGCACTTCGTCGCGCCGCCCGGCCCGCAGCGCCTGGAACACCGCGCTGTGTTCGCTGTCGACCGGAAGAATCTGGGCCCCCTTGCGCCGCGCTAGTTCGATCACCAGGGGGCCGCCGACCACAAGGCTCTCCTTGTTGGCCAGCGCAACCGTCTTGCCGGCCTGAAGAGCGGCCCAAGTTCCTCGGAGGCCCGCACTTCCGACAATTGCCGAGAGAACGACGTCGACCTCCGGAAGCGCGGCGATTTCGGAAATGTGCTCGGTCCCAACGAGTAGCTGGGTCTCCCTGGGCAACCTCGAGAAATCGTGAGAACTGGCCGCTTGCCGGTCGGTAGCCACGATCCGGCTGGGCCGGAAACGGATCGCCTGCGACTCGAGCAACGCGACGCTGCCGTGCCCGGAGAGCGCCACCGCGCGCAGCGCACCCTGCGAAGCGGCGATCACTTCGAGAGTGCTCTTGCCGATGCTTCCGGTTGAGCCGAGAATGGCGATATTCTTCGCGGGCGGGGCCATCCGATCGCGCAGCCAGATTCTGTTGTGGCGGATTGTCTTCGGGACAAGCCCGTTATTGTAGGTAGGCGATGCAACGGCAACAAGGCAGCCATGCCCTCCTTTCGGTGGGAGGGGCGGGCACGGTCGCCGTCTTCGTGCTTGGGGTTC
This sequence comes from Pirellulaceae bacterium, assembly GCA_012744395.1. Lineage (GTDB taxonomy): Bacteria > Planctomycetota > Planctomycetia > Pirellulales > Thermoguttaceae > JAAYCB01. The sequence continues at coordinate 5,063 of JAAYCB010000396.1, forward strand.
TATTATTGACTAGGGGGCGGTTTGGCGGTTGGAGCCTTTTGTGCCGCCGAGCAGTGCCTGGTATGAAGATCGTGGTATCTTGAAAAAGGGGCTCCCAAGCTGGAGCTTGGGAACCAGTTGGGGACGCTGGAGCTTGGGGAATATTGGGAGAAAACGACAGCATGGGCAGCAGCAAGGGAAATTGAGATTGGGCGACAGGAAAGGCCCTACGACAAGCAAGGAAATTGACGACAAGCGATGGACAACAACCGCCAGAATACGCAGCGTGGCCCCCATGAGAAGAGAACCCCTCCGCCGGGCGGTGGAACGATCTGGTTCGTTGTCGGTCTGGTTTTGGTGATCCTGTTCGCCGCTTCGCTGATTCGCACCCCCTTCCGGGTCGACTTGCCAATGTCGGAGCTGAAGCGGCTGATCGCGTTGGGCGCGCCCGACACGAATCCAGACGCCAAGGTGGTCGTGGTCGAAAACAAGGGGCAGGACAAGGAGCGGATGATTGAATACTCGCACCTGAACGTGGAGCGGATCGGTCCGGAGCGAATCACCGGTACCGTCACCCGCAAGGTTGTCGAGCCCGAGAAGGAGGCCGGAAGCGCTGAGCCGGATGTGCCGTTCGTGACAGACGTCTGGGGGCTGAGCGAAGGCAATAGCGAGCTGATCGACCTCTTGACGGAAAAAGGGTTCCGGGAGGTCCGCGGCGAGAATTTTCCGAGCTTCTGGCGGAATTACGGCCCCTTGATCGTGTTTGTGCTGATCATGCTGCCGTTCTTCCTGATCATGATGCGGCGAATCAGCGGGGCCGGCGGGGCAATGGCGTTCGGCCGCAGTCGCGGCCGGCTGATCGCCCAGGAAGACATCCAGGAATCGTTCAACGACGTCGCGGGGGTCGACGAGGCGGTGGAAGAGCTCCGCGAGGTGGTCGAATTCTTGAAGAATCCGGAGAAGTATCGGGTTCTTGGCGGACGAATCCCCAAGGGCGTGCTGCTTGTCGGCCCGCCCGGCACCGGCAAGACGCTGCTGGCCAGGGCGATCGCCGGCGAGGCGGGCGTGCCCTTCTTCAGCCTCTCCGGTTCCGATTTCGTCGAGATGTTCGTGGGCGTCGGAGCCGCGCGGGTCCGGGACCTGTTCCAGCAGGCGGAGGCGAAGTCGCCATGCATCGTCTTCATCGATGAACTGGACGCGCTGGGGAAGACCCGGGGAACGAGCGTCGTCGGGGGACATGACGAACGCGAGCAGACGCTCAACGCCCTGTTGGTCGAGATGGACGGCTTCAGCTCCAACAGTGGAACGATCGTGATGGCCGCAACAAACCGCCCCGAGACGCTCGATCCGGCCTTGCTTCGTTCCGGGCGATTCGACCGGCAGGTGCTTGTGGACCGTCCGGACATCCGCGGCCGCGAGGCGATCCTCAAGGTCCACGTGAAGAACGTCAAGCTCGACGAGAGCGTGGACCTGCGGAAAGTGGCCGCGATCACCTCCGGCTTCGTCGGCGCCGATCTGTCGAATCTGGTCAACGAAGCGGCGCTGCTGGCCGTCCGCAATGCCAAGGAAGCGGTCACGATGGACGAGTTCACCGAGGCGGTCGAGCGCGTCACTGCGGGACTGGAGAAACGCCAACGGTTGATCCAGGAAGATGAAAAACAACGCGTCGCCTATCACGAAAGCGCCCACGCCCTGGTGGCCTACAGCCTGCCGAACACCGATCCGGTGCACAAAGTGTCGATCATCCCCCGCGGTCTGGCCGCCCTCGGCTACACATTGCAGCGTCCCGAGGGAGACCGCTACTTGATGACCCAAAGCGAGCTGGAGAGCCGCGTCCAAGTGCTGTTGGCCGGCACGGTCGCCGAAGAGCTGGTCTTCGAGGACGTTTCCACCGGCGCCCAGAACGATCTGGAACGCGCCACGGAAATCGTGCGGCGAATGGTCATGGAATTCGGCATGAGCCGGCTCGGCCGCGTCGCCTATCGCGAGGGGCCGGGCAGCGCCTTTCTCGGCGGCGGAGCGGACTATCCCCGCGAACGCCGCTACAGCGAGCGGACCGCGCGCGAAATCGACGAGGAAATCCGGCGAATCATCGACGAGTCGCTCCATCACGTCCGGCAGATCCTCGAGGCCCGCCGGGCGGCGCTGGTCGCGCTGGCCAACCGATTGATCGAAAAGGAAGTCATCGACACCGAAGAACTGAAGGAAATCGTCGAGGCGAATTCTCCAAGCCCGCAGATCGTGCCGGGGACCACCGGAACCAAGCGTTTCGCCGCGCTGCGGCTTGACAACCTCGACGAGGGCGCGAAAGACACGGGGGAAAGCTGCGGCTGAGCAGGATGATTCACGAGCCGGGGACTGTGCGATCTGTGGCGCGCGTTCGTAAATGCTTGAGCCAGGCCAACTTGGATCATCCGCCCTCGCTTGCCCGTCGGGCTACACGGCCTCGCCGCCAGGCGGCCCCCCAGATGCGGCGGACCGGGAGGGGTCAGTCGAACCGCCAATTGTAGGTCCGCTCCAGCGCGCGGCGGACAATCGACCGGATTTCGGAAGAAGTCATTGGCTTGGCCAGCACCGAGAACGCTTGGACAACCCTCGCCTGCTCCAGGATCGTTTCGTCGAGATGGGCCGACATGAGAATGCAGGGGAGCAGCGCCCGGAGTTGCTTCAGCCGCCGGATCGTCTCCAGCCCGGTGAGCTTCGGCATGTGCATGTCGAGCAGCGCCAGGTGGACCTCCTGGCTTTCGACGATGGCCAGCGCTTCTTCTCCGTCGGCTGCGGTCAACGTGCGGAAGCCCTGCGGCTCGAACACCGTCTGAAGCGTCTCGCGGAATGCGAGATCGTCGTCGGTGATCAGGAGAGAAGGCGCCAAGATCGACATGGTTGAAGTCTCGCTGCCTTGAGCAGGCACGCCCGCAGAAAAACATCCGTCCCATCCGCGGCAACCGATCCCGCTCAACCTAAAGCTTAACACCACCCCTGCTGGATGTGCAAGTTGAGTACCATAATTGCAGGATCCCTTCCAGAGCCGCATGCGTTTTTCGCAAACAAATATAGTTTAAAGACTTAAGGCGGGCGATTACGGTCGCGCCGAGGCCTGCTGGCGGGACTGCCGTTTGACGGGGATGGGGATGCAGACCTGCCAGATTGGCAGGTGTTTCAGGCTCTGTCTTTCCGGGACTGGGCGAAAGCGGCTTGGTGCGGGACCGGCAGACGCGGACGGCAAGCGACAAGCGCCGGCTTGCCCGATCGGCAAGCGCGTGGATATACTTTCCGAGAATTTCGATTTCCCCGGGCGGTTCTCCGATCGGCAGGCGCGAGAGCGGTCAACGGCTTCTACACCCCCCGTCGAAAGGGTGAGATGTGCGAACCTTGGATTGCGCTTCGGTTTTCGGGCGGCACGAGTTCCTGATTCGCCGCCTCCACTCGCTCACCGGCCTGGTTCCCATCGGCGGATATCTGGCGTTCCACTTGGCTACGAATGCCGCCATTCTCGACGGCATCCCCGCCTACCAGCACCGCGCCGACCAGATTCACCGCCTCGGCCCGACGACGATCCTGTTTCTCGAATGGCTGTTGATCTTCCTGCCGATCCTGTTCCACGGCATCGTCGGTATGTTGATCGTCAGCCGGGGCAGGCGAAACGTCAGCCAGTATCCCTACGGCGGCAATATCCGCTACACGCTCCAGCGGGCGACCGGCGTGATTGCGATGGCCTTCATTCTCTGGCACGTCTTCCAGATGCACGGATGGTTCCGCTGGGAGTGGTGGGTTGAAAGCGTTGCCAAGCCCCTGGGCGGCGCGGGCTTCGATCCGGCAGCGGCGATCACCGCCCCGCAGGTCATCCAGAGCTCGTGGATCATTGCGGCCCTCTACGCCGTGGGCACGCTGGCTTGCGTTTATCACCTGGCCAACGGCCTCTGGACGATGGGGATCACCTGGGGAGTGTGGACCAGCCCCGCGGCCCAGCGGAAAGCGAACATCCCCTGCGCGATCGTGGGGTTCGCCCTGGCCGTGGTCGGCATCGGGGCGCTCTACGGAATGTGGACCGCGGACTTGACGGGAGAGTCCGGGTACAAGCCCGAAGCGAGGGGGCACCAGGCCGGAGCTTGGCAACCCGATGCAGGCTCCAAGTGGGACGTTCCCAAGCTGGAGCTTGGCAACGAGGGAAAACTGGACCCCTGAACCCTTCAACACAACCGTTCCCAAGCTGGAGCTTGGCAACGAGACGAGGACTTGATGGCGAAACCGAAGGTTGTTGTGGTCGGCGGCGGCCTGGCCGGCCTGTCGGCGACGATGCAGTTGGCCCAACTGGGCATCGACGTCGACGTGGTCAGCCTGACTCCGGTGAAGCGCTCGCACAGCTGTTGCGCCCAAGGGGGGATCAACAGCGTCAACAATCTCACGCGGCAGTTGGGCGATTCGGAGTGGAAGCACTTCGACGACACCGTCTACGGCGGCGACTTCCTCCAGCACCAGCCGCCGGTGAGGG
>JAAYCB010000397.1 GCA_012744395.1 Pirellulaceae bacterium
GACGCGCCAGTGGGAGGAGGCCGCCGAGCCGGCCCGCGCTGCCGGCGTGCGCGTGGTAAACCTCCGCTTCGGGGTCGTGCTCAGCCCCCGCGGCGGCGCATTGCGGCAGATGCTGCCCCTGTTTCGCTTCGGGCTCGCCGGCCGGCTCGGCGGCGGCGAGCAGATCTGGAGCTGGGTCGCAATCGACGACGCCGCCGGCGCGGTTTGCCACGTGCTGGCCAATCACACGCTCTCCGGGCCGGTCAACGTGACTGCGCCCGAGCCGGTCAGCAACCGCCAGTTCACGGCCGCGCTGGCCCGAGTGCTCCGCCGCCCCGCCTTACTGCCGGTGCCGGGGTTCGCGCTGCGCATCGCGCTGGGCGCGATGGCCGACGAGCTGCTGCTGGCCAGCGCCTGCGCGGTTCCCCAGCGGCTTCTCGATTCGGGCTACGCGTTCGCGCACGCGGACCTTATGTCAGCGCTCCGGCACCTCGTTGGCGCGAGCGCTCGCTCGGGCGGTTCCGCGTGAAGACATTGCCCCAGGGGCCGGCGAGCATCGCCGGCAGGAAGACCAGGTCGCCGACCACCGCCGCGGCGAGCAGCGCAACCATCATCCAAGCGAAGTGCGCGATCGGCATGAAGTCGCTGACGGCGAACACGGCCAGCCCGCAGCTACAGATCAGGGTGGTGGCAAGCATCGCGGCGGCGCACCGCTGGTAGGCGAACCGCAGCGACCGGCGGCGTTTCTTGCCTTCGCCGACTCCCCGCCGGAACCAGGTGAGGAAATGGAACGTGTCGTCGACGGCGATTCCCAGCGCGGCGCTGGCGGTCATCACCGAACCGATCTCGATGAGGATCCCGCGCCAGCCCATGTAGCCGAAAATGATGATGATCGGAAACAGGTTCGGGGCCATCGCCGAGAGTCCCGCCAGGGGGCTGCGGAGCGCGGCGATCATTACCAGTGCAATCACGCCAAACGCGAGCAGGAAGCTCTTGAGCAGGTCGTTGAACAGCTGCCGCTGCGCCTTGTAGATCAGCGGGATCACCCCGGTATAGGTCGCGCTGGCGGCCGCCTCGGGCATGGAAGCCAGGATCGGATCGACGTGCTCGCGGAGGTTGTTGGTGAAGTGGGCATAGTCGACGTCGCTGAGGGCATCGACGCGAACGCTGATCCGCCAGCGTTGCTGGCCATCGATCTGGGCGACGAACCCGCCGTCGATGAATTGCTGCCTGGCATGCTCGATCCGCGAGGCCATCACCGCGCGCCGCCCGGCGTCGCGGATCGAGCCGCCGCCGGGAAGTGGGGGGGCGAACGTGGCGGCCGACATCGTCGCCCCGACGTCGTCGAGCTCCGCGAGGCGGCGTTCCAGCCCGGCGATCACCTCCATCTGTTCGAAGAAACCGAGCGCGGTCGATGCGTCGAATCCGACGACGATCTCCAGCGGGATCAGCGGTCCCAGGTGCTCCTCCATCCAGCGGTAGTCGCCGATGATCTTGCTTTTCTCGGCGAAGCGGTGCTGCAATTTGACCGTCGACTTGAGCCGCGCCAGGCCGGCGCCGAGGGCCGCCATCACGATCAGGCCGGCCACGGTGACCGGCCAGTGGTAGCGGCAGATCAAAGCCGTGACGCGCGCCAGGCCGTTCCCCGCCCGCGCTTCCGCCTCCTTGGCGGCCTGGGGTTCCGCGGCGAGCCCGCGGGCCGGCCAAAGGGTCAGCATCGCGGGCACGAGCAGCAACTGCACGGCGATGCTCAGCGCCACGCCGATCGCCGAGTAAGCGCCAAACTGGTAAATCGGCACGATCGCGCTGGTCATCAGCGAACCCAGCCCGACGGACGTGGTCAGCGCGGCCAGGACGCAAGGGGCCCAGCCGTGGCGGACGGCCAGCCGGGGCGCGGTCTGGAGGCCCTCCTCGGCCACCGCGTCGCGATAGTAGTTCACCAGGTGAACCGACGACGAGATGCTGACCACGTAGATCAGGGCGGGCAGCATCGTCATCAGCAGGTTCATGTTGCCGCCGCTGTAGAACAGCACGGCGAGGGCCAGCCCGGTGCTGTAGATCGACGTGGCCAGGACAACGCTCGCCAGCCAGAGGTTGCCGATCCGCCACCAGGTGAGCAGGAACGCGATCACCGCCGAGGCAATCGAGAGTTCCGTCAACATCCGGCGGCTCTCGATGTCGATGGTCGCGGCATCGACGGTCGGACCCGCCAGGCGGATCTGCTCGGGCGGCAACCCGGTGACCTTCTCCGCCACGGCGAGCAGTCCCTCGATCGCCGCCGAGCGGTTTTCCACGCCGGCCTTGGAGAGGATGAAGATCACGCACGTCGTCCGGCCATCGGGACCGATCAAGGTGCCCCGGAGCCGGCGGTTGGCCTCGGAAAGCGGAATTCGCGAGGGCTCGCCGGTCATTTGCCGCAGCAACCGCGGCCCAGTGATCGCGCGCTCGTACACGCCTCCGGGCTGGTCGAGCACGGCCCGGGCCAGTTCCTCCACCCGGGGGTCCTCGATCGTGCACCCTTCCCAGGTGACCACGGTGATCTCGTCGCGGCCGAACTGGTCCTGAAACTGCCGGTAGAGTTCGGTTTCCTGAAAGCCTCGCGGCAGCCATTGGCGGGGATCGTTCGAATGGCTGCCCATCGCGCCGTACACGCCGTAGAGCACGAGGGGCAATGTCGCGGCGGCCAGCACGAGAGTCCGCCCGGCGCGGCGCCGCGATCCGGGCTGGAAGACGCTCGGAATCGGTCTCATCCGTTGATCCACGTTGTCTCTCATTCTGCCAGGGCGGATCGGAGCCCGCGAAACCGGCTCAGGGGAAGCCCGTCCCGCAGGGCAGGTCCGCCCCGCGCCGCTCTCGGCGCAGCGGCGGGCTCGCTCGGGGACGGGGAGAGGGGGGGGCCGCCTCTCAGCCGGGGAGCCGTGCCGGCGCGGAAGCCTCCAGAAATTCGCGCATCACGCGGGCGAATTGCCTGGGCTGTTCGATCGGCGGAGCGTGGCCGCACTGGTCGAGGAAGACGAGCCGCGCATTGGGAATCCCCTGCTGGAACTCCTCGGCCACAAACGGCGGCGTGATCAAGTCGTCCCTCCCCCAGATGATCAACGTCGGCATCGTCAACTGGTCCAGTTCGTCTTTCATGTTGCGGTCGCGCGTGGCCTTGGCGACGCGAATCAGAAAACGGACGTAGCGCCGATCGGTCAACATCCGGTGGACGTCGTCGACGATCTGGTCGGTGCAGTGCCGCTCGTCGTAGAAGACTTCGTTGACCCTCTGGCGGATGATCTCGCGGTTGATCTGGGGCCGCTTCCCGTCGCTCAGGCTGCGCTCGAAAAGTCCCGCACTGCCCGTGATGATCAGGCGGTCGACCTTGTCGGGATAGCGCAAGGAGTAATCCACGGCCACCTGGCCGCCCAGGGAGTTGCCGCAAACGATCGCCCGGTCCAACTGAAGCTGATCGACGAGCTCTTCCACACAGTCAGTCAACTGCTCCACGCCGGTGAATTTCTGGTGACTGCGGTCTTCGCTGTGGTCGATGGGGAACTGGAGCGCGAAGAAGTAATAGTCGTCGGCCAACTCCTCCATGATTTCCCGCCAGTTGTCCGGCGCGCCGAACAAGCCGTGAAGCAGGATCACCGGCGCGTCGCCGCGGCCGTATTCGACGTAACGCAATGGCATGGGGCTGCCCATGAGAATCCTCGCTGCGTGTGCTGATTCAAACTACGAATGCGCGGCGACGGGCCTCGCGGTCGCCAGGCCCCAGCGAGCCGATCCGTCCGCGAGAATCCAATGAGTCATGTATTGTAGCATGAATCGACAATCCCAGAAGACATTGCATCCCTCCAAAAGAGTGGTTTTGGGCGAGACCCCCGCTCAAAAAGTCGTTCTCGTCCAGTCAGGGGACGGGGCTAAGCTGGGCAGACGGCCGTGGTTGCCCGGCATGAAGGGGCAAGAACCGTCGCGCCGCGAAAAAACCGGGGCAATTTCCGCGAACGATTGGAAATCCTCCATCTGCCGGCAATTTTCCAGCGTCTGCCCGTCGTGTAACCTCCACCAGAAGGCTAAAATGCCCGTGTTGGCGTCGATCCCCAAAGAACCTGGGGTGTGCATGGGCGGCGCTGGATTTGGGCGGGCGGAAGAAAGAATCGGTCAATGTCGCTGACATCGCTCCTGTTGATTTACTGCGTGCTGATCCTGGTTGCGTCATTGGCCGGGGGCCTGATCCCCCTCATGGTGCGGCTTACCCACCGCCGCATCCAGGCGGGGGTCAGTTTTGTGGCCGGCATGATGCTCGGCGTGGGGCTGCTCCACCTGTTGCCGCACGCCCTGTTGGCAGCCCCCGGTGCGATCCATGCCGTGTTCCTCTGGGTGCTTGCCGGATTCCTGGTGATGTTTTTCACCGAGCGGTTCTTCTGCTTCCACCACCACGAGGTCCCCCAGGTCGGCAAGGACTCGCTCTACGGCCACCAGGCCGAGGCCTGCCCCCACGTCCGCAGCGATGCCCACGCGCTGACCTGGAGCGGCGCGGCCGTCGGACTCACGCTGCACACGGTGTTCAACGGCATTGCGCTGGCCGCGTCCGTCGAGGCCGAATCGCACGCCGGCGCGGCGGGAGCCCTGGCCGGACTGGGCACATTTCTGGTGATCTTCCTGCACAAGCCCTTCGACGCGATGACGATCAGCACGCTGATGACCCTCGGCGGCTGGTCGACCATGGCCCGCCACATCGTCAACGGCCTGTTCGCGCTGATGATCCCTCTCGGCGTGCTGCTGTTCTACGTGGGTATGGGCCGCGCCCACGGCGAAGGCAATCTCCTCGCCTACGCCCTGGCGTTCTCCGCCGGGAATTTCCTTTGCATCGCCTCGAGCGACCTGCTGCCGGAGCTCCACTTCCACGCGCACGATCGAGGCGCGCTCTCCGCGGCACTGCTCACCGGCCTGGCAATCGCGGTGCTGATCGGCGTCGTGGAACAGGGGAGCCACGGGCATCCCCATGGCCCGGCCGGTGCGGCCGCGGTCGACAGCCACGACCACGGGCCCGAGGCCGCCAGGCATCTGGGACACGACCACCAGCACTGAGCGGCGGTCCGCCGTTGACGAGCGGCTGCCAGAGCGGGTCTGCCGGGAAAGATGGGGGGGGCCTCCACCGGCGCGGCAGACCTTCAAGCCGCAGGCCGCGGGGCAATCGCCGGCTGCGGCAGCGGCGGCCGCCCCCGCCTGCGGCGTTGCAGCGCGGCCCGAACTTTAGCGAGAATTGCCAGCCGCGAAAGGTCGGCCCGCCGCCCAGGGGGTTTATAGCGATTACAGAGGCTTTGCCTGGCAGAGATTTTGGGTCGTATCGCCTTTGGCAGACACAGATTGCGTTTGACCGGTCCGCCCGCGGCAAAACTCCTTGAAGGTTTTTCGAATCTTGTTAAAGTCGAAGAATGTGGGCAGCGCCGCAGCGCCGCCCGGAGGGCGGTTCAGGCTACTGGTGACATAAGACAAGGCGTGCCATTCGATGGTCGATTCGCGTCATCCGACGTCCGACGAGGTCGAGGAACTGCTCCGCAACGCTCAGCTCCGCGACGAGCTGGAACCGTTCTACGACGAATCCATCAGCCGGGTCGACGTCCGGCACTTGTCGCTCTCGGTGGAGAACGAATTCCTCGCCTCGATGCTGGCGTGGGAGCGAGCGCCGGTGCTGCCGATCTACCGCTGGTTCGATCCGGAGCTGCGGCCGCCGAAACCCGCGGCCCTCGCTCCAGACGACCTGCACAAGATCCTCTGGGACGTGATCGAGCAGCTTTACGAGAAGCAGATCGTGCTGGACTTCACGGACCACCTGTCCGACCTGGAGCTGTACTGCGTGATCTATCGCGACATCCTGCCGGCGCGGGAGAAGAAGATCGAGCTTTCCGGCAACTACCTCCACTGGGACTGCTCCCACGCCGGCGGCGACCCGGAAGTCTGGCTCCGCTACTACGCGACGGACGAGGAGCGCGAGCAATGGGCCGAGACGTATCGGCAGCCGCTCCCCCCGAAGCTCTCGCCCCGATACCTCCGCGATTTGCCCCGCAACCCGTTCTGAACGTTTCCCCTAGCGGCCGGCGCGGCCCTGCTTCCGCATTTCCATGACCGGCGACGCTCCCTGGCCCGAGGCCAGACGTCGCATCTCCTTCCAGCCACGCGCGGGGACTCCCTCCCGCCGCTCCGATGAACAAGTCCCAACCGCAAGGCCTCTCCGTCCTGATGCCGGTCTACAACGAAGAGCGGACCGTCGCGGAGATTCTTGCCAAGGTCCTCCGGCTGCCGGTCGTCCTGAAGGAGGTCCTGGTCGTCGACGACGGCTCCCGCGACCGCAGCGCGGCAATCGTCGAGCGGATTGCGTCGGAGGACCGCCGGGTGCGGCTCGTCCGCCTCGATCGCAACCGGGGGAAGACCGCGGCCATCGCCCGCGCCCTCCAGGAGGCGACCGGCGAGTTGATCATCATCCAGGACGCCGACCTGGAGTACGATCCGGCGGAGATCCCCGAGTTGATTGCGCCGATCGTCGAAGGCAAGGCCGACGTGGTCTACGGGAGCCGCTTCATGGTCCGCCGCGCTGCCCGCGTGCTGTACTTCTACCACTATCTGGCCAACCGCTTTTTGACCTTCGTCTCCAACCTGCTGACCAACCGCAACATGACCGACATCGAAACCTGCTACAAGGCGTTTCGTGCCGGGGTGATCAAGCCGCTCGAGCTGACCAGCAGCGGATTCGGCATGGAGGTCGAGATCACGGCGATGATCTGCAAGACGGCCGCGCGGACCTACGAAGTGCCGATCTCCTACTACGGCCGGACCTACGAGGAGGGGAAGAAGATCGGCATCTGCGACGGCCTGGCCGCCCTGTTCTACATCGGCTATTACAACCTCGTGCAGCCGTTCACGGCCGCCGGCCGGACGTACCGGAAACGGGTCAACGCGCACCTGGCCGAGCTGCACGCTTCCGCCGCGCAGGAAAACGGGCCGCAGGAGCGGTGAAACGATCGCCACGGCGAATCGCCCCACTTCAGAGGGGGTCGCCCGGCACTTCCCTGCCGCGGGCAAATCCCCATCGTGCCAGAAATCCGGACTTGCACATTCGCAATTTGCAGATACAATACTTGCAGGTGCAATTTGTGAACCTCCACAAACCGAAGACCGGCTCCCCCATTTCAAGGACAGTACCCATGGCCCCGATTGTGCGTGTCACACGGCGGGAATTTCTCGGCGACCGGCAGGGAAGAACCTTCGCCGATGTCCTCGATGATCCCGAGCAGCCGTTTGATGAAGTCCTCGACTTTTTCAACGACGCCGAGCGGCAGCGCCGCATGGAGGAAGCGGAAGTCCATCATGATCGGCCGGCTCTCGCCGGGGTCGTTCGCGAGCTCGAGTTGCAGCCGGCGGTCGACGACTTCCTGGCATCGAAAGACCCTCCGCGAACGAAGCGTCTGCGACAAGCCGTGGGCGTGCTTGTTCGCATCATCATGGAGCAGCGCGGGTGGAAGAAGACCGGCAAGAAGGGGTCGCTTGGCGTCCGCGTCCACGTCACCAAGGGCACCAGAACCCCCGGCGCCTATCACAATACCGGAGGACTGGCGTTCTGGTTCCTCCGCGCGGAGAGATACGAACTTGTCGACGGAATGCCGTTCCGCTCGGTCAGAGAACGGGCCGAAAGCGTTTAACGCGGAGGCCTGGTGACGAACTCGAAGTCAAGCCTGTTGATCACCGCAAGAAACCTGGAGCTGAGACCGTGTTGGGAAAACAAGGCATACCGGACAAGGTGCTCCAGAAGAAAGTCAATCAGCGGCTGGTGAGGGCCGGCCTGGGGTCTGGGTGCTCGATTGCCGCCACGGTCCGCAACGGGCAGGTGACGCTTTCGGGCATGCTGCAACGCGACAATCAACGACGTGCCGTCTTGCGGGCGGCCTCCGGCGTCGACGGCGTCAAGCAGGTGGTCGACCAATTGAAGGTGCAAATCAGAAAGACCTACGGCAAGGGCTGACCCCGCCTTCCGAAGGCTCCGGCGGCGGCCGGTGCCCTCCCGCGGCAATCGGAAAGCTCGTACGAGGGTGATCTATGGATACTTTTAATGTTTGGGTCAGCCCCAAGGGACGCGACTGCCGGGTGAGCGTCGAGGGCATCAAGAATGCCGATTGGCTCCTCCATCGGCTCAGTCATTCCTTCGTGTTCAAAACCAGCGAATCGCTCGACGAGGACTCCCGTTCTTCGTTATGCACGTTTTCCGTGCTCTATAACTTCCAGATGACCCAGAACAGTCTTGAGCGACTTCTGACCGCGATCCCCGAGGTGCGCCTGCTGAGGGGGGCCGCAGAGACCTGATTGCTCCAGCAGATTGGCATGGAGGAGGCGTGATTAAATCAAGGGGACCCGAACGATGGTTGTCGTGCATGTGACCCGCCAGGAGTTTCTCAAGGATCGTCAAGGCAAGCGGCTCTCCGACGTACTGGATGATCCCGAGCAGCCCTTTGACGCCTTGCTCGCTTTCTTCAACCGCGAAGAACCGCAGCGACGCATGGAGGATTCCGAGACCTATGACAAGAAGGCGCCTGTGGCGGCGGTCGTCCGAGACCTGGAGGCCCTGCCTGATGTTCAGGCCTTCCTCTCCGCCGGAGACCCGCAACGGAAGAAGCGGTTCGAGCAGACGGTCGCGGTTGTCGTGCGGATGATCATGGAACGTCTCGGTTGGGAGTTGATCCCGAAAAAGACGGCCAAGCGGTGACATCTCCGGCGTCGGTTGCCGCCCCCGTCAGCGGTATGCCGATTCGCCCGCGTGGATGGCCGCCAGCGCTTGCTCGACGGCGAGAAAGGCTTCGCCGCGGGGGGTCAACGCGCCGCGGCGGAGGTCTTCGAGCAGGTCCCCAAGCAGTTCCCTCTCCAGCCAGGCCGCCAGCCATTGTGCTCGGCGTTCGGCATAGCGGGCCTGGAGCCGGGCGAACAGGCGGCCGGCCGCCTGCCGCACCCCTTCGCCGGCGCCGCTGACGACCGCCTCGCCTCCGCCGGCAATCCCCCCGGCGATCGCCGCCTCGGTTGCCAGCTCGGTGGCCGTGTGGCTGGCGGCGTGCACCGCCGCCTGGCCGACCAGGTCGCCGGCCAGGACAAATCCGCTCACCGCCAACGTAACGCTGATCGCCGGCCGCGCCAAGGCGGCCACGTGGTCGATTGAGCGCAAGAACTTCACCACCCGCGGGTTGCCCCCCCTCCACGCATCGAGCTGCTGCGCGAGGAACTGGCGATAATCCTCGTCCACGGCGGGCAGCGCTTCGTGGGCCAGGCGGACCCGCTCGAGAAGCCGCTGCCGCGCGTTTCCGCCAAGCATCGCCAGCAGCCGGGGGCGCAGCGTATCGTTGCCGATCTTCGTCAACCGCTCCAACTCATCGAGGATCTTCTCCACGGCGAGCACGATCGCTCCGCGTTCCTTCTGGCGGAACGAATCGAGCGGATCGGCATCCGGCCGGCCCATCGACCAGACGGCTCGGACCGGGCGGATCACCTGCCGGCCCACAGCGCGGTAGAAGCCGTGAATTCCACGAGACCAGGTGCTGCGGCTGGCGTCCCACCAGGCGCGGATTTCGTCGACGAGCACGCTTGCGGGCAGGTTCGGCCAGACAACGCGGGCCATTTCGGCGGCGGAGAGCGTCTCCGCCGCGGCGGAAAATTCGCCCGCCGCGCCCCTGAGCCGGGCAAGATAGGCCGGCAATCCGGAGTCGGGGTCGAGCACGCGGCGCAGCGCGCCGCGAAACGTGCGGATCTTGATCGCGTCGAAGTGCAGCGCCGCCAGCTGCTCGCGGAGATTGCCGGCGGTCTCCGGTTCGCCGCGGCCGTCCGGACCGACCGCGTAAACCGGCAACCGCCGCGACTCGGCCGCCCGCCGATCGTGCGGGGCCACGTAGACCAGTTCGGGCGATGCGCCCGTCTCGGTGCAAAAGGTCTGGAGCCACTGCGGCCAATAGGCGCGGTCGGCCTTCAGATCGCACTGGTTGAAGATCACGATCACCGGCTTGTCGGCTTCGGCGGCCTCGCGAAAAAACTGCTTGACCGCCGCGTCGTTATACTTCTGCTGGGTCAGGACCGCGATCAGCACGTCGGCCGACTCGCGGATCGCCCGGGCCCGACGCCAGTTGACCACCGCGTCGGAATCCACGTCGGGCGCGTCGATGAGCAGGAGTCTCGGTGGGACATGGGCCCCCACGCGCCAGAACAGCCGATCCTCCTCGGACTCTTCGAGCGGATCCTCGGCGGATCGCCACGGTTTGAGCACGAATCCTTCAAACAGCCGCGCGAGCGGGCCGGCATCGACGCTGCCCCGCGGCACGAGGCAGACGGGGTGCTTGGTGCCCGCGGCCAGGGGGCTGACCGCGCTGGCCAACTCGCCCGCCAGTTGATTGAACAGGACCGATTTGCCGATGTTGGTTCCCCCCACGACGGCGACGACAAGAACCGGGTTGGCTTGGAGTTGGGGGAGGAGCTTGTGGTCGAGCAGTTGGAACCACTGGGTCGCCGCCGGGGAGGGGATCCCGAGGTGGGCGGCGGCCGGTTTCAGCCGGGCAAGCGCCTCGTCGAGTTGGCGAACCTGGTGGGCCCAGGCCCGATAGTCGGCAGTCATCGTTGGTCGGAACGTGTCGCCCGTGAAAACCAGGAGATCCGTTCCTTAACCGTACCTTACGCTTTGGCGAGGATCACGGCCACCGAATGCCCCATGCGGGACTGGTTGAGGACCAGGGCGGTGGCCGGCGCGCCTTCCAGCGGCCGATCGCGGACGACGTTGATGGGGCATTGGGGGTCGGGGGTCTGATAGTTTCGTGTCGGGGGGACGACACCGTTTTGCAGTCCCAGCAGGCTCGCCGCCAGTTCGACGAGCCCGGCACCAGCGCCGAGATTGCCGAAATTGCCCTTGGGGGCCGTGACGGGCACGTCGCCGAGGACCTCGCGGATCGCGGCGGCCTCGGCTCGGTCGTCGTCGACCGTGCCCATCCCATCGGCGTTGACGTGGCCGATCTTGTCCGGTGCCGTGCGGGCGTCGGCCAAGGCGCCGCGGATCGCCCGGCAAATCGCCTCGGGGCGCGGCGGCTGGCCAGGCAGCCGCGGCTGGTAGGTTGCGGCCAGTCCGCAGACGGTGGCCAGGGGCCGGGCCCCGCGCCGCAACGCCAAGGTCCGCTCTTCGAGAACGACCGCCGCGGCGCCCTCGCCATGGACGGTGCCGTCGCGATCGGCGTCGAACGGCCGGCAGGCGGCGGCCGGATCGTCGACTCTTCGCGAGAGCGGGTAGGCGTCTTCCTTTGCCCAGACCTGGGGATGGATTCGCGAACTGGTGCAGCCGGCGATCATCGCGTCGGCCTGGCCGCGCTGGATGACGCGGACCGCCTCGGCCAGGGCGGTCAACCCCGAGGCCCGCTCGACGGTCACCGAGTTGTTCGGGCCGCGCCCGTCGCGCCCGATCCCCACGTGGCAGGCCGGCATGTTGGGCAAATACTTGAGCATCCAGAGGGGGAACATCTCGTCCATCGCGGCCGGCCCCCAGAGCGCTCCGTCGAAAACACCCTCCGGCGCGCATCGCCTGTAGGCTCGCTCCAGCTCGACGAGATCGACGGCGATCAGGTCGGCTCCAAACACGACGCCGAGGCGTTCCGGGTCGATGGCGCCGTCCCTTGCGCCGGAATCGATCCAGGCCCTGTCCGCGGCGACGAAGCCCATCTGGATGTCATGGCTCATGACCTTGATGTTCTTGCGGGGCTTGACGTGTTCCTTGGCGTTGAACTCGCCCACCCGGGCGCCAATCCGGCTGGCGAGCGGCGTCTCGCGCAGCTCGTCGAGCACGCCGACGCCGCTTCGCCCTTCGCACAGGGCGCGGAAGAAATCGGCGTTCTCGACGCCGATCGGGCTGACCAGCCCGAGCCCAGTGATCACCACTTCACGCATTGGCAATGTATCCCATTCTGGTTGGCGCGGGGGGCCCGAGGGGCCGCTCCGCCTCGCAGCGGGGCGCGCTGCTCGCCTTGCCGGACAACGGATTCCGCCGCGCATCTTCGGGCAGTCTCCGCGAGCGCCAGGCCGATCCGCGGTTCACCTCCCGAACCAGTCATAGATGCGATAGGTCTTCGTCCTCTCGGCGCCCCCTTTTTCCAGGCTGCCCCGCGAGAACGTATTCGTTTCCAGGACCCAGGAGAACTCGGCTTCTTCCATGCCCCACTCGATCGCCCGCGGCACGATCCCGCTCATCATCACCAGCCCGATCCCGTGCAGTTGATACTCGGGAATCACGTTGGTGCTGATCAGCCGCAGCCGTTTGATCGCCTTCTTGTTCCGCAACAGCTTCACGAAACCGAACGGAAACAGCCGCCCGTCGATCTCTTTGATCCGCGGATTGTAGTCCAACAGGGCGAAGCAGGCGCCGATCATCCTGCCGTCGACTTCGGCGCCGACGGACAGTTCGGGGACGATCAGGTGCTTCAGGCCCTTGGCCTGGTGGCGGACCTCGGCCTCGCTCATCGGCACGAAGCCCCACGTGTTCGTCAGCGCCTGGTTGTAGATGGAGACGAACGCGACCACATCCTCGAAGA